>JAUXWC010000039.1 GCA_030685025.1 Rhodoferax sp.
GCCAGCTTGGCAAACATCAGTGCGAACAAAGCCACGCCGCCGGTGCCCTGCACCAACACCTTGTCGCCGGGCTTGACCGCAGCGCAGGTATTGAGCGCGCTCCAGGCCGTGAGGGCCGAGCACGGCAAGGCTGCGGCCTCCAGGTCGCTCAGGTACGCCGGCACCTTGACCACGCCTTGCTCGGACAGGCACATGTACTCGGCCATGGTGCCGTCGATCGGGCCGCCCAGCGACTGCGTCAGGCGCGTCAAATCCGGCTCGCCGGCAATCCAGGTCTGAAAGAAGGTCGGGCACACCCGATCGCCCACGGCAACGCGGGTGACGCCCGCGCCCACCGCCACCACCTCGCCCACGCCGTCCGAGATCGGAATCAGCGGCAAGGTGCCGGTGTAGTTGCCATAGCCCCGCTCCGGCACCACCAAGTCCCGAAAATTCAGCGACGAAGCCTTCATGCGCAACAGCACTTGGCCCACGCCGGGCGTGGGCTGGGGCCGTTGCGAGAGCTTCAGGTTGGCCATGCCCCAGTCGCCCTCGATCTGAAATACACGCATCACGATCTCCTGTTTTGATTGATTCGATTCTGGCCCACGGTCATCGCACTTGCAAGGTCAACACACTGCAAGCGGTGGTCTTGCGCGCCTCCAAGTCGCGATGGGCTTGTTGCACGTCCGCCAGCGGGTAACGCTGGTCGATGCGGATTTTCACCTGTCCGCTGCCCACCACCGCAAACAGCTCGTCGGCCATGGCTTGTGTCGTCTCGCGTGTCGCGATATGGGTGAACAGCGTCTGGCGCGTGACGTAGAGCGAGCCCTTGGCACCCAGTAGGCCGGGCGCAAACGGCGGCACCGGGCCCGAGGCGTTGCCAAAACTGGCCATCAGGCCAAAGGGCTGCAGGCAGTCGAGCGATTTGTCCCAGGTATCCTTGCCGACTGAGTCGTACACCACCTTGACGCCCTTGCCTTCGGTGATCTCCTTGACCCGCGCCAAAAAGTCCTCGCTGCTGTAGTTGATGGCGTACGCGGCGCCATGCTCGCGCGCCAGCGCGCACTTGGCGTCCGAGCCGGCGGTGGCAATCAGTTGCAGGCCCAGGGCGCGCGCCCATTGGCAGGCGATCAATCCGACGCCACCGGCGGCTGCATGAAACAGCACGAAGTCACCGGCGTGCAGGCCCCCCTGTGGCTGGGTGCGTTTGAGCAGGTATTGCGCGGTCAAACCTTTGAGCATCATGGCCGCGCCGGTCTCGAAACTGATCGCATCGGGCAACTTGCACACGCACTTGGCCGGCATCACGCGCAACTCGCAATAGCTACCCGGCGGCGTCGACGCATAGGCGGCGCGGTCGCCCACCTGCAAGTGACTGACGCCTTCGCCGACCGCCTCGACAACCCCGGCCGCCTCCATGCCCAGTTGCAGGGGCATGGGCATGGGGTAGACGCCGGCGCGGTGGTAGACGTCGATGAAGTTCAAACCGACCGCATGGTGGCGGATGCGAATCTCACCGGGGCCGGGCTCGCCCACCGGCAGCTCCACCAGCTTAAGTTGCTCAGGTCCGCCAGTTTGTTCAATGAGAATGGCCTTGGTCGAGTGGTGGTTCATGGTGACGCTGCGCTGAAGAGAATGAAGCCGCCATCGTGCCACGAAACGCGGAGCGGCGATACCCGCGCGCGACACCCCTGGACCGCCGCGCGGGTCATTTGCTCAGGCCGCGCCCAGCAGGCTTTCGAACTCAGCCAGCGGCAGCGGCCTGGAGAACAGGAAACCCTGGCACAACTGGCACCCATGCAGGGCCAGGAATGCGCGCTGATCGGCGGTCTCGACGCCCTCGGCAATCACTTCCAGGCCGAGGTTTCGCGCCATCCCGATGATGGTCTGGATGATGACTGCGTCGGTCACGGCAACGCCGATGTTGCGCACAAAGGACTGGTCGATCTTGAGCTGGTCCAACGGCAGGCGCGTCAGGTAGGAGAGCGACGACTGACCGGTGCCAAAATCGTCCATCGAAAAGCGCACCCCCAGGCGCTTGAGGGCGTGCATCTTCTCGATCGTGTCCTGCACGTTATCCAGCACCATCGACTCGGTCAGCTCCAGCTTGATCCGATTCGGTCTGGCGCCGGTTTCATCCAGCACCGAACGCACCTGGTTGACAAAATCAGCTTGCCGGAACTGGCGCGCGCTGACGTTCACCGCCAACTGCAAATCGCTCCGACCCGGCACCTCGTCCCAAACCTTGAGCTGCGCGCAGGCCGTGCGCAGCACCCACAGACCAATCGGAATGATGAGCCCGGTCTCTTCGGCCAGCGTGATGAATTCGAGGGGCGACACCATGCCACGCTCTGGATGGAACCAGCGAATCAACACCTCGGCGCCGACGGCGGATTCGTCATGAGACACCTGCGTCTGGTAGTACAACTGAAACTGGTCCGCCGCTATGGCCAGGCGCAGGTCCCGCTCCATTTCCGCGCGGTGGGCAATGCTGACCTGCATCGCCGGGTCGAAAAAACACAGGGCGTTGCGCCCCGAGGACTTCACCTGGTACATGGCAATGTCAGCCTGCTTGAGCAGGTCGGCCGACGCCAGGTGAGCACCGCCAAACAAGGTCGCCCCGATGCTGGGCGTGCTGGTGTGGCTGTGCTGGGCGAGTTGATAGGGCTGGTTGAGGCTGGCTATCACCTTCTCGCCAACCAGGCGGGTCTGGGTCGCTGCTTCAAGCGGCTGGCCGCTCAAGCCGTCGAGCATCACCACGAACTCGTCGCCACCCAGGCGGGCCACGGTATCACCCTCGCGCACGCAGGCTTTCAAGCGCGAGGCCACCTGTTGCAGCAGCAGGTCGCCCACATCATGACCCCGTGTGTCGTTGAGGGTCTTGAAGTGGTCGAGATCAATGAACAGCAGCGCGCCGCGCTTGCCGCTGCGCGCGCTGGCCGCCTCGGCCTGCTGCAATCTGTCGAGCAGCAGTCGCCGGTTGGGCAGTCCAGTCAACGAGTCGTAAAACGCCAATTGCTCGATCGCGGCCGACGCCTCGCGCAACTCGGTCACATCCTGGTAAACAATCACCACACCGCCCTCGGGCGTGCGCCGCTCGGCGATCTGAATGATCTTCCCGCTGGGTAAGCGCTGTTCGTGCGTGCCTTCGGCGCTCCACTGCAGAGCCACGCGGCGCGCGACCCAGTCTTGACGCTCGGCCTCGCTGGCATCTGGCAAATGGTGCATGGCGGCCACCTCCAGCACCCTTTGAAACGGCAACAAGGGCGCCATCACCCGACCGACCCACGGGTAAAACTCCACGAAGCGCCGGTTCCAGCTCACCACCTGGTAGTCGGCATTGAGCAGCACGAATCCGCTCACCATGGATTCGAGTGCCTGGTCCAGCGTCCCCTTGGACTGCGAGATGGTCCGACGAGCCTGCGCCAAGCGCTCCATATACCAGGCGGCAAATCCACCAGCGGCCAGAATCATCAACGAAAACACAATCGAGACGACCACCATGAGATCGCGCTGCGTGCGCCAATGTGCGAGCGCTGAATCGATGGGGATGCTGGCCGCAATCAGGATATCGCCGTACAGGATCGGCCGGGCCACGATCAGGGCCGGGGCGCCGCTCAACCGAGCCGGGGCTTGCAGGGCACGCGTGGTGTCGCCACGCGCGCCAAGCGCCGGTTCGAGCCGCTCACCCAACCTTTGCGCCAGGGCTGGCATGCTGGCCAACAACTGACCGTTGCCACGCTCCAGGGTGACTTCCAGGCCACTGATATCGACGCCCTGGACCAGGATCGTGGCGATCGAGGGTACCTGGACTTCGGCTGCCGCCACGACTTTGGAGCCGTCAGCCAGCCTGATGGAGCGTGCGAAGTACAGCACCTGCTCGGAGCTGGTGAAACTGACCACCGGCGCGCTGACCAACATAGTGGACACCGCTTGTGCCAAGACCTCATCAACGAAGCCCGCCGGCACGCTCGGCTTGAGATCGGCGCCGCTGGGGTCGGAGGACGCCAGCACCCGTCCCCCGGCGTCCAGCAACGTGACATGGCGCACCAGCAGGTTCTGCAGCACGACACCGGCCATCGAACGACTGGTCGTCTTGACATCAATCCAGTCGGCTATCAGGCCGGATAGACCCAACAGTTCATCCATGCCCGCCAGCAGCACGTCCACACCGAGCAGGCCGCGATTGAGCGCGGTCTCGGCGCCACTCACAAAGCGCACCGCCTGCGCTTGACTGGCGGAAAGCGCCTCGTCGCGGGTACTCCACATCAAACCCGCCGCCGCGACCCAGACCGCGACCAGGAACATCGCGGCCAGGGACAGGATGTAGCCGGTGACAGAGGTGAACCGTTTGCTCGTCATCGCACCGGGGGTGCCATCACCCCACGCACCGGGCCAATGGTCTGATTCCATACTTCCGCGCACGGACCGCCGCAACGCTGCAACCAGCGCGGCAGCACGATGGTTTTGAAGAGCTCTTCACTGCGACGCAGATCGAGGGCTGAGGCAGGCACTTCCCGCATGTGCCCCAGGCGACCACTGCCGCAGGTAGCGGCACCCCTGTTGCACGCCAGCCCCTCCGCGGTCTCGCGTTCGCTCTCGAGCCAGATGGCCGCCTCCAGCTTGGGCAGTTCCTGGCGCAACAGCGCTCTCAAGTCCGCTGGCAAGGCTCCCCAGGCCGCCTGATTGGCACCAAACACCGCCAGGCCCCAGGTCACGGGCAGGGCATGCACATGGGTGGTGACTTGATGCAAACCCAAGGTGTTGCCTGACATCGTGCCGGTGATGGCGCAGTCGGTATTACCGGAGGCCATGTTGACCATGATCTGCGCAAACCCCGTCACCACCGGTGTTGCCCCCAGCGCCGAGACGAAGTCTGACTGGGTGGCGGAGGACACCCGGATGCGACGCCCCTTGAGGTCGGCCAGGCTGCTCAATGCGGACTGACAAAACACCACCTGCGCCGGATAGACGTACAGCGCCAAGGCCTCCATGCCATGACGTTCGCGCAAGGTCTTCTCCAGATACGGGCGAAAGGCCGCCACCGAACGCTTCAGGCTGGCCATATCGGGGTTCAGACCAGCCAGGTCCGGCGCCCCAAGTTCGACGTGCTGCTGCGCCACGGTGCTGATCAGGGCAGTTCCGAACGGCACCACACCGAGTTGAATCAGCCGCAGCATGTCTCCACCCGGAACCCCGGCGCGGTCAAACGGGACGATCTCCGCATCGAACCTACCATTGCTGAGCCGCAGCAGCTCCTTGCTCCAGAACGGTTCTTCATGGCGCACGTACTGGTTCAATCCCGCCAGCCCCCCCACGATGCGCAGCTTCTGCTGCGTAGCGGTCTGTGCCGCCGCCTGGCCCAAGCACAGCAGAGCGGACGCCAACAGGGCCGTGGCCAGCCCATGCTGCAGGACTGCAAAGAATCTCAAACTGGGCATGCTTGTCTCCTGCGACGTGCGCTGCGGTCTGTCCCGCAAGAACATCCCTGATCAGTTAGGTCTAGAGTATCCCCGGAAAAGCCCCGCCGTCGGCCAATACGTTCTGCCCGGTAATGTACGCGGCCTGCTGGCTGCACAGGAAGGCGCAAATAGCACCAAATTCCTGTGGGTTGCCAAAGCGCTTGGCCGGAATTGCGCCGCGCCGCGCCTGCAGCACCGCGTCCAGCGTCTGACCGGTCTTGGCCGCAAGACCCTGCATGGTGCCGCGCAGCCGGTCGGTATCGAACGCCCCGGGCAGCAGGTTGTTGATCGTGACGCCCTTGGCGGCCAACGGGCTGCGCGCCACACCGGCCACGAAACCGGTCAGCCCGCTGCGTGCGCCGTTGGACAACCCGAGAATGTCAATCGGCGCCTTCACCGCGCTAGAGGTAATGTTCACGATGCGGCCAAAACCGCGAGCCGCCATGCCGTCCACGGTCGCCTTGATCAATTCGATGGGGGTGAGCATGTTGGCCTGCAATGCACGCTGCCAATCATCTTGCGACCAATCACGAAAATCACCTGGTGCCGGACCGGCCGCATTGGTGATCACGATGTCAAAGTCGGCACGCTGCGCGAACACCGCTGCGCGTCCTTGTGCCGAGGTGATGTCGGCGCTGACCGTCAGCACCTGCGCGCCGCCCGCGCGAACGTGATCGGCCCGCAGTCTGGCGCCAGCCGCCGACAGCGCTTCAGCCCCGCGGGCCACGATCAGCACGTTGACGCCCTCTTGCACCAACGCCTGCGCGCAGCCAAGGCCCAAGCCCCGGCTGGCGCCGCAGACCAACGCCCATTTGCCTGAAATGCCCAAATCCATAACAATTCCCCTTTATCGACTTGCGCCATCTTATGTTCTTGCGGGACAGACCAGAGCGAAGCGATGCTCTGTCCTCAACTGATCAGGGGTGTTCTTGCGGGACAGACCAGCGCGAAGCGATGCTCTGTCCTCAACTGGTCGTCGGATGTTGGAGGTTTACGATGGCGGGCGACGCGTGGCTACAAAATGGTCCTGGATGGACGCTTGCGGATGTTTCTGCAAACCATGACAAATCACCGCTCCATGTGGCTTTTTCAGCGTTTGGCGGCACCGGCATGGTGAACGGTGCATGCGTGTCTGTCATCATTCGCGCATTCTGAATCGTTAGCCGAGTGTGCCTTGGGTCTTCCTTCATTTCTTCAGGACATTAGCCTTATGACATCGCGAACACTGCTGCTTTCCCTGCTCGTTGGTCTGTCGCTCGCCGTCACGGCCCAGGCGCAAGGTTTCAAGTTTTCGGACGAAGACGCGTCCGAAAAGGCCGAGGAGAGGGAGAAGAACGCCAAAATCAATTCGCTGCTGTCGACGCCCTGCCGCGCCAAGATCAAAAACCAGAAAATCATGGTGTTGATTGGCGAGAGCCGCAACGGGCTGATCAATGCGCGGCAATCGAGCTACAACTCGCATGTCAATGCCATCAACAGCCGCCTCAAGGCAATGGGGCTCAAGACCTACACACAGGAGCAAATCCGCCAACAGGTGGCGCAGGCCGAGATCGACGCCTATTTCAAGAACGACCCGGACGCGGCCCTCAATGCCTCCAAGAAACTGGCGGCCAACTACATCCTGCGTGGCGTCATCGAAACCCAGGCCACGCGCAACCTGATGGTCAATGTCAACCAGATCAACATCAACATGGCCTTTACCCTCACCGGCGCCAATGGAAAATTGATCTCGCAAACCACTGCCAGCAACGCCAGCTACGCCGGCGCTGACACCTCCGGCATGGCCCTGACCCTGATCAACGAAAGCGCCGACGAAGTCGTCGCGACCCTGTACAGTGACTACTGTCGGCGAGCCGGCACGCCGTGAGGCCCTCAGGCTCTTCCGACTTGTTCCAAACGACCCATCCACCATGCACAGAAGCTCCATCATGAACCAGGCAACTACCACCTTGAAGCACGCATCCATGCTGGCCGTATTGGCGCTGGCCAGTCTTTTCAACTCCGTGTCGGCCCAGCCCACCTTTGGCAACCCGTCACCCACTGCGGGTTCGTCCACTTCCGAGAAGGCCAACGCCGCGGCGGACGCCGCCGCCTACCGCGAGGTCGACTACGTCAACAAGTCCAGGAAAGGCCCGGCCCTGGTTGTGATCCCCGGCGAGGTCAAGAGCAACAACGCCACCTTCATACAGAAGTTCGGCCCCAACAACATCGCCGATTTCGGCGAGTTGGAGCTGTCCAACGCCAACTTCAAGGTGCTTGAGCGCGCCAACCTGGGCAACCTGCTAAACGAGGTCTCGCTGGCCTACAACCTGGGTGACGCCGCCGCCGCCCGCAAGACCATGCAGATGGGCAAGCTCAAGACCACCCAGTGGATTGTCAAGTTCGACATCCTCAAGGCAGAGCAGATCGCCGAAAACAAGAAGGGCTTCGATGGTGGCGCCATCGGCGGCCTGATCGGGGCTCTGGGCGGCAGCAGGGGCTCCTATGCAGCGGGCAACGTGGTGGGCTCGGTCAGAACCGGCGACGCCACCGGCGTCTGGCTGATTGGCATGCGCTACAAGATCATGGACGCCAACACCACCGAACAGGTCGCGCAAGGCTACAAGGAACTCAAGATGGAAGTCGGCGCCACCGCCTCCACTGTGATGGGCGTCTCGGAAAGCGCCAAGGGCGGCGTCGGTCTGGACACGATGGTGCAGCGGCTGATCCAGACCGCCGTGTGGGACATCGATTCAAAGCACAAGTAAGTGATCGGCGTCAACTCGGCAACCGTCCTACCAGCACAGGCAATTCAGGGGGTCACCACCATGGCAATGATGAGCAAACTCGGCAAATACGAAATCCGGCGCGAACTCGGCAAGGGCGCGATGGGCGTGGTCTACGAAGGCTTCGACCCGGTGATCCAGCGCACGGTGGCCATCAAGACGATCTTGCCCGCGGCGCTCAAGGGGGAGGAGGCGAGCGACATCCTGGCGCGCTTCAAGCGTGAAGCCCAGGCGGCTGGCCGGCTGAATCACCCCGGCATCGTGGCGGTGTACGACTATGGCGAGGAGACCATCAGCGACGACCACACCATGGTGGCCAATGCGCAAACGATTGAGGCCGCCGGCCAGCGTGTGGCCTTCATCGCCATGGAGTTCGTCAAAGGGCGCGAGTTGCGGGACTTCTTCGAGGCCAACGAGCGCTTCGCCCTCAAAGATGTCGAGCGGCTGATGGGCGAAATCCTGTCCGCGCTGGGGCATGCGCACAGCCACGGCGTGGTGCACCGCGACATGAAACCGGCCAACCTGATCGTGCTGGCGGACGGCAAGGTCAAGGTGGCGGACTTCGGCATTGCACGCATCGAAAAATCCGAACTAACGCAAGTCGGCACGGTGATGGGAACACCGTCCTACATGTCGCCCGAGCAGTTCATGGGCCAGACGGTGGACAGCCGCACCGACATCTTTTCCTGCGGCGTGATTCTGTACCAGTTCCTGACCGGCGAGAAGCCGTTCACCGGCAACACCACCACCATCATGTACAAGGTGTTGAATGAGGAGCCGCTGGCGCCGTCGATGCTGAACGTGGCGCTGCCGCCGGCCTTCGACGCGGTGGTGAAAAAGGCCATGGCCAAGTCGCCCGTGCAGCGCTACCAGACCGCCGAGGAGTTCTTCGAGGGCGTCAAGGCGGCGGTGGCGAGCCACAACGCGGATCAAACCGTCATCAACCTCGGCAACACGCTGGGCGGCGACGCAACGGCGGTCAATACGGGCGTCACCCGAACCACCGGCATGACGGCGGCCGCTATCGGCACCCAAACTGGCCGCGCCAGCGCGGTGGCCGGCCCCGCGACCGTCGCGGCGGCGGCGCCAGCCGCCCCCGCCAAGCAGTCCCACGCTGGTCTGCTGGCCATCGCCGGTGTGGCGGGCTTGTTGATCCTTGGCGGTGGCGCCTACTTCTACTCGGGCAAGACCGCCACCGGTCCAGGCATGGCCAGCGCACCCGGCACGCCAGTGGCGTCAGGGGCAAGCACCGCACCGGCGGCGGCACCCGCTGTCGTCGCTGCGGCACCGTCGGGCGATCCGGTGCCGGACGCCGGCACCATGACCATCAGCGCGCTCGGGCTGGTCAACCCGAAGGACCCCAAGTTCAATGGCGACGCCAGCGCCGCCCAGGCCGAGGCGCGGGCGGACGCCAAGCGCCAACTGGTCGAAAAGGTGCTGTCGCTGTACATCGAGAGCAGCTCCATCGACAAGAACTACCCCGTTATCGAGAAGAAACTGCTCGCCAACTATGGCAACTTCATCAAGACCGTGATCCATGAGGGCGCGCCGGAGACCGGCAAGGATGGGCTGCTGGAAACCGAAACGCGCGCGGTGCTGAAGGTGCGCGACGTGCAGAAGTCGCTCAACCAGTTGTCCAAGGACGAGCGCATCGACTTCATCCGCAACAACGGCGATCCGAAGGTCTCCATCGAAATGGTGATCGCCAATGCCGACACCTCGCAGATGTTGCCGCCAGCGCGCTCGCAGTTGGCTGAAAACGTGCTCAAGGAACGCATCAAGTCCTTTGGCTTTCGGGTCTGGTCCAACGATGGTGAGGTCAAGGCCGGCCCGTCGGCCAAGAGCGCGGATTTCCACATTCGCGGCGAAGCCAAGTTCAAACAACTGTCCACCAAACTAGCCGCCTCGGGCCTGACCATCAGCAAAACCGTGCTGACCTCCTGGACCGTGAAGGCAATCGACAAAGCCAGCGGCGAGGAGATCTACCTCAATACCGTCATGCCCCAGGGGCAGAGTTGGGGTTCCGAAGACTTGGCGCTGGGCGACATTGGCAAGCTGATGGGCGACGAGTTCTCCAAGAACTTCTTCCTCCAACACTTCGAGTTTGGCGTGCGCAAGACCAACCTGAACATCCAGGGCCTGCCCGATGCGCCAACCGCCCGGCTGCTGCTGCGCGAGTTGCGCGGCATCCGCCAGGTGCTGGACGTGAAGATGCTGGCCGACACCGGCCGCTACCAGTTGCAACTGGCGGAAAGCAGCAGCTCCGACGTGGTTCAAGCGACCATCCTCAAGCCGCTCAATACCAAACTCGGTCAGACTTGCTTCACACTGGCCGGATCGAGCGAGGCTGAGATCAACGTCAGCTTCGCCAGCGCCTGCGCCGACATGTCGGTTCGCGGCAAGCTTGAAACCGTCCCACCGGCCGGCTTGCTCAGTGCACCCGCCTCACGCGGCATGCCCTTGCTGAAATCGGGCGCGGCCAAGACCACCTGAGGCATATGGCGTGCCAGTTTCAGCGCCGGGCCGCCCCAAGCTGAAACCGCGGGCTACCCTCGCAGCGCGAAACCGATGACTTCGTCGGTCAGCTCGTCCACGCTGTGACCGAGTGCAATGCGGCCCTGGGCGCGCAACATCAGTTCTTCGCGCCGCAGGATGATTTCGGGCTCGCCCGCAAAGGCCACGAAAGTGCCGTTGGTGCTTTGGTCAATCAGAAAGAATTTGTCACGCCGGCGTTCAATGCGGGCATGTTGCCGTGACGCCATGTGGCCGCCGACCACCATTTCACACGCCAGATCGCGCCCCAGGACAATGCCGCCGTGCGCAGGCGTCAAGGTCAGCCGGATGGCGCCGTGTTGCAAGTCCAGTTCGACTTGCCGCGCCGAAGCCGCCAGCGAGGGCGTCATCATCGTCACGTCGTCCCCTGCCTGCCAGATCACGTCACACACCTCGACCTCGTCACCCTTGCCTTTGACCGCCAAGGCGGCAATGCGGCGTGTCGAACTGCGCAGCGTGGGGGAGAGACGGTCCGCCGTAACGGCGGTGGTCACGATTTGCCCGCCCTTGGCCAGGCCAGCCATGCGCGCGGCCAGATTCACGGTGTCGCCAAACACATCGTTGTTTTCTTCGATCACCGGTCCGAAGTGAAAGCCCACCCGGATAGCCCGTTTGATCGGCCCCGCCGCAGGCAAGGCGTTGATGCGCAATTGCATGTCCATGGCCGCCAGGCAACCGTTGTCAGCAGTGGCCAGCACACACATCACCTCGTCGCCGATGGTCTTGATGACACGCCCGGCGTACTGCTTGACCACCCCAAACATCACCGCCAGGCATTCGTCCACCAGGAGCTTGGCCTGTGCGTCGCCCAGGGCGTCGTACAGCTTGGTGCTGCCCGCAACGTCGGCAAACAACACCGCCATCTGCCGCAAGGGCGGCGCGGGCGACAGTTGGGTCGGGGCATTGGGATCTGGCAAGACTGCCATGGAAGAAAACCCTTATCACAAAGACGTAATCGCAATTATCGCTTGATGCCCACCGATGCCAGCACTCTGACTGCTGGCAAGCAGCATGCGGAGGCGGCGCGATGCGGCATGAAAGCGACACCGAGGCATTGGGAATCTCTCCCACGACCTGCAAGCCCGTGCATCTGCTGTCGCGGCACAACCCCGCCTCCAACCGGGTCACCATCACCCAAGTGACGGTCGAGCCGGAAGACGCACAGGCCCGACATCAGCGTCCAAGCTCCGGGCAGATTTGGATCGCCGAGGCGGATACGGTTGGTGGGGGGCGGGTCAACCGCGCAGTCGTTGTGAGAGCATCAGTAACTCGCGATTGACCGGGTTGCGAGACTGGAAACTATCGTGGAACTCGGCTGGAACGGCTTCCGCCAAACGCCACCTGATCCAGTCGCTGGCGTGCTGCGCGACCGCCGCAGCATCTCTCGGACGCCCCAAGCATTGCAGTGTCTTCGCCAGCCACAGCCCGCAACCAGGCAGCGCGGCGCCGAGATCGGCATCGGCGAGCGTGGCCTGTGTGACCTTTGCGCTGGTGCCAGCGGCTTCGAAATCCCCATCGCGCACCAGCAACCACGCCTGCAACGCGCGCAGAGGAAGCAAATACACCTGCAAGCCGAGCGCCTCGCAGCCGGCAAGCAATGGCGTAAGGTGCCCTGCCGACAACTGCCCCGGGCAGTCCTGCCCGGCCGCGAGAACCAATTCGCACACTTTCGGAAACCGCTGCGAATGCAGCACGGTTTCAAGTTCCAGAAGTGGTTCAACCGGTGCGCCGATGGCACCCTGGTAGCGCCAACGCATCGCAACGGCATGCCAGCTACCGGGCTCCTGGTATGCCGGGTCCGACTCAAACACTTCCAAGTAAGGCCGCGCCAGCTCGGGTCGGCCCAAATCGAGGTACAACGCAGCGCGTTCACGGGCCAGTTCGCCTGTTTCCCAACCCTGCTCGGCAAGTCGATGCGCAACCTCTGAATCCACCTCAATGGCGCGATCCCAGCGCCCTCGCAGCCGATGAATGCGCATCATGTACAACGCGTTCCTGACCAGATCGAGACCGTGCATGTCGGTATCTCGGATTCCCTGCCAGGCTGCCTGCTCCCCTGCATCAGCAGACCTGGCATCGCCAAGGTCAACCTGACTGAGGACTTGCTCCATCCGCGTGGTAGCCCGATCAACGGGACTACCGTTTTCAGTCAGCCACGGCATGCTCCGTTGCTGCTCCTGCAGCACCGCACGCACCTGGCCGAGCGCTCGAAGCGCCGCGAACTTTCCGGCATCGGCCGCGAGTGCCAGTCGTTCCAGTCCGACCGAGCGATGCAAAGCAGCGCAGGCGGACAAGTGTTCCACAGCATCGCGCAGGCGCCCCTGGCCAAGCGCCTTCCCGCCCCTATCGAAGAGGCATTCTGCCTCGACCATGCGATCTCCACACGCGATCGCCTGCAGCAGCGCGTCGTCAATTCCGCAGTCCGACCCCGGCAGGTCGCCGTGCAGGTAACAGCTATTGGCCTTGACCAGCGCGATGCGAGCCTGATGTGAGGCCGTGCGCGCGAGTGGGACCAGTCGAGCAATCACCTCATCAAAAACGACCGTCGGGCAGAGCCTGCCAACCGCTTCGACGCACTCGAACAGCAGTGCAAAGGCCGCATCCGGCTGTCCGCGGCCAACTTCGATCTCGGCCGCCTGGAAAAAGGCATCGCGGGTTTCGCGGCCGCGGCCAGCACGCCACGCCAACTTGGCCGACGCCACCAAGTGTGGCAAGGCCGCGACCGGATCGCCGGCCTGCAACCAGTGCAGGGCCAGGCGCGCCGGTGGTGCGCCACGCGAAACAATGTAGTCGGCCACGCGCCGATGGATCACCCGTTTGATAGGCTGCGGCAGCATACGCAGCGCGGCCTCAAGCATCAAGTCATGGGCAAAGCCACGCAGGTCAAGAATGCCCTGCCGTTCAAGCGCGATCCACGCGTCGGCCAGTTCCAGCAAGTCGCGCTGGCTGACCGCCTGGGCGAGTTCGGCGCTGAAGTCGCTGCCCGCCACTGCAGCAATGCGCACCAGTAACAAGCAGTCGGCGGGCAGTGCGCAGAGGCGACGGTTCAGCAGATCAAGCACCTGTGCGGGCGTATCAAGCCGCTCCGCCAACAACTGGCCGTGCTCCTCCAGCGCGCTGCGAATCGTCTCCAGCAGGTGCAGCGGGTTGCCTCCAATGCGCTGCACCAGTGCGGCACAGACGGCGGTGACATCGGTCCCGGCCAAGTCGAGCGACTCGACCAGCAACCGTGTTTGCGCAGCGCCAAACAGCGGCACGGTGAGCATCATCGTGTTGGCGCGTTGGCGCAATCGCTCCAGGCGGCCCTGGGCCATACCACCCTCAACGCGAGAAGCAAAGCCGAAGCGCAGGGGGTTGAGTCCGGGCAGGTCGAGCCATTCGAGCCAACTGTCGATGCTGGCGTCATCGGCAAACTGCAAATCGTCCAGCACCACGCCCGTCAGCCCGCAGCCGTGTGCGACCCGCAGCATTTCCCCACCTAGCTTGACGACCGACTGAACTGCCTGCGAGTCCGGTCCCGATCCGTTGGCCTGCTGCAGCAACTGGGCATAGGCCGCACTGGCAAGCGTGGTCGGCCAACGCTCGGCGAGGGCCTGGGCCAGTCGCACCAGTGTGGCAAGCGGCACCGTCGCGTCACCGGGTCGCGCGCCCAACACCAACACATCGGCACGCGCGTCGAACAGTGTCGCAAGTAGGCGACTTTTGCCAACGCCAGTGTCGCCGCTCACGACAAACACCTGCGCCGTTGACCATGCGTGTCCGACCGCGGCCGCCTCGGTCTCGCGGCCAATCATTCGGGGCGGCCTGAGAACCGATGCCGGCAACGGCTGCCCACTGACCCAGGGGTGCGGCTGCGCCTGTTCGATGGTCCGCAGCAACGCCAGCGTCTCGGGCGAAGGGCGGGCACCGACTTCGTTTTTCAGCACCTGTTCGCAGTGATCGAACGCCAGCAAGGCAGCCGAACGATCACCGCGCAGGTAATGCAGTCGCATCAGGTGACGGTGGGCACGCTCGGACCGTGCATCGCAGTCGAGCAGTTGCTGCGCTGCGGCCAGTGCCGGCCCGAGTTGCCCGGCCCGTTCGAGTTGTTCAGCAATCGCCGCGAGTGATTCCATGCGTTGGGCGCGCCGCAGTTGGCGTGCACTGGCTAGCCAGGCAATGAGGTCACCCGCATCGGCCTCGCTCAGCATGCTCAGCAGTTCACCCGCACCGTCGTCTGGACCATTGAGATCAACCTGCACCTGGGGGTCCAGACTGGCCACCACAGCACCTTGCAACAGGTCGAAACCGAGTGCTCGACGCAGGCGAAAAAGGCGCTGGCGCAAATTGGCCCGGGCCCGCTGGGCGTCCACCTCCGGCCACAGGAGAGCGGCCAGTGTCTGGCGCGGTGTCGGGCCTTCAATAGCCAGATAGGCCAGCAGCAGGGCGTCCTTGTGCTCCAGCTCCAGCAGTTGGTCTGCGCCATGCAGGCACACGGCCCTGCCGATCAGGCGCAGTTGAGGTGCGGTTACCGGTGCAGTCATGGGAAGCCCTGTCGCAAGGGTACGCCGACGGATTGCCAGGAAACCAAGGGATAACCCTTCATCCACGATCAGACAACCCCCGTTTCCAGGGGTGTCCATGGCTACAGCCACGCCATCAATCGCGTGTGAATTTCCAGTTGAAACTTACCGGATCCGGTCCCGACACATTGGTGTCACTGCCCTCAATCGTCTTTCCATCGGCACTCACCAGACCCTGGGCCTCGGTGCCGAGAGTGCCGTGGCTGCCGCCAAAGAATGACGCTGGCACCCAGTTGCTAAACGGCGGCAAGTCTGGACAACTCCAGGTGGCCATCCATAGCGTCAAACCCGATCCATGGTAGGTGGGTGGGGTGGAGTTGAAATCGACAATCAGTACGCCTCCAGCCGCCGAGTCAATGGCTCCAATCGAGGGGTTGATACTGCATATTGCTAGCACAACGTTTGCGGTGCCGGTGGGCCTATAGGTGGCGACATTGTCGACCATGCTTTCCAGCGTCCAGATGACCTCGGCGGTAGTGGACATGACGCCTGGCGCTACAGAGGACGCCGTACCGGTCCACGAGTCTTGCGCAATGGTGATGTTTGACACTACCAGCGTTTTCGCGCTTGCTGGCTTTTTCGGGTTGTGCACGCGTGCGCTTACGGCCACGGTGGCGGGAGTGGGGGCGGTCGCGGGTGCCGTGTAGGTTGCCATTGCCCCGCTGCCGACCACCGACCCCAAGGCACCGCCTAAAACACCACCTACGACACCATTCACCGACCATTCGTCGATGGTTAAAGTCGAAACAACACCCTGGTCGCCATCACAGTCCATACCCAGCGAGGACAGATCATCCCCTAAGTCAACCCGGTAACAGACCTTAACTTGCAAGGCTACGGTCTGTTTGGGTTTGACGGTTTTTTTCTTCGGGCGAATCTGCAAACCCATCACACGCGAAACGTCGGTGAAATGGTTGCTGCTGACGCTTGCCGTCTTCGCGGTTGTATCGAGAGTGACGGCACCGAACCATTGCCAATTGCCAGCCGTGGTCTGAAAGGCTGCGCCGAGAAACTCAACGGCCGTTCCCAGCAGATCTTGATCGGTGTAGCTGAACGTCAGGGTGACCGGCGTGAGAAAGGTCTGGCCGTCGGGCGTGAGTCGATAGGCGGCGCCAATCTTGCCATGCGCCATGTTCGTGATTGGCTGAATGCCGATGGCGGTGGACGCGGCGAGTGCCCCAGCCGGGATAGTCAGCACCAGCTTGCCATCTGGCGCGCTCAGGCTGCCGCCTGCGGCACCGATGGTTGCACTCACCGCACCGCCAGTGGGCACGCCCACCGCCGTGGCGCTCGGTGCAGGGGTATCGGGTGTTGGTGTTGGTGTTGGTGTTGGTGTTGGTGTTGGTGTTGGTGTTGGTGTTGGTGTTGACACGTCGCTTATTGGTGGGGCCGAGGGGTCCGGCGATCCGCTACCCCCACAAGCCCCAAGCGTCAAGACAATGATCAGAAGACTGACGATGCTGTTGCGGTTCATTGTTCGCTCCTTGTGCAACACCGACACGATGACGGTGACGCCCGGTTGTAAGGCCGCGAGCGTCACAGCAGCGTCACACTGCGTTGGACCCGGTGCTGCGCCGAGCTTCGGGGTCGCCAGGCAGTGCCGGGCCTGAGTACCCCTATCGGACAGTGTGGTCATGCATGGCTCTGCAGCCACTGATACCATCGCCCCTGCCAGACGGCGTGGAGCGCTCTTGGTCCGAGCATCACCACTGACCAGTGCGGGTATTCGGGTTCTCTCGGCGCTCGCCCTTCCTGTTCTTATTACAACCAAAGGGAGAAGCATGAAGAAGATCGCACTATTGACAGCCTTCCTGGCCGTCTCGACCACCGCGCTGGCGGCAGAGCTGACCGTACCCATGACCCTGGCCGATGCCGCTGGCAGCGGCGCCTCGGTTGGCAGCGTGCGCATCGTCGAGACGCCCCATGGCCTGGCGCTGTACCCCATGCTCAAAGGTTTGAAGCCCGGTCTGCATGGTTTTCATGTGCATGAGAACCCCTCTTGCACAGCAGTCGAAAAGGACGGGGTCAAAGTCCCGGCACTGGGCGCTGGCGGGCATCTGGACCCGCAGGGCAGCAAGAAACACGGCGAACCATGGGGCGACGGGCACCTGGGTGACTTGCCCGCTTTGTACGTGGCCGAAGACGGCAGCGCCAGCAACCCGGTGTTGGCGCCACGGCTGAAATTGGCCGATGTGAAGAATCGCGCGCTGATGATCCACGCCGGCGGCGACAACCATGCGGACCATCCGGCACCCCTTGGTGGTGGCGGCGGCCGTGTGGTCTGCGGCGTGATCGGCAGCTGATCACACCCGGCCAGCGCGGCTGACCACAAAGACACCCGCAATCACCAGCACGGTGCCCGCCGCCACCCAGGCGGTGAAAGGTTCGCCCAGAATCAGCACCCCCATCAGGATGGTCGACATCGGGCCCACCATGCCGGTCTGCGCCGCCAGGCCGGCGCCAATGCGTTCTATCGCCATCATCACCATCAGCACCGGCACGGCCGTGCACAGGGTCGCGTTGAGGATGGACAGCCAGATGACTTGCGGCGCCACCAGCGCCGCCGTCATCGGGCGCAGCAGCAGGAACTGGGCAATGCAAAGCCCGCACGCCACCGTCGTGGCCAGTCCCACCAGGCGCAGCGAGCCCAGCCGCTGAACCAGTTCCCCGCTGTAGCTCAAGTAGATCGCGTAACTCACGGCGCTGAGGAACACCAGCACGGCGCCCAGGGCCACATCGCCGCCTTCGAGTTTGACTTCGTGACCAAACACCAGCACCACGCCAAGGTAACTGATGCCCATGCCCAGCGCCTGCACGCGCCCGACCGGGCGCTTGTACAGCAGCCAGCCCAGCAACAACACCAGCGTGGGATTGAGGTACAAGATCAGGCGTTCCAATGAAGCGCTGATGTAGGCCAGGCCGGCAAAGTCCAGAAAGCTGGCCAGGTAATAGCCGGTCACACCCAAGCCGAGTACACCCAGCCAGTCGTGCCGGGTCAGTGGTGGTTTGCCACGGCTGGCCCACCACGCCATGGCGGCGAAGATCGGCAGCGCGAACAGCATGCGGTACATGATCAGCGTGACCGCATCCACGCCATACCGGTAGGCCAGTTTCACGATGATCGCCTTGCCGCTGAAGGCGATGGAACCCAGCACCGCGAGCAAAAGTCCAGTTGCTATG
>JAUXWC010000075.1 GCA_030685025.1 Rhodoferax sp.
CGTTTTATGGCTATGAGCTCGAGCCTTCCGACTTCTGCTTTGGGGTCGAAAGCATGCCAGCTATCGATAACTATATATTGTCGATAGCCAGCAAATACCACTTTCAGCCACTTTGAAGCTGGTCAAACGGGTGTCAGGACCGAACAGGTTGGACAATCAGTCTGCATCGGAATGTCGACCCAATCGAAGCTTTCATCAAAGAAATTGAACTCCCCACGCCTGTCTTTCATTGCAGGCGGTAGACGGTCATCGCGAATTGCCAAGCGTATGGCCTCCATGCTCGCTATTGAAGCTGTTATTGCAGCAAGTGGAGCTATGTTGCCGATGTTTCTGTTTTGACGCGGAAGTTTCTTGACTTGTAGTCTTTCTGGGTCAATCGCTTTTCTGAGAAAGGTAAGACTGCAATCAAAGCACGCTGTCTTACCTGGAACGACTGAAAGGCCAATCAAAGACAGATGCAAGTTGTATCCCCCTGCGACTACCAATGGGACACCATTCCGTACGCAAAATTGATTTGCGAGGCTTGCCGCCACGTCAACATTTGGAAAATCCATGCAGCTTACGATGACTTGATTGGTTTTTGGAGCAATCATGCGAACTAGATCATGCTGCGTAAGGATGTGTTCTTGATGTTCCTCGACAGTGATCTCACCACAGATGCGGTGAAGACTTCGAGCAATAGCAGCGGTCTTCTTCTGACCAACATCAGAAGCATTGAACAATGAACGATTGAGGTTGGACAAAACGACTGTATCTGGGTCAACGAGTATGAATCGTTTACCCCCCATTCGTGCTATGCCATCTGCTACCCATGAGCCAACTGCTCCACATCCCAGAATCACAAATTCGGTCGTTTCAATCAGATTCCAAACACTCATCAAATCATGATCAGGTATGAAGTCGGCCAACATATGCAAGCTACGCCTCCATTCCGAACTGTCGATCCATTCGGCTATAACAACTCTTTCAACAGCCGAACAGTCAATAAGGTGAGAAGTCCATGTCAATATGCGCTGGTGTTGAATCGATAGATGGCTTGCGATGTTCGCTAATGACTTGGATCCATCCATAAGTCGTAGTGCAGACATCAGTGAACTCTCAACCCGAAGTGTCTTTTGGCGACGTGTGTTGCCAAAAAAAAATTCAACTTGATCTCCCGGTCGTTCCACCCAAGAAACGGACGGGCGTAGTCGAACTACGTCATCAATAACCGCAAATTTTGCAGCGAATGTCACGGGTTACCTCGAAAGAATACGTCGAATAATCTGGAGCAAGAAACTCAGTGCGCTTACCCTTGTACACAAGTTTTGGATCAATAAAATATTTCAAAACTTGCAAGGCGGAAGCGGAAGCACTAACAACGCTCAAGGGAGACCAGCCACCGAAGCCTCTACTACGATTTGCAACGGGATGTGGCACTGGCTTCCAGTCAGCAAGACTGACACGAAAGAAATTTACGTAGCAATCAGCGCAAGGTGTTTTACGCGGAACAATCATTTCACCAAAGCTGGCAAGATGGGCATCGAATCCACCTGCCACAAGTAAAGGCAAATTTTTCTTTACCGCGTATCGAGATAGTTTGACGCTTGTGTACCCAATATACGGTTCATCGGCGGCGTTGATCAATAGCCCGACACCATCCATCACTTCGTCAAGATTGGTCTCTACATTGAGAGCGATCGAGTGAGTGACGACACAAATGTCAGGGTCTATCGCGCTAAGACCTTGCGCCACAACATCGACCTTTACCTCTCCCGAGCTTAAGCTGCTTGAAAAGACGTGTCGTGCCACATCACTTGCTTCGGTCGTATCGGGATCAATCAGTACAAACCTTAAAAATCCCATCATCGCCAGCTCTCGAGCGATCCACCCGCCCATCGCTCCAACGCCACATATGGCAACCGTAGTTGCCAGGATTCGACGTTGAATGCTCTCAACGCGCGAGGGATCATCCACCAGATCCATCAAAAAATAGAGTTGACGCTTCAGTCGTTCTTGGTACCCAGTCGGAAGGCATAGGTTATCAAACCATTTTTCATCAACGATGATATTCTTCTTGTGAAGATAATTTATGAAGTCTTCGACTTTCTGTTCATCGAGACCACTTTGCGGGTAGTTTTTCCGAAAGAGTATTTGGATGTCGCCAACCGTCTTACGCCCTCGCATCCAAGTGAGAGACTGAATCAGTCCTGGATGACACTTAACTGTCAAACGTTTACGAGTTGACAAATAGACAAATGTAACTTCATCAGATTCGCCAAGATAAACATCTACGCCATCGCGCAGATAGGGATATATAGGTGTCGCCGACATCAACCGGGTGTTACGCAAGCGGCAACACCGTGTACACCAAACTCAATATTGGACCTCGCCGCCTTGAATATCCAGAAATTGCTCCCAAGCTTCAGCCGTAGATACGTAGTTTTGATCAGCGCTGCAGACCCTTGTGCAGCAATCAGATCGTCCACCAGAACAGCCAGCGCTTGCGGCTTGTGGCGAACCTTTAGAGTTGTCGCTGAGTTCAACAAAACCTCGTTCAATTAACACTTGTTCAATTGCATTGATCATAAATTTCCTTCATGTGGGAATGAAAATGGCGAACCTGAAAACACATGTTTTAGACGAGTGTCTTCGAGCATGCTGCTCTTGCTAGCTCACTTGAATCATATACGACTGAGCCCAGTGGACGTCACACCCAATCCACCCAAGTTAAGCCAAAACGCAGGTGATCAACAATGTTTCTGAGTCATGTATTTGTGCGGCTTGGGTCCCGGCGTGCGGGGTTTGGACAGATTTGCTTGATGAACATAGGTGTGCGTGGCCACCAACCGCAGCACCGCAGCGCAGCATCTTGGCAACCTTCTTCCCCAGCAGCAGCGCCGGCAACAAAGGCTTCAGCGCGGTGTGCATATAGGCGCGGTTGATGCGAACCGATTGCGGCAGCTCGGCATTGTCGTGGGCGCTCAGGGCGGTCAACGCCTGCAAGTTGTCACACAGCACTTTGGCAGCCACATCTTGGACTACCGCCTGTTGCGACAAGCCAGAGACGTGCTCCAGATTGAGCCGATGCTTGAGCCGCTTGAATGCCTCCTCGATGCGCCAGCGCTGGTGGTACAGGTCAGCAAACGAGCAGATTGGGAAACGCGCCACATCGAACAGGTTGGTCATCAAAACACGCACCTGGCCATTGGGTGCAATGTGGCGCACCAGCCGCACGGTTTGAGGCGCGCTGGGGCATTCAAAGTCAATGACGTCACGCCGGTCAGGCGCACGCAGCGTGACCACTTGCTCAGCGAGCCCGCTGCGCAGGAAATCGCGCACGCAAGCGAAACCCGAGTTGCCGGATTTTTCGACCCGCATGCAAAACGGGATGCCCCGCTGATTCAACACCGCCACCAGCCAGCGACTGGGGTAGCCCCGGTCAAGCAGCAACAAATCGTTGTCCGAGAGGCGATCAAGATGCTCGAACAACATCTGGCGCTCGCTCTCATGGATGCTGTGCAGCGAGGCGGCGAGCATCAATTCGCAGCCCGGCAGAAACAGGCCAAAGAGGATTTGATCGGCCAGCGCGGCGCGCTTGACGTGGCTGGCGCGCAGGCCGAAACGCATGGTGGAGGCATCGGCGGCAACCAGGCGCAAGCCGTTCCAACGCGGCACAAAGCCATGGTGCCCGGCACGCTCGATCAGCCAGTCGTTGAGCAACGGAATGGCGGTCAAAGACAGCTTGGCGCGCGCCTGGGCGAACGCTTGTTCAGAGACCTTGCGCACCAACTGCGCTTTGTTGTTCAGATGGGCAAAGAACTCGTCAAGCTCGGCTTGGACGCTCTTGCGCATGCCACTGAGCATCAGCGCCACCAAGGCTGGCAGGGGCAGCTTGCGCTGGCGGGTAAAGGCGGTGGGGTGATCGGGGTGGGCCGCGTGCAAGAGAAATTCGGCAGAGCGCAGGCGTGCGGCAAGATCGCCAAAAAGCGAGTTGAGGGACATGTTGGCCAATGAATAAAAAATTCATTGGCCCGAGCAACCTATTCAAAATATGTCAAGTGTTTTCTCAATCTATTGTTCGAACTGATGGCTGAAATTCTTAACTTGGGTGGATTGGGGCTGCGACCCGCGTGGATCAACGGGGAAGGCAACGACAGTGATTCGCACCTACAAACAGGCGTTGCGTCACAACGACTTTGGTGGCACCGGTACGAAAGCTGGACAGAAGAGAATTATCGGTGCGATGGCCAACCTCAAAGGTCTGTCCCGGCCCATGACGGAAGCCAACTTGATGGCATTCTTCGCGCAGTTTGGCAGGAGCTGATCCGCCACGACGCCGAGGTGTCGTGGCGGTCACAGCTCGCCAATTGCTTTGGTAATCATGGCGTGCTTCCGCCGGCGTCCACTTTCCATTGCGGTGTAGGCTCCTGCCGAAACGTGTCCTCCTCGTTTGACGTGTTCAGTGAGCGTGAGGTAAATCGCAGCAACACCGCCTCGACCTTTGGTTGAATGAATCGTGACCACCACGCGTGTGTCAATCAACGGACGCGACGCATTGCTACCGACCGGGTCTGCTGACAGCGAGAGCAGTACTTTCTGGCCGGGCCTGAGATGCCTTCGGAATGGGAATGGGGATGACACGGACGTGCTCCTGTTTGATTGACCTGCGTCCGGGCAACGAATTACTGGTCCAACGCCGCATGCGTCGCATCGTCGGGCTCTGATCCAGGTGCGTCAATGGTTATGAAGAAGATGTCATCAGGCCGGCTCAGGCTGTCGAGTGGTGGCGACGACCAGGCCGACGCAAAGAGCTGTGCCTGGTCGTCGGTGAAGCCCAAACAGAAGACCGTTTTGTGGGTGCTGGGAAGAGCGCCCGCTGGCTTGCAGTCGTCCAGGTTCTTGATGCGCTCAATCGTGACGCCCGGGCAGTTCCGCTCTAGCCATTCTCGGATCGCAGCCGGACAGGCCGGTCCCTCGAACAGTGCGCTTTTCCTGTGCACCGCGATGGCGTAGATATGCGGCTGGCCGCTGGCAATAAGCATGTCATCCGCAGTGCGGGGAAGGGACTGGTTCATTGGGCACTCCGTTGGTTGATGGCGGTCGCCGAACTGGCACTACCGTTGATTGAAATTGAGTTCTTTCGCCACAAGAAGCGGTCGGCGCCAGTGCGGTTCCATGGTCTCCGCAGGCGGGCACACAGGCCCACCGACATGCAGGCGGTCGGCCCCCGAGATTGGCTCACCACTTCCCGTGGCGCTCTTCCGGTTCTTCGCCATCTCGGTCGCCCTCAACCGGCGCGTACTCGTAGTCGTCCACGCGCGGCACGGCGACCGGGCGCACTCGAATCTCCCGGTCAAGGAAGATCACGCGGACAAAATTTCCGGACAGCAACCCCGCCTTGCGAGCGGTGACGGCGGGAATCAACAGGCCGACGTTCTTTCCAAATTTCAGCAGCTTGACATTCATGGGGTACCTCCAGTTGGTACCGACAAATTGACCAAGCAATGCGGCGCATGCGATCAAGGCGCCCGTAACGAAGTAGGACGGAAGCGGTCAGTCGATCACGGTGCGACCTTGCGACGGACGGGCTGAACGACCGCGTGGTGCGCCTGCAAATAGCAATCGCTCGTAAAATCTGGCCCGTGGTCCCGGCACCGTACCGGTGCCTTGTCAGGGAGCCATGCATCTGAATAATTACCAATGGCCATCACCCCCTCAAGCATTCAAGCACTCCAAGCCGCAGGGCAGGCAGTTGACGCCGCCCGCCTCGAATTCGTCGAGCAAACAAAGGACCTCAACGAACGCGTTGCAGCCGCGATGGCTAGCAACCCCTTCGCCGTTGAAAACGACGGCCTGTATGAGGCCTGGAAGCGTGTCTCACGCATCAGCCACGACTTGCAACAGGTGGAGGCGCAGTTGCGTGGCCTCTACACGGCCGCGAGCGAACTGGTCGGCTTTGGCACGGTCGAGGTGAAGTACGCCAAGTCGGCGCCACGGCTGCTCCCACCTTCAAGTGTTGTCGAGCAATCCGTTGCCGATGTTGAGCCGAAGAAGGGCAAGCGCAAGGCGAAGGTCAAGGCACGTGCGAGCAAGCTGGGCAGGAAGTCGAAGAACACCGATCTCCTGACTCGCTACCTTCGCAAAGTGCTCAACCACAAGAAGCCAGTCCGGCTGACCTTGGCTCAGATGACCGAGCGCACCGGAATTCCGAGTGGCTCGATTCACGCGGCTGTGAAGGCGGTTCTAGATGCCGGAGTGGTTCGGCTTGATGGTCCGGGAAACTACCGGCTCGCTTGACGGCGAGGACGTTTCAAAAACGGGCCTGTTGGCACTACCTTCCAGCGAACATGTGCTACTCCGCGCAAATCTGGGCTGAATACAAGAAGTACACCAGGCTGTATGGTGCCGAGATCGACATTGCGACCTATGCGGAACTCTTTTGGAACCGCCTAGAGGATGTCCGCATTAAGATTCCCAAGGCGATGGAGGAGGGATTCAGTGCGCGTGACGACGATCAGGAGCGGCAGATCGAGCGCGCCATCGATCAGTACAAGACCCAGCAGGCGAGCAAGCTAGAGCAGGAGCTATTCAAACAGCGCAAGCGCCTTGCCGACGCCGAACGCACTCTGGTGTCCAAGACCACCAAGGCAGCGACGGAAGCCAAACGCATCTCGACCGCCAAGATCGACTGGGTGCTGTCCAAACTTGCGGACCTACGGCGTGTTGAACTGAAGGACAGCGACTCCCGAATCTACCCCGGCTACTACGCCCCGGTAATGGTTGTCGAGAACGGCAAGCGAATCATCAAGCCAATGCGTTACCAATGCCGTCCCGCTGGAAAGCCTGCCGTCTACGACAGCAAGTACCCCGGCACCTACAACGCCCGCAGAGACAGCCTGGAGGGCTTCTGGAAGGGGCAGTTTGGACATACGCATGGCCTCATGGTGGTGAATGCCTTCTATGAGCATGTCGCGCTGCCCAAGCTGTCTGCCGATGGTGTGCCGCTGATCGGGGAAACCGAGAACGTGATTCTTGAATTCAAGCCACGCCCTACGCAGGACATGTTGGTGGCGTGCCTTTGGTCGCACTGGTCGGGTGATGGGGAGCCTGACCTGTACTCGTTTGCGGCGATCACCGATGAGCCACCGGCTGAAGTGGCGGCGGCTGGCCATGACCGCTGCATCATCCCCATCAAGGACCAGAACATTGACGCCTGGTTGACTCCCGACGCCAAGAATCTGGCTGACCTGTACGCGATATTGGATGATCGGGAACGCCCGTATTACGAACACCGCTTGGCAGCCTAGTTCCGCGAAGGCCCTTCCGATGTCTTGGCAGTGGGGAGGCGCCGATGCTTGCCAAGAAGGAGTCCGCGCTCGTTGGGCCATACTACGCAAGGGAGGCAAGAAAAGAACCCTCTCCCTTGACTCTTCTATCCATACAGGCCTCTGCATGACGTCCAAAAAAATTCAGTACCAATACCGTATTTTCAAGAAGTATTCAATTCTGGTGGACTTCGATGGTGAACCGCGCCGCGAGAACGTACCGGCTGCGGTTGAAGGCGAGACATTTAAGCATTGGCGGCTCAGAGTGCTCGGTGATGGGGTGACGAATTTGACTGTCTTTGGACCACACATACCGGCGCAGCAAACGACGATGGTCGGTCTCAAAAAGTGGGCAGACAACGAATCGCTGGAGAGGATGTTTGGGAACCTGGCGAACGAGAAGAACCGAGTGCGCAAAGAGGGCACTGAAAGGGTGAAGGCAGTCGAGCGTTCTTTCGTGGGGTTCTCGAAGAACACGCTGGCTGTCTTATTGGACGAATTGGGAGACAGCCTGGAGGGGGCGACCAAGGAATTTTTTGGGAATTTTCAGAATTCTACGGATGCGGACATCGATACCGAACAAATGCTCCGGGAGTTAATCTTGAAGTTCAACACGGGAGTGCGTCAACTTCGCGTTGCCAATGCAGCGAATGCAGCGAATCTGAAAGCTTGAATGCTCTCTTGAATAGCTCGCTCGCATCGGTAACTGGTATTACCGCTTCTTGCCGTTCATTGAGGAGCGTTGGTACCTCCGCCCCAAGGTTCCCAGCAGTTGCGGCCAGTTGGCCTCGCAAAAACTGGCGGCTATCTGCGAGTCCACTGGTTGAAAGTCGCCAGGGTAGTTAAGCTTGCTTTTCAAAAGCGTGGGGGCTGTCCAGCGGAACTGTTGCCAGGGAACCGCAATGTCTATGCCTGTGATGCCGATGACGACATTTCGGTAGCCCTTCACCAGCCGCTTCCTCTTAGCCTCTGAATTCGCAACCGCATGCCGTCCGTACCACATGGGGTCCCTCCCATCAAAGTACTCACGTAGCAACCCCTCCGTAGTTGGCGTCAGTTTGTCCAGCACGTCTCGGCCCGGTTCACTGTACGGCAGCGAAGGCGAATCCAGTTGAAACAGCTCCCGCACGGTCTGGTTGAAGATGGCGGCGTAACGATTTTCCGCGTACGCAGTCCGCCAGCTTTCCAGTGCGGTCCAGTCGCGGGCCCGTAGGTATTCGCAATCCAGTTCCGCCTCGACCCGAATCATCCGGTTCGCCGGTTGACGAAGCACGGTGAGCACGACTTCGGATGAGTCCTGACTGATCACTCCGCGATAGCTCACCGTGTTCTCCTGACGGTCGTATTTGAAGGTCAGTCCAAGCAGGAGGGCGTGATGGTGCATCGCCGCTTGGAAAGTAGCTGTCTGAGCCGGGCTCGTGAATTTGAAAATGTAGGTGGCGGCAGCGCGTTCGATTGACACGTCTGCGGTGGTCAGTTGGTCAAGCTCCTTGCGACCAATGCCAGCCTCGGCCAACTCAACCCGCGCTAACTCCAAACCAGCGCGACCAGCGGCGTAGATGCTGGTCCCGTATTCAGCATGCTTGCCCGAGACGTCGTCCGGTACTCGGAGTTCCATCGGGAGCGCGGTGACGTCAGGTGCCGCGTGCCCCGAAAATGGCTGCGGCCTGGTGAGGCGACAAGCCCTATTCAAGACTTGACTCTGTGCAAGACTCCGGGATTCCGTCGCCAGGCTGCTCAGGTCGACGGAAAGACGAATACAGTAGGTCATACGGGGGTCCCTATTTCGAGGCGGGGGAGGCGCTGCGGCAGCGGGCCGCAGCAGACAATGCAGCCCTACACCACCCGCGGTTCACCGTCAACGATGATGATGATCTCCTTCGGCCGGTAGGGGTCCAGAATCACTGAGCCGATGCCATTGCCCACTTGTTTCCTGAGCTTGCGACGCGTCGCCTCCATGTCGATCTGGTAGAACAACTGGGGGTTGTCGCGGATCACTTCAGGAACTGGGATGATGTTCCCCGGAACCAAAATATCGGCCAGCGACATAGGCTCGTGGAAAGGCCCGGGCGGGGGTGCGTTAAGGTTGAGGTTGAACTTGGCTTTCAGAAACGCCTTCTGCTCGTTCAGCACTCGTTCACTCTTCACCATATCGAGTAGGACCTCGCCGTTCTGCCAGTGGGCGACCGTGCTGCGGTAGGGCAGCGGAATGGCGTTCAACTCCGCGCTTTCCAGGCGGCGGAAGACGTCACCGTGCACCGTGAACTTCCGCAACAACGTCAGCACCATCTCCGCCAGCAGTTCCGTGGTGAATAGGCAGGGGTGGGGGCGCCCGCCGAATGTCTTGGCAATCTGCACCAGACGCTTGGCGCGGAACACGCACTCAAGGCGTACGGTGTGCTTGTTGAGCTCCATCAGGTCTTCGATCCCTGGCACGTCTGGCAGGCCTCCTTTGCGCGCACGACGCAGTTCCGCCTCCTTGTCGTAGAACTTGCCGGCCTCCAGCTGCGAGTTTTGATTGAAGTACACCGATTCATTGACGTAGAGTGACGTGTTCAACCCCGCCTTGATACCGGCAATAGCCAGAGCGTTGATGAACTGCGCCTTGGAGACCCCTTCGGGCACCCGCAGTAGCAGGAAAGCGTCGATCCGGGTGACTTCAACATCGACACCATGGGCCAATTGGTAGCCAACGCTCGGTGGCCATCCGAGACTTTGCTGGAAATTCATGGCGCGGACCATCGAGAAGGCGGTCATGGTCATGTCGCCTGACGCAACAACGTTGTGCCCTTGGCGATGTACCGCATTGCTGCCCTCAAGGCTCAGCTTCTCGGTCTTGGCATCGTAGTTGACGACGAAAGAGCGCTTGCCGGTCGGTGCCCGCATCGCAGATTTCCCCCACCCAGTGCCGGAAACTGCGGCCCCGTCATCGTCTCTCTCGCTGAAGCTCTTTGCCAGCTTCGCAGCGTCCGGTGGGATGTCCTTGAACTCCAGGCCTATGGTGTCAATGCAGACACAGTTGGCCACGTGCTTCCGATCTGCATCGGCAATACGCACAACATCCCAAGCGGGAACGACATTTCTCTGTTCAGGATCACTAGAGCCGTCGTGAGCGTGAGTCCCCACAGTGCTTTCCGTACTCCGGGTGTTGCGACCACCACCCACACCAGCAGGCTGCTGATCAAGGCCTAGCTCAATGTTGTCAAAGTCGTTGTCATCGCCTGCACCGCTGACATGGCCTACGCTGTTGTCAGGGTCTGTACGCTTATCAGTACTAGTTATGGTATTACGGTGTGGTTTGGCCGCGTTGGTGGCCGCCGCTGCACCGCTAACAGCTACGTTTTTGCGTGTGGTGCCGAGGTCAAGCTTGTTCAAGCCCATTGGGGGGCGTTGCGGCTTCTTGCTGGCTACAGTGGGGGCGTTCGATTTCTTCATGATGGTCTTTCTAGAATTTGGAGACGGGCACGGTTGCCGCCATTGCATGGAAGTACCCGTGCCCTTGCGAATCAAGTGAAATGCAGGCGTGCATGCATGCAACTTTGCAATCGCACGATTACCTGATTGATTAGCCCTTGGGCGTGGTCGGGGCAGTGGCGTCTTTGGGTGGCTTCTTGGCTTTGGCCTTCACCACGGAAGCGTCACGGGACACCGTCGCCGAATTGACGCCGAGCGTTGCAGCGATGTCCTTCTGCTGCATGCCTGACTCCAACAGGTCAGCAACGCGCTTTTGGCGTTCGGCGATCTCGATCTGTTTGTGGTTCGAAGCGTCATCGGGAGCGCGGCACTCCCAGCCGAAGTTCAATTCGTTGTTCATCACCGTGTACCAAACCTGAAAGTTGGTCGGCACGGTGTCATGCTCGCTGGTCTTGCGGCGCCTGACGTGAAAGCCTGTGCCGTATTCGCGCGGTGCTCCTCGATCCTCTGTCAGTTCCAGTGTGTAGCCATTGCTGTCGGCCAGAAATTCGTCAGCAAATGCGGCGTCCGTCTTGCGGTTGGCGCGGTAAAACACCAGCGTCGCGATGCCACTTTCATTGAGGTCGTCGAGCGTCTCCCCAAATTGCCGGAAGTCGTCCTCAGTGCAAGTACGCTTGCGCAAAGACCGTGCCACGTCGAAGAAGACAACCAATTTGCTATCTGGAGGCATGGCGAAGTCGAACTTCCTGCGGCCATCAACGCCGCTCAAGGAGCCTTCGTTATCAAAACCTAAGTCGGTGCGATAAAGATTCAGGTTTAAAACTGCTGCCTCGCGTTTATCGGGACTTTTGAGCTTGTCGCTCAGCAACTCGAATTGCTCCATAACTCGGGTGTGAATTGGCAGGCCGTATACAAACAGGACGGTGCCTGCAACAGTGTTTCCGTAGGGGCCTAGTTGAAGACCAGCAGCAATCGCCACGGAAATAGTGGCGGCGTACATCTGCGCGTCAACACCATTGGCGACTCGGACGAACGTCGAACAGCCCTCGTACAGGAGTCCAGGCATGACGACCACGGGTCGAGTTCTCGTCTTGCCAAGGGCTTTTGAGAGCGAAGTACCGTGCTCGTGTGGAGATGGGCCAGCCAAGCCAGATTTGCGGAGGCCGTTCGCAGCCTTCAAGCGTGCCTTGACCGTTGCTGGTGGCGGTGGTGTAGTTGCACGCGCCACGGGTTTTTTCGATATGGACATTTGATTCTTTCTCATTTGGGTTGATGGAGATCGGACCCAACCAGAATTGGCCGGACGGGTTCCAATCCGATCACGGTCTATTGAATTGGCAGTCGCTGGGCGCGCGGTGCCTGTAGTTGCCATCGCATGGACCCCTCGCGCCAGAGGTCCATGCGTGGCCGCAGATGTTGTTGAATTTCTCCGAGCAGAGAATCAGATCTCGTCGGGCAGCATGATTGTCAAAATGCGCTCATCGTTGGCGTCAGTCCCGTAGACTGCCTTGAGCAAGGTGCCGCATTCCTCATCTGACTTGGGGGGTTTCCCTTTCCCGCCGTTTGGTAGGCGATAGATCTGGAACAGGTAGCCCACGTCTGCCTTCCTGCCGGTATCGTTGACCTTCATTGAGCACATCCACAGGACGTCCCACAGGCGCGTGTTTTCTTTCGCGGCTTTGTCTTCCGGTGAGAACGTCGTGGCTCGCCATTCGACGCAGTCCTTCCATGCGGCGGGTGTTAGCACCACAGGCACGCAGGTGCGGCGCATATTTGTCTTCGGGTCCATTTCATTGGTAAAGAACCCTTGCTTTTCTACCCATTCCTGGGTTACGGTGCAGGCGGTGCCAAGTGGCGTTTTCTTCCAAGGTATATCGTGATGAGACATGATTTCTCTCCTAAAGAATTTGGGCGTAGGTTGCCCATTGCGGCCTCATGGGCCGGGTGAATAGGTGGTTTCGTGAACGTAGATTTGCCGTTATTGGGGCAAAGCTCTCCCCATCCGCGTGCTTTATTTGCCAACGGGGTTTTGGGGGCAGCAGTGGCTTTTAGGAGTGAGGTGCTAAGTCATGGTGCCTCCGATGGACGGTGGCAGTGAATGGACTTGGCGCGTTTTCTTGGTCGCGGCAACGAGCTTGGGACGAACACGGTCAGCGACGCCCGAAGTTGCACGGACGGCGGTCGGTGGCACAGGACGATTGGCCGAAAGTGTCTGGATGAAATCCACTACATCGGACAACAGCCAGCGTGAGGCGGCCCTGCGGCTGGTGCCAAATTTCAGTGGTGGGCGTAGATCGCCATTTGCCACAAGTTCGTAGGCGGCGCTCTTACCGATGGCGAGCATGCTGCAAACGGTCTCGATTTTGACCAACTGCGGTATGGCAGCGGTTGGGTCCCAGATCAGCACCACTGGGTGGCTGGAGGTGGACTCGGTTCGAATTGCGAGGGGATCGCTGGTCGCGGTATCCAGGTTGTTGGCGAGCGCGGCCACTGACACACTGACCGGTGTCTTTTGTGTCTTGCGCTGCTCGGAACCGCTCATTTCTTACCTCATAAACCAGCCACTTTGTGGCGTTGATGGGTTGATTAAAGACCGGATCGGAGAGCGAGGAAAGGGCTTGTTTCTGTCTAAAAGTCCCTCTGAGAGGACCTAAATGAGGGTCAATGAAATTGGATCAAAAAAGTAAAAAAACCAAGTCGCTGCTACTTTTTTTGAGATCTAGTCAGAGATCATATTTCTGAAAACGATGGGACCAATTTTGAATTCAAAAAATCATCTTCGCATGGTGGACTTGGATTTTCTTGCCACCATAATTTTCCGAGTAAAAAACCGAACTTTCCTAGTGTTCCGGAGCGGCTGGGGCAATCGAATCTTCGGAAATATTTTTATGTGTTGTTTGTTGGCGACGTTTTTCTCTTCTTTGGTGGTTCTTTTTCCTGACTTGGAAACGTAAGTAGGGTCAGGCAATGCCATTCATAGATAAAAGCTCGCGCACTTTCAACGCGGTCGAACGTGCTCTCTTCCCTTTGCTTCTGCGTCTTGGGAGATGCTGACCCGTCGTCATCATTAAAGTTGAAGTCCCCGAGTAATCGTGCCGCTTGAGTGGCGGTGATCATTTGGCTCTGCGATGCGTTGGACGCGATACCCTCAGACTCTATTTTCTGCGGATAGCTCAGTAAGTCTGCCAGCCTCAGCAGCATGCGGAGTTTTGGCTTGCCCGGCCTGTATACCAAGCCTCTTGGTGTTGGCTTGTCACGAAGTTTTAGATACTCTTCGATCCGCTTGGCGGCCAAATCGGCCTGCATCTGCAGCCCAATCGAGCCAGGACCGAACACTGGTGCCACGTCAAACATGAATGGCACTTGCAGACCGGGATAGTCGATGTCCAAGCGTTCGAACTTTCTGGATTTCAGTGTGTCTTGAAGTCTGGTTTCGATTGCCGACAGAGACCACCAAACTGGTGGGTTTTCTGTATAGCTTTCCGCGTAGTGCTTGTAAGGCTCAGCCAACCCGCAACTTGCACGGTGGCCGGGGCCTGCCGAATAACCCCACTCGTCAAGATTGAAGGAAGGTTTGACGTTGTCGATCATCGCTTGATAGAAACGATTGCGTCGCAGGAATTCCCATGCATATTCCGCAAATGGTGAGTCGTCTGTTAGAGAGCCATAGTGTTTTGTATCGCCTTGCAGTGGTATTTTGAATTGCTGTTTCGGTTTGTAGTTGGCAACCAAAGTTGGATGCACGACCTTGCCGGGATAGGAGTGCTTTTCACCAAATGGCTGACGTGGGGACTCAGACTTGGGCTGATCTGCCATTTTGTTCCTTTGAGCAAATGTGGGCGATGTTCAGTCTGCTTTGGCGGCAGGAGCGTGTTTGTCACGAACGCAATACTGTTCCCAGTCCTGCATCATCGCAGCTCTCTTGTCAAACAAATCAGCGCGTGCGTAGGCGGCTGCCACCTTCGATTTGGCGGAAGTGTGGGCCAGTGCGGCCTCCGCAGTGTGGAAATCATGGGCAGTCTCCTCGCCGATGTTGTCCCTGAACGAGCTGCGAAAGCCATGAATCGCAATCTCAATGTGTCCCGCTATCGTGCATAGGAAAACCGGCGCCATCTGCCGCATCGCGCCCATGGACGAGCGCATTGCTTGTCCAATCGCGACATCGTCAGGCGTTCTCCCAAGTTGCACGCGAGCATTGCGAAGCAGCTGGAATAACTCAGCGGTGAAAGCACTTCATGACAGCGAGACAGTACGGTCTGGTTGCTAGCGGTTTGTCTATCGCGTATGAACGTGGCGACAACCGAAACCGCTCGCAATTGATAGTTGCTTTGATGGTTGTGTGTTGATAAAATAGAACGTTTATTTAAAATCAACAACTTACGAGCAATTTTTGGCGGAAGCGGTGAGATTCGAACTCACGAAACCTTTCGGTTTGCCGGTTTTCAAGACCGGTGCAATCGACCACTCTGCCACGCTTCCAAGTCCAAGATTCTAACCGGCTTGCCCGGCTAGTGATCACTCAGGCAACGGATGCTTTGCCGGATGACGTTGCCGTTCCTGTTCTCAGGGTCAGGCCGCCGGCTTGGCGTTTCTGTTCGCCTAGCGCCGGGCGCGTTCCGGTTGGAGCGAACCTGGCTCGCAGGTTGGTGACCATCTCACCGAGAACTTGGGCGTCTTCAATCTTCGCCGCGTAGCGATTGAGCACCAGATAAGCGGTCTCGATCAGTTTTCCGTTCATGGTGGCGTTGCCGTGGAAGATGAGGTTTTTCACCGCCGCCTTGGGGTCACCTGCCAGGCTCAGCGACATCGCGTTCTCGGTCAGTCGCATCACTTCTGTTTGCGCGGCGCGTACCAGCTCGGCGTAGGGGGGGTGCACGCCTGCCGCGCCAGCCAGTAGTTCGGTCAGCGATCGGTTGGAGCAGAAGCGCAGCCCCAGCGTGTTGACGACGGACTCGACCTCGTCAAGCTGGATCGCCTTGTTCGCCAGTTGCGCCATCAGGGCGAGCAGGTTGGATGCTGATTCGAAGTCGTACTCGGGTGCCTTCACCGATTTGGTCATGCCACGAACCTGTTCCAGCGCTTTGGCGAACTGAGCTTGCTGAATCGAAGACAAAGCCTCCACGATGTCGGACAGGCGCCGGTGGCGCGCGCTGTCGGGGTTGCGCTCGATCAGGCGAACGAAGTCGTCCCGACAACGCTGCAGCCCTTTTCGGTCACCGCTTTCCAGCCTTGCGAATGCAAGCAGCACCAGGGTCTGGCAGTCGAACATCTTGGAGTCCAAACCAAGCCGAGTGGTCCGATCGAGCACTACTTCGGCTTCCTTGCGGTCGCCGGAGTAGTAGCTCATCATGCCCAGGTTCTGCAAGCGGCTGATCGACGCGGGTGTCAGGTCGGCCGCCATCTTGTAGGTCGCAACGGCCTGATCGAACCTGCCGAGCTCAAATTGAGCCCGTCCCATGACGTCGTAGGCATCAGCGTAGCTGGGGTCCTCGCTGATGAGGTTTTCCAAGGTGCCGGTGGCCGTGGCGGTCTGACCCGCTTCCATCAATGATCGCGCGACGCCCAGCTTCGCCCATGGCAGTGTTTTGGCGGCCACCACTGCCTCATAGAGTACCTGCGCTTCGGAGGGCCTGCCAATGCGCAGCAGCAACTCTGCTCCAACTCGGGCAGCGTAAAGCCAGAACAACCCGCGGGTCTTGAATCGCACCAGACACAGCTCGGCGGCGCGCTCGAAGTCTTCGGCATCAATGGCCGCAAATATCTCCTGCAGCGAAATCTTGCGAATGCGGGCCTGGCTCAAGCGTTCCGCCAGCTTGGTAGCGGTGTGGGGTTTGAGCAAATACCCGTCCAGCGCCGACTCTGCCGCCTCGGCCACCTTGGCGTATGTGGCTTCAGCCGTGACCATGATGAAGACGGTCGAGAACGGCAACAACTGGTTGCGCCTCAGGTCATCGAGCAGGTCCTGGCCGGAGGAGGCATCGTTGGCGAAGTGGTGTTCGCACAAGACCACGTCAAACTGTCGGTACTCCAATTGGCGCCGTGCGTCCGCCAGGCGCGAGCACTGCACCACGGTGCCCATGCCGAACTCGCGCAACTGGGACACCAGTATGGACCGCGAGGTCGGGTTGCTGTCTACCACCAGCGCATGTGACGAAGACAAGTCATCTTCGGGCAATGCCATTTACGGCGCTCCAGTGGGTTGAGTCAAGGCCGACGGCACGATAGGCATGGGGTGGGTCGGTGGTCAGGTAGTGGCGAAAATAATATCACTGTTGCCCCGCGTCGACTTTCGCGGCCTGGCAACCTGACGGTCGCTGGCCTTGTGGTCATTGCGCGCCGCGAGGTCGTTGTTCGGTCGCTGCCTGCTGCGTGTCATGGTCGAGTGCAAGCTGCTCCAGCAGGCTGGAGAAGGCCTGCACGGCAAGTTGCATGTCATCGCTGGTGGTGCTCTCAAGCGAGCTGTGGCTGATGCCGCCATTTTGACCGCGCACGAACAGCATTGCTTGCGGCACAACGCCGTGCAGCTTCATGGCGTCGTGTTCGGCGCCGCTGGGCATGCGGTGTACCGGTAGCCCTTGCGTTGCCACGGCGCTTTCCCAGCGTTGTTGCCAGGCCGGTGCGCTGGGCGCGGCGTTGGCGCGCATGGTTTCTTCGAGAGTGAAGTCAAGTCCGCGGCGCTGGCATATCGCAGCCAGTTCGTCTCTCCCGACTCGCGTTGGTGACGACCCGCGCCATGGCGATTTTGAACTCGGCCAGAGTCCGCGGCCGGGTTTCCAATGCTTGACGCACGACCCAGGGGGACTGCTCGTACAGGCCGTGGAGCGATCCCATGAGGTCTTCCATGGGGGCGGCGTTGAGTTGCTGGAGTGTCAGAGTCATCGCGAGTGTTGCGTCACCGAAGGGATGATTCTGCACGCGGTTGCCCGCAGGGCTGCTTTGTTGGGTGACTGCGCGGTGGCGACGAATCGCAGAGGGAGCCGCCATTCAACCGAAGGCGCGCTATAGCTGGCCTTCGGTCAGCGTATCAAGTTGGAACTGCCCGCTGCGATCCCACAACCATGTGTCGGTGTAGGTTACTCGGCCCAGGCGCACCGGTGCCGGAAACGGGGCGGCGGCGCGCACGGAACGTTCAATCTCGGCGATCACATCCGGCGCATGCTTGGGGGCGCGCATCCAACTGGTGCCCGTCACCCGGCCTCGGCCATCCACTTCCACTTGAAGAACGCCAATCGCGTGCAGCAAGGGCGGCAGTTTGCCCTGGAAGACGCGGTGACGATTCTGGTTGTACAGGTGGGTGGCCGCGTCTCGCCGGTAGGCCAGGGCCGAAGCCGCAGTGGAGGGCGGCGGCGTGGCTGGCGCCGCAGCCGGTGCCACGGCGCGGGTGTCATTGGGCGGGGCCACGGGCGGGGAAGGCGCTTGCATGGGAGGTGAGACGGTGGTGGGTTCGGGCTTGGATGCGCAGCCCACCAGCCAAGCGGCCAGACCAGTGCCAAGGAGTGCCAGCAGGAGCAGGGGACGTGGTGTGTTCATGTTCGGTCTGGTTGGCGAGGGGCAGCCACTGCAACCGGGTGATTGCCAGTGCGGCTTTGGCCCCACGGACATACTGTGCCTCAAAGTCGACCTGAGCGGCGCATCGGGCACGCGTTAGAGGGTATCAAATTGTGACATTGACACTCGGGAATTGACTGGACTGGCTCACGAATTGGCGATCCGGCGCGTCATTCGCGGCGAATCGAGCGTGCTATACTAAAACGAGCACGGCGCGCCCAGCACGCCGTGCGCTAACTCGCGCATGAGTTCGATCCTTTTTTGGGCACCAGTCAACCAAGTCGAAACTTGCGCCGTTACGTATAAGCCTTCCGGCCGTCGGCAGGAAGTCCATAGGCTCAATGTTACCAACGAAGGATCTTCCATGAAACTCAAGCTCATTCTCGCTGCCATGATCGCTGCCGTGTCCGTGATGGCTCAGGCCCAGACGGCCGCCGCGCCCGCCGCTTCGGCAGCGCGCGCTGATGTCAAGGCAGACGCCAAGGCCGCTGCCAAGGCTGGTGAAACCAAGGCCGGCGATACTGCCGCTCCCAAGGTTGACAAGACCAAGTCCGGCAAGCCACGCGCCGAAGTGAAGGCCGATGCCAAAGCGGCAACCAAGTCCGGTGAAGCCCATTCCGCCGGTATCCCCGCTCCGAAGCCTGCCGCGAAGAGCAAGTCCACCAAGGAAGAGCGCGCCAAGGTCAAGGCCGATGCCAAGGCCGCTGCCAAGGCCGGCGAAACCAAAGCCGGTGAAACCGCCAAGTAATTGGTACCAGTCTCAAAAAAAGGGCCGAAAGGCCCTTTTTTCCGTCTGTCCGTGGGTGAAGTCGTTCAACCCGACCGGTGGGTGGGCGTCATCGGCGCCGCTTGTTGCGGGTTCCTAAAGCTGTTCTTCGGGTATCAAGGGGCTCAATAACCAGGCTTTCAGGCGGAGCCAGAACGAGGTGTCTGGCTCAGTCGTCAGAACCACCTCCTTGTCCCCGTCAATACCCAGCCACTCAATGCCGCCGCCGTTCTTGGTCAGGCGCAGTCGGTAGGCGCTTTGCAGTCGATCGATGTCGATGACGCGAATCAATTCCCGTGCCACCTCTGGGCTGTCGATCACCGCTCCAAATTCGGTGTTGATGGTGGCGGAGCGCGGATCCAGGTTCATCGAGCCGATGAAGGAGGTCTTGCGGTCGATCACAAACAGCTTGGCGTGCAGCCGCCCCAACGATGAACCGAACAGAAAGGGACGCTTGTTGCCCTTGACGCGTGATGAGCTCAGCTCGTAGAGATCAATGCCTTCAGCCAGCATCGGCTCCCGGTAACGGCTATACCCCGTGTGCACGATGGGCTCGTCGGTCGAACCCAGGGAGTTGGTGAGCACCGTCACTTTGACCCCCCGGTCTCGCAGTTGCCGCAGGAACTTCATGCCCCTTGGTCCTGGAACGAAGTACGGGGAGGAGGCCACCACTTCGCGCTTGGCCAGGCTGACGGCTTCGAGCACGTTGTAGGTGACGCTGGTCTCCATGAGTTCGCCGCCCGCCTCGCCGTCGAAGGGTTTGTCGGGATGGTCCGCAAACACATAGGCCGTTCCCCAGTTCAGTCCCAGGCGACCAGCATCCAGGTCATCGGCGATTGGGGCATAGCCCAAAACGTCATTGCTGACCAGGGGATCGGGCTCAGGGGTGTTGGTCGGGCCGGTCTGGTGTTCAAAATGCGCCAGCAGCGCCGGCTTGTCAAGCCGACTGCGCGCCACCGACTCCAGGGGGTACGCGGCCAGGCTGTTCCAGTACCGATCAAACAGCGCGCCGATGGCCGGCAGCACATTGCCGACGACAAAGGCGTCCAGATCGATGAAGTTCTCCGACGTGCCGCGCAGGTAATATTCATTGGCCACATTGCGTCCGCCAATCACGGCCATGGCGCCATCGGCCACGAACAGTTTGTTGTGCATCCGGTGGTTAACCCGTTTCAGATCACCAAGGGATGCGGCAATACGGCCCGCTTGCCCACTTTGCCGTGCACAGCAAAACGGGTTGAACAGGCGAACCTGGACATTCGGGTGGCTGGCAAAGCCCAGAAACAGGTCGTCCAAGCCGCCGGTATACAGGTCGTCCAGCAGCAGGCGCACGCGTACCCCGCGGTTTGCGGCATCGCGCAGGGCGCGCAAGAACCAGCGACCAGTCTCATCATTTTCAATGTGGTAGTACTGGACGTCGAGTGTCTTCTCTGCCCGTTTGGCCAGTTGAATTCGGGTGTCAAATGAAAACGTGCCCAGGGGCATCAGACGAAACCCGGATAGGCCCGCCTCCGGCAGCGAGTCCTGGGCGATGCGTCCGAGCGTCGTCTCGGTTGATGCTTCGATCGCCGAGCTGGCTATGGCCTCACGATCAATGGCGGGCAATGGCGTGGCGCAGCCGGACAACACCGCGCTCAGGCACAGCAGCAGCCCCATCCAGGCGCGGCATTGAAGCGGGCGCCGGAGCAGGCGAAAAGCGCCTGTTCCGCTATACTGATTTTGGTGCGGTAACGATGCGGAGTGGCCTGATGAGAGCATGGTGGCGAACGGTTGCGGCAGTGGTCTTGGTGGCAGGCAACGCCGGTGTACACGCGGCTCTGGACATCGGGGAAACGGCCCCCCAGTTTACGGCACAGGCTGCCCTGGCGGGAACGGTCATCCAGTACTCGTTGGCCGACGAGCTGAAGAAGGGGCCGGTGGTTCTTTACTTCTTTCCCCTGGCGTTCTCAACCGATTGCTCCATCGAAGCGCGCAATTTCGCTGAAGCCATCGACCAATACCGGGCCCTGGGAGCCTCGGTGATTGGCGTCTCACGGGATGACATCGAGACACAGAAGAAGTTCTCGGTTTCGGAGTGTCGGGGTAAGTTTGCCGTTGCCGCCGACACCGACCAGAGCATCATGAAATCCTATGACGCGGTCTTGTTTTTTCGAAGCGACTATGCCAATCGTGTTTCCTTCGTGATTTCTCCCGAGGGCAAGGTGATCTACCAATACAACAGCCTCAATCCGGCCAAGCATGTCGAGAACACCTTGAAGGCGCTCAAGTCATGGCGTCAGTTTGGCTTGGTGCGATGACGACCCGCCGGGCCTTGCTTGGGGGGGTTTCCCGAGGGGTCAGCGTCGCCATGATGGCGGCGTTGCTGGCAAATCCAACTTTGTCCCACGACCAGTCCGCGACCGCCACGGCCGAGATTGCCCACTTGCTGGCCTTCATTCGCACTTCGAACTGTGAATTTCTGCGTAACGGGTCGTGGCATGCGCCCCAAGCGGCCCACGATCACATCAAGAAGAAGCTTGATTACATTCGTTACCGCGACACGCTTCGGGACGCCGAGCACTTCATCGAGTTGGCCGCCACGCGCAGCAGTATGA
>JAUXWC010000076.1 GCA_030685025.1 Rhodoferax sp.
CACCCACATACCCCCAGCGCCCACGCTGACGCGCTTCGCTTGCCGGGCCTGTCGGCCATCTTTCCATCCTCCCAGCCGCCCGAATACACTTGGCTTCTCAGCAACCCGATCAATCCACTTCGGTCGCCGTTTCAGAGCTCCTCCAGGCTCATACCTGAATTGGAAAAGACTCTTCCCAATCCTCCGGTATCACCCCCACCTCAGTCCGCTTGTACCCCGCCCGCAACCCCGTGCTCATTTCGCACCCACATTCAATGGACCAGTCAAAGACCGAGCAAATGGCCCCTGGCGGCTTTCATTTATGTGAAATTGGCCTCTAGCCCTCGTATTCATTGCATGAGTAGCTATTATTTTAGGAGCTAATGTATGGCATGCAAGGGGAGCCAAGGTGGAGTTTTGGTTCGGTTCACGGCTCATGACTGTTCCGCCCTACGCCCCGGCACATACGGAATCAGCCCCCGGGCGTAGGCGATGTCTTGGACTTCCAGCGGCAGGTGCCGTGCATCGACGATCACGCCATTGACCTCCAGCATCCAGACCAGCGGGTTGGCATCCATGCGGCTGGGCAAGGTCCATTGCGGGTCCATTTGCCCCATGTCCAGCGCATCGCGGATTTTCTTGGAGTGCGTCTGGCCGGTGCCCTGCGCCAGGCCAAAGTGCGCCCAGATGTCGGTGGCCTTGCAATGCGGCGTTTGGGAGGCATCAAACAGAAAATTGACCATGCCCAGCGCATGCACCGCACCGGCTGCCCAGGAGTTTTCCTGGCCCTTGAGCAATGGCGATGGACGCTTGCGGCACAGCGCGGCCAGCGCCAGGCGGATCAGTTGCTTGTATTCGTCATTCAGGCGCTGGTCGCAAAACGCGTCTGTAGCTTGCGCAATGGTGTCGAACTTCTCTTGCAGAGCGGCGGGTACGCGGGGGGATGGGGTCATGGCAGTTCCTCACCGCTAGCACCAGCTTCACGTAAGGTCAGTTCCAGCTCGCGGCGCAGTTCTTCGCGCTCGGGCAAGTAGAGTTGGTATTTCTGCACAAAGAGCTGGCTGTTCATTTGGTAGGTGGCGTATTCCACCAGCAGTTCGTCCTTGTTGCGGCTCAGGATGATGCCGATGGGTGGGTTGTCGCCCTCGGTGTTTTCTTCTGCGGCAAAGTAGCCCAAGTACATGTTCATCTGGCCGATGTCGTGGTGCTGCACGTCGGTGACTTTCAGGTCGATCAGCACAAAGCAGCGCAGGATGCGGTGGTAAAAAACCAGATCCACCTTGTAGTGGGTGTTGTTCAGGGTGACGCGGTATTGGCGGCCCACGAAGGTGAAGCCCTTGCCCAGCTCCAGCAAAAACTGCTGCAAGTGGTTGCACAGGAGGGTCTCTAACGGATAAGGTTAGATCGTGATCGCGAAGCGAGCCGCGATCTGAACCGGTTGTTGGACAAGCCCGGCCGAAGCAACGGTCCCCTGAAAATATCTCCTGCCGCCCCACCGGCAACAACGGACCCAAGCACCACAAAGTCCG
>JAUXWC010000078.1 GCA_030685025.1 Rhodoferax sp.
GGGCCTCCCGGTATTTTTAACGGTTCCCACTTTGGCCCCCGACCTCTCGAAAATCATGGCCAAATACTGCAAACATGACCCGCCCCCTGATGAGGACCGGATGGCGGCGTGAACAACAGCGGGAAACTAGGCACTGTCCAGCATGTAAACGAGCAAACTTAATCGACTTTCATGGATCAAACTGACGGTTGCAATCAGCCGCGCATGCGAAAACGCAAGGCCCGTGCGGGGCGTGATCGGACAATTTGGCAATGCAGCCATTTCTTGGGGGAACAAAGCATGCGCTACATACTCGTTGTGCTCTTGATGGTGCTGGGGTCGATGACTTCAGCGGTGGCTCAGGTGAGCGTGGGCATCGGTATCTCACTGCCTGGCGTGAGCATCGGCATCAATCTGCCGACATATCCGGACCTCGTACCCGTACCCGGTTACCCGGTGTACTACGCGCCGCAAGTCGATTCGAACTACTTCTTCTACGACGGCATGTACTGGGTCTACCAAAACGACTACTGGTACGTCAGCTCCTGGTACAACGGGCCGTGGAGCCTCGTGACCCCGCAGGCCGTGCCGGTGTTCATACTGCGAATCCCCGTGCGCTACTACCGGGTTCCCCCGGTGTACTTCCGCAATTGGCGACCGGACGCACCGCCACGCTGGGGCGACCACTGGGGCCGTGACTGGGATCATCATCGGCGTGGCTGGGACCGGTGGGACCACCGCTCGGCACCCCCGCCCGCCCCGCTGCCCATCTACCAGCGGCGCTACTTTGGCGACCAGTATCCGCACGCGGAACAGCAACCGTCGCTGCAAGGTGAGCACTACCGTTACAAGCCGCGCGACCCCGTGGTGCGGAAACACAATCGGGAGCAGGATGCGCAACGCGGGCCGACGTTTGTGCCGTACGTGCAGCAAGGCGACGCCTCCAGCCCACCCACCGCGCAGCCCCGTCGACCGGCGCAAAGAGACGCGCAACGAGCGCCCGCGCCATCCACTCACGTCCAACAAGGCGACGCATCGAGTCCACCGCCACCCAGCCCGGACTCGCGCCAGCCGGCACCACAAGGCCGGGTGAAGGATCGCGACAAGGGAGATGATCGAGGCAAGGACCGAAACCGGTAGTGACCGCGCAGGCCCCGCTCAGGCAGCGTCTGTGTTGAAAGGCACTGGTGTCGCGTCCAAGGGCTCCATCGCCAGGCGCTCGTACTCCGAAATCACCTGCGCGCCGATCAGCAGCAAAGTGGCGCCCAGTTCGAGGCTCAGCAGCACCGCAATCGAAGTGGTCAGCGAGCCATAGACCACGCCAATCTGGGACAGCGTCGTGAAGTACCACACCAGCGCATGGCGCGACAACTCCCACAAGAGCGCCGCCGCCACGGCACCCAGCAAGGCGTGGTGCAGCAGCAATCGGCCAACCGGCATCACCAGGTAGACCGAGGTGAGCACAAATACCTCGCCAGCAAAACCCAACAGGTAAAGCAGCGCTACAGACAGCCCACCCAGTGACCAGTTGTGGCGCAAGAAGCCAAGCTGCTGCTGACCCATCGCCTGCAGACTGCTCGCCACCAGAGTGACCAGCAGCAGCCCCAGCCCGAGCGACAGAATATAGACGTAGGGAATCACCGCCGAGATCAGGAAGTGGCGGCGTTTGATCGCCACGCGGTGATGAAAGATCACCGACATGGCGTTCTCCAATACCGTAAAGGCGAGTGAGCTGAAGAACAGCATGCTGACCAGCAAGACCGGACCAAGCACATCACGGTGCACCAGGAAGTTGGCAAGTTCCGCCACGATGGCCTTGGCCTGTCCAGGGATCAGCCACTCGAGATAGTGGCCCAGAGTTCCCAGCAACGCTGTCTGGTCGACAAAGTGCGACAGCGCAATCACCGTCAGGATCAGCAACGGGACAATCGACAGCAAGGCGTAGTAGGCAACCGCGCCCGCCAGCAGCAGCCCCTGGTTGGCACGAAATCCCTTCAGCGTGCGCAGGACGAACGCGCCGGGGTGTTTGATCACTTCAGTGGCGTTGCGGCTGAGGACTTGCATGAACGCCAGAGCCTACACCGTTTGGGCGCCGAATCAAAACTCTGGGTACAAGCCGCCCAGGCCGCGACGACCGTGATCAAGTCCGCGAGACGCAGCGCGTGTTACGGGGCCAGCAAAGCGTTGACCGGAGCTAGATCGTCGGCCTTGAGTGTGCCGTTAGCCTGACGCAGCTTCAGACTGGTCAGCAACACGTCATAACGCGCCTTGGCCAGGTCGCGCTTGGTCTGGAACAGCAGGCTTTGCGAGTTGAGTACGTCGATGTTGATGCGCACGCCGACCTGGTAGCCTAGCTTGGTGGCGTCCAAGGCGCTCTGGCTGGATGCTTCGGCCGCTTCCAGGGCCTTGACCTGACCTTGGCCTGAGAGCACGCCAAAGTAGGCGGTGCGGGTGCCTTGGGCCACGGCGCGTTGGGTGGCGTCCAGGTCGCTGCTGGCCTTGTCTTCCAGGGCCAGCGTTTCCTTGATGCGGTTTTGCGTGGCAAAACCGGCAAACAGCGGCAGGTTGAAGGAAAGGCCGATGGTGGCCACGTTGCTGCGGCTGTCGGTCAGGCCGGTGGAAGATCCGCCCTTGTTCTGGGTCGCGGTATAGCTGCCGGTGAAGTCCAGTGTCGGCAGGTGGCCAGTCTTGGCCTTCTCGGTCTCCAGTTTGGCCACTTCCAGCGCCAGCCTGGTTTGCGCAATGCCGGGGTGCGCGGCCTGGGCTTGCTGCACCCAGGCGTCCACCTCGGCGGGTTGCAAGGCGGGCAGGCTCACCGGTAGCGCCAAGGGTTTCGGGTTGGCATCGGTCTTGCCGACCAACTGATCGAGCGCAATGCGTTTGATGCGATGGTCGTTCTCGGCGGCAATCTCCTGGGCAATCACCAAGTCGTAGCGGGCCTGCGCCTCACGGGTATCGGTGATGGTGGAGGTGCCCACCTCAAAGTTGCGCTTGGCCGAGGCCAGTTGTTCGGCCACGGCGGCCTTTTGCGCCTTGACGAAGGTCAGGCTGTCTTGCGCGGCGAGTACATCGAAATAGGCGGTTGCGACCCGAATGATCAAATCTTGCTCGGCCGCGATGAGCTGGGCTTGCGCCACGTCCACGCCCTTCTTGCCCTGCGCGTAGCCGATCCAGTTGGCCGGACGGTACAGCGGCTGCGACGCGCTGAGCGTTGCCGTGTTGGCGCCGAAGGTGCGTTCGACTTCGGGCGTGCTCGACGTGCTGCTCACCAGGTTGGTGCGCGAGGCACCAGCAGACAGGCTGGCGCTGGGAAAGATGCCCGCCTTGGACTGATCGGCCTTGGCAATCGAGGCATCAAACTGCGATTTGGCCGATTGGTAGGTGGCGTCATAGGTGCGGGCGGCCCCGTACAAGTCGACCAGGCTCTGCGCGCTGGCTGGCAGCGACAAGGCCAGGCCGATGGCAGCGGCGAGGGGCAAGGGCGACAGATAACGAAGACGCTTCATGGGGGACCTTCTTCTTGGGTTCACATCGTGGGAAAGAACATGAAATCCCCGTCATCGCGAGGCCACGGGCCGCGGTGATCCATCTGGCCACGCGAAGATGGATTGCCACGTCGCAATGCTCCTCGCAATGACGGGCTACGGATTCTTCATTGGGGCTGCCGACCTGAATCCATGGCGTTTCGATACAGAGCAGTCAAGCAACACGGCTCACACCGACCCCGCCGCAGGTGCCATCACGTTGCTGGCCGAACGACGGGCAAGCAGCTTCATCACCAGCCGGTACAGCACGCGCACCAGCAGCAGCGTCAGAATCGCCTCGGCAAAGGTCTGCAAAAAGGCCAGCAGGCCAATGCGACGCTGTGCGCGAAGCTGGAACTTGGCCACCATGCGGTCGCGCGCGATCTCGATGCTGTCGTAGAACGTGGGCACCACCAGCAGCGTCAACAAGGTGGAGGTGATCGTGCCGCCAATGATGGCAACCGCCAGTGGCCGATAGAACTCGCCCCCTTCACCCAGGCCGATAGCGACCGGCAGCATGCCGGCGATCAGCGCAAAGGTGGTCATCAGGATCGGGCGCAGGCGCAGGCGACCGGCGTGCATCAAGGCCTCTTCACGATCGAATCCATCGGCCTCGCGCTTTCGGGCGGCATCGAGCAACAAAATGGCGTTCTTGGCGACGAGGCCCATCAACATGATGATGCCGATAAAGCTCATCAGGTTGAGGGTGCCGCCAGTGACCATCAGCGCCAGCACCACCCCAATCAAGGACAAGGGCAAGGACAGCATCACCGCCAGCGGCGCCGTGAACGAGCCAAACTGAACCACCAGAATCAGGTACATCAAGCCAATGCCCGACAGCAGTGCGATCAGCATCTCGGTGAACACCTCTTTTTCGTCCTGCCCCTCACCACCCAAGGCCAGGCCGTAACCTGGTGGGTAGTCGAAGGACTTGGCAAGTTTCATGGCGTCAGCCGTCACCTCGCCATTGGAGCGCCCTTGTGCGTTGGCCGACACGGTGATGTTGCGCTTGCCCTTGGCGTGCTCAATGCCCGACGGTCCTTTGCCCATGGTGATGGCGGCGATCTGGTCCAGCGGCACCATCTCGTTCGAGCCAGCCACCGCAATCGGCAGGCGCTCGATGTTCTCCTTGCTGACCCGGTCGTCCGGGTGCAGGCGCACCGACACATCACGCGTCTCGCCAGTCGGATCGACCCAGTCGCCCACGTCGATGCCGGCAAAGGCAACGCGCAAGGCCTGCGCTGCATCACTGGCCGAAATGCCCATGGAATTGGCCAAGCCGCGGTTGAGTTCGATCTTCAGTTCCTTCTTGGGATCTTGCTGCGACAAACCGACATCCACCGCACCGGGGACCAGCCGCAGCTTGTCCATGTAGGCGCTGGTGATCTCCAGCAGCTTGCGTGAATCGGGGCCGGTGAACTCGATCTGAATCGGCTTGCGCGCACCGTTGTTGAGGTCGTCCAACACCACGTATTCGGCACCCACCAGGGTTCGCACCTTGTCGCGCAGTTCAACCGCAATTTCCTTCGCGCTGCGTTGGCGGGTGTTGCGTTTGCCGATATCAACGTAGATGCGCCCGCCACTGGCGGAGATGTTGCTATTGGTCTCCTTGGTCTCGGCAATCGTGCGGGCCAGCTCGGCGGCACGCTCCATTTTCAGGCGGGCATACTCGATTGACGACGACGCCGGGGTGCGCACCTCGATCAGCAGGGTGCCCGCGTCCGCGGTTGGCAGAAAACTGGTGCCGCCCCATTTGACCTGCAGCCCCAGAGCGGCAACCAGGCTCAGCACCGCAATGGCGGTCATCCAGCGGCGGTGGTGCAGTGCCCAGGCAATCACGTTGCCATAGCGATCGGACTGGTGGTCGAACCAGTTGTTGAAACGCGCCAGCACCGCGCCCAAACCCTTCTTGGGTGCAATGTGGTGGTCCGGCGGGTCACCCCAATAGGCCGACAGCATCGGGTCCAGGGTGAACGAGATGGCCAGGCTGACCAGCACCGAACAGGTCACCGTCAGGGCGAAGGGACGGAACCACTCACCCGAGATGCCCGGCATGAACGCCACGGGAATGAACACCGCGATGATGGAAAACGTGGTGGCCGCCACCGCCAGACCGATCTCGGCGGTGCCTTCGAGCGAAGCCTTGCGCCGGTCGGAGCCGCGCTGCATGTGGCGCACGATGTTCTCGCGCACCACAATCGCGTCGTCAATCAGCACGCCGATGGCCAGCGAGAGCCCCAGCAGGGTCATAAAGTTGAGCGTGAAACCACACAGCCACACCGCGATAAAGGCCGCGATGACCGAGGTAGGCAAGCTCAAGGCCGTGATCAGCGTGGAGCGCCAGGAATTCAAGAAGGCGTACACCACAAAAATCGTCAACACCGCGCCCAGCATCAGCGACTCGATCACGTTGTTAAGGCTGCGCTGCGCGTCCACCCCGCCGTCGCGGGTGATCTCGAGTTTGGTGCCGGGATGCTCACGCTCCAAGTCGGTGTTGATGTCTTTCACCAACTTGCGGATCTCGCCCGCCACGCTGACGGTGCTGGCATCGCGCGAGCGCGTCACAAAAATGCCGACGTTAGGTTTGCCGCTACGGATACTGAAATTGTCGACGTCGGCAAAGCCGTCGCTGATGGTGGCCACTTGCGCCAGGCGCACCACCTGACCACCAACACGTTTGACCACGACCTCTTGAAACTCAGCGGGCGACTCAATGCGGCCGACCAGCCGAATGCTCTCCTCATCCAGTTTGCCGCGCACCTTGCCCACCGGTGCATTGGTGTTCTGCGCCCGCAGCGCCGCCACCACCTCGCCCACCGACACCTTGTATTCGCGCAGCTTCTCGGCGCGCAACAACACTGACAGTTCACGCTTCAAGGCGCCATTGACGCTGACCGTCGCCACCCCGGCGATGCCGCGCAGCTTGTCGGCCAGCACGTCCTCGGCCAGGCGCGAGATCTCGGCGTGGCTCTGTTGGCTGGAGGACAGCGCCATGTTCATGATCGGTTGAGCGGACGGGTCATAGCGTCGCAATACCGGCTCACGCATTTCGGCGGGCAACTTGTAGCGCACGCTGGAGATGACGTTGCGCACCTCGTCCGAGGCCTCGATCATGTTCTTCTTGAACGAGAACAACACATCAAAGCGGGCGTTACCCCTCGGTCGAATTGGAATACACCTCGGTCACGCCTGAGATGCTTTGCAGCGACTTCTCTAGGCGGTTGACAATCTCGCGCTCGACCGTGTCGGGCGAGGCGCCTGGGTAGGCGATGGTCACAAACAGGCCAGGCACCTCCACATCCGCGTTTTGGTTAACCCGCAGCTTGCTCATCGCCAGCAGGCCCATGGCCATCAGGGCGATGATGAGAACGATGGTCGCCGTGGGGCGCTTGATACTGAAGTCGGAGAGAAACATGCTTACTTCCTCAGTGCGGTGACGGTTCCGGATGCTGCGGCCACAGGTGGTTTGACGGCCACCATCTCAACCAACTGCCCTTCCTTGAAGCTGGAACTGGGGTTGCGCAGCACCGTATCGCCTTCCGCCAGGCCGCTGCGCACCTCCAAGTCACCGGTGCGGGGATCGCGCGCACCCAGCGCCAGGTCGACCTGGTTGAGCGCATTGGCTTTGACACGCCAGACGGTTGATTTATCTCCCGAGCGAACCACCACCGACTCGGGCAGCGTGAGCGCCTTGACGTTGGCGGATGCTATCGTGCCCTCGGCGTACAAGCCCGACACCTTGGGTTGTTTGGCATCGAGGAAGCTGACCAGCACTTCGACCTGTCGGGTTACATCGTTGGCGCTGGGGTCCACGCGGGTGACCTTGCCGCGAAACTCCTGTCCGGCGTAGCCGTTGATACGGAAACTGACCGATTGACCCACCGAGACCACACTGATCTTGTCGGCCGATACCCGCCCGGCAAAACGCATGCTGGTGGGGTCCATCACCTTGAACAACTCCTTGCCGATTGAGGCCGTGTCGCCGGCCGACACCTTGCGTTCGCTCACGACGCCGTCGAACGGGGCGCGTACGACGGTGCGCTCCAATTGCTGGCGGGCCAGCACGACGCGGGTTTTGGAAGCCGACAACTCGCTTTGCGCGCCGTTGCGGCGTACTTCGGCGTCATCCAACGCCTGCAGCGAAGTCATGCCCGAGGCGCGCAGGGTCTTGAGGCGCTGCAAATTGCGCTCGGCCTGGTCCAGCGCCTGCACGGCGCTGCGGGCGTTGTCCTCGGCCGAATGCAGGCTGTCCTGTATTGCCGTCTGATCCAGGCGCGCCAACACGTCGCCGCGGCGTACCAAGTCGCCGTTGTCCTTGAGCACCTGCAACACCACGGCCGACACTTCGGCGCGCAGGTCGGCCCGGCGTTCGGGCTGGATCGATCCGGTCACCACCGGACCGGAGGCCAGGGCGTTGGCGTGGACGGTGATGAAGTCCTCGGGCGCAATCACCAGTTTGGCGGGTTGCGCAATGGCTTCCTTCTTCGAATCCCCCTTGCCAGGGGACTTGTCGCAAGCCGTCAGGCTTGTGGCCAGCACGGCAGCGATGAGCAAGGGACGCAGCATAGGGAACTCTCCTTGTGGGACTATTGAAATCGGGGATTGCCTGATACCGGACGAATACCAATGCCCCGCGTGAGCTCAGGGTCATCGCTTGAACGCCAAGTGGGCCGAATCCTAGGACATAGGCGAGCGTTATCAACCTGCGATGCGACCAACTGCGTGATCGCGGGACGAATGCGCGGGTTCCACCGACGAACGCATGGCGCTGACAGCCTTCTCGGTCGCCTCGACCCAAACGCACTCGCCGTTCTGACGCTTCAGGTGCAGAACGGCATCGCGTGGTACACCGCTGATGTGGCGCGTCACCACATCCATGACCCAGCCGTGGGTAATGACCAGCACCCGGCCTCCCCGGTGACGCGCGCCGATTTCCATGAGCGCGCCGTGCACGCGATCAGCGAACTCGTCCATGGATTCGCCGCCCACAAGCTGCGCAGCGGGGTTGCGCCGCAGAATTTGCTCATACAGAGCGGGGTTGTATTCGGCCAACTCGTTCTTCGGGATGCCCTGCACCGCGCCAAAGTGCCGCTCCTTGAGGCCGTCGTGACAAGTCGGTGGCGCCAACCCCAGCGCGGTGGCGACGATGTCGGCCGTCTCGCGCGCCCGCGCCAAGGGGCTGGTCCACACGGCCGCAAAGCCCGCAGCCGTCAACGTGGCCGCCAGCTCATGCGCCTGACGGCGCCCATGCGGGTTGATCGGCACATCCAGCCAGCCCTGCAAGATGCCGCTCTTGTTCCAGTCGGTTTCGCCGTGGCGGGCGATGCAGATGTGGGCGGCGGTCATGGGGTTAAGCGCGGACTCGGGCGAAACGCACTCCTGGCAGGCATTGTCGCTCCATCAAGCCTGACCGAAACGGGATCAAATGGTGGTGCGCACATGCCCACAGTTTGCCGGAACTTGGACTGGCCTCGGCCAAGACCCGCTTGTATCGGCGCTCGTGGGCCGTTTTAGTGCCACGTGCCGCGTCCAATGGGCATGTCTGTCCCCCAAGAGCCCCAAGCGCTGGTAACTCAGCGTTCGATCCGTCTGCGGCTCGGCATCTGATTCGGAGGCACCAGTCCGCGGAACATCTCCGTCATCGCCTCCAGCTTGTCGCGTCCCGATTGCTCTCCGTGAAAATCCGAAAGCAAGCGCAGTACGTCGCTTCGCAAATACCAGAGGGTCTGGATGTCAGCCGCGCGGGTAATGTCGGACCATGCCTTGGGAGAACCGATACTCTCATCCGTGTCGATACTCGCCAGGGCGTCGAGCATGGCGGTGCGAATTTCTTCAACCCGAGCATTGGCGTCATGGATGGACATCTTTTTGTCACTCAACCGCGCAGCAACGCCGGTCTTCAAGCGCGAAATGGTTTTTCGCATTGTCGTCAGTCTCTGTCCTAAAACGGACCGTTCGATTCCCGAAGCTGATCGGGCAGACCATCGTGCTCACCCAAGGGAAGCTGCGTCGCATCGGTCCAATGCAACTTGGCGATCTCCTGGTTTCTCTTCGGGTGCAGCGGGTAATGCACCTGGTTGTCGGCGCGGTCGGTGTCGCCCACCACCAGCAGGCGCACACTGCAGGGGGTGTTGTTGATGAAGGTATGGGCCACACCCGTCCCCGGCTGAAAACCGACGCCATCGCTTGGCTGCAGCCGATGCAACACGCCATCGAGCCAGCAATCGGGCGTGCCCTCGATCACGTAAACAAACTCTTCTTCAGTCTTCTCGGCGTGCGGCCATGAGGTGCGCCGACCCGGTCGAAGCAGGACGTGGTGGATGCCCAGGCGAGTCAAGCCGAACAAGCGCCCAAACGGTGAGCCAATCGACAGGCGCTCCGCGCTGCCGGGGTAACAAGAACCGTCCGCGCCCTGGATGTCTTGCCAGTGCTGGATGTTGGTTGGCCGTGTCATCATCGTTCTCCCGCAATACGAGGCACCAGGTCTTTTCCGTCAAGCCCGGCCTGCGGAGTATGCCTTGGTCAAACTCATCAGCGCATGGTCGCACGGCGGGAGCGCAAATCGCATCCTGCCGCGAACCTGTGGGGCAGGCAGTTGCAAGGCGCGCCCCGACACATCGTGTTTATTCCTCGAGGCGAGATTGTTTCAATCAGCGGGGTCATAACCTTTCAACTAGCCGGAATACAAGATTACAATTGCCCATGCTGACGCTGCCCCTATCCCCTGGTGCTCCTGCGCTGCCTCGCATGGCGCAGATAAGCGTGCAAGCCAGTTTGGCGGATACCCCGGTGGTGTTGATTCAAGGCCCTCGGCAATGTGGCAAGACCACACTGGCGCGGACGGTGGCCGAGCCTGCCGGTTACGGATACATCAGCTTTGACGATGACAATCTGGTGCGCGCGGCGCGGGCCGATCCACTGGGCTTTGTGACCGACTTGCCGCCGAGAATGGTGCTGGACGAAGTCCAACGAGTGCCCGACATTTTCACGTCCCTCAAGCTCGTGGTGGATCGAGATCGCCAGCCCGGCAGATTCTTGCTGACCGGATCAGCCGACGTGCTGTTGTTGCCCAAGTTGGCGGATTCTCTCGCCGGGCGGCTCGAGGTCATCCGCTTGCACCCCCTGGCCCAAGTTGAATTGCGCAAGCACGAAGCTTGCTTTCTGGAGCAACTTTTTCGAGCTGAATTCAACATGGCAGCGACGCAGCGCATGGGCATCGCACTGGCCGAGCTGGTGGTGGCAGGGGGCTTCCCTGCCGCGTTGACGCGCTTGCCAGCACGCCGACGGGCTTGGTACCAGGCCTATGTACAAACCCTGGTCCAGCGCGACGTGCGCGACCTGGCGCGCATCGCAGCGCTCGATGTTATGCCACGCTTGCTGGAACTGGCTGCAGGCCAAACGGCGCACCTGTTCAACGTGAGCGAACTGGCCAGCCCCTTTGGGCTGAGCCGCCCCACGGTGCGCGACTATCTGACCTTGCTGGAGAGGGTGTTTCTGGTCGACGTTTTGCCGCCATGGCATCTGCGACACATCAACCGCCTCGTCAAGACGCCGAAGATCCATCTGGGCGACACCGGGCTTGCCAGCGCGTTGTTGCGACTGGATGCTGCGGCCTTGCATGCCAACCGGGCACTGCTGGGGCAGTTGCTGGAGACCTTTGTTTTTCAGGAGTTGCGCCGCCAGGCCAGCGCCCACTCCGAGGCCATTGCCTTCTATCACTTTCGCAATCGCGACGACCATGAGGTGGATATCGTGCTGGAGCAAGGCGCGGTGTTGGCCGGTGTCGAGGTCAAAGCCTCTGGCACGGTGCGCACGGAAGACTTTCGTGGCTTGCGCAAACTCCAGGAGATTGCGGGGGAACGTTTCGCCTGCGGTGTGGTGCTGTATGACGGTGAAGCCAGCCTGCGCTTTGGGCCTGGTCTGTTTGCGCTGCCGATGCGGACTTTGTGGTCGGACCGGTCAGAGCGTGGGTTTGGTTGAAACGCGCCGTTCGATTCCAACGCCGTTCGGCATCCGGCCACAAGGTGTGTCTTGATCAAATCAATCCGGGCGATATGCAGCGCCGTCTTTGCAACAGGCTCTGAAGGCCTTGGGTTGCATGAGAAATATGTCGAATATATTTGACAATACCAGGCAAGTGGCTAAGATTTCACGATGTCTGCCATTCTTGAACTCAGCACCGCCGTGCGTACCCGTCGCTCGGATATGGGCCTCACGCAAACGGCCCTGGCCAAGCTCAGCGGGCTGTCGCGTGCGACGGTCAACCAGGTTGAAAACGGCACCATCCACGATTTGAGCCTGACGCGCGCAGCCAAATTGCTGGACAACTTGGGCTTATCGTTAACGGTTACCTCACCGCGGCCAAAGAGCCACCCGCACACAAGGGCAAAGAGTTCAGCGCTGAACATAGCCGCACGCACTGCCAGCGTCAGTTACCGGGTTTCTGTCACTGCCGACCAGTTGCGCGAGGTCTTGACCACCGACTGTCTGTCGACCGATCTCATGCCCCACGTCTACACCTTTCTGGAAGAAGCGCCTGTTTCGCTGCTGGCATCGGTGGTGGAAGAATTGCATTTGGAGAAGGGCGTCGAACGCACGCAGGTTTGGAAGAAGATGCGTGAACTCGCCCGCCGACTCAAGAGCAGTCGTGAGTTGTGGCGATGAGTACGCCCGACCTCAGCCGCCCCGGCGTGTGGACAGAACTGTTTCCGCACGCCCTCAAACTCATGGCGCATCTGGAGCGCCAGACCCATCAGCCACAGTGGACCGTTGGTGGCGGCACGTGCTGGTAAGCGAAGGCTCGGGATCTCTTCGACCTGTGCGCGGTGGCGGTCGCTGAACCCGAAGCGATTGCCCTTGCGGCTCCGTTTCTGGGAAGACACGGGATGGCGTTCTTGCAGCGGCTGCACGAGCGTGCCGAATTCGTGGAGGCGGAGTTTAATGCCATTGACACCATCGGGTTTCAAGGTCCGTTTTCTGAGTGCTTGGCACAAGCGCACAGCATCATTGAGCCCATCCTGGCTGAGCTGAGGCGCTAATTCTTGATCAAATCCATCTGCGCCATGGTGCTTGCACTGTTGCTGGTCGGGTACGGGCGGGCAGAAACCAGCGCCCATACCAAGGTTGCTGGTGCAACGCCGGCGTCACCAACATCAACCGCCTCGCCCCATGTGACCGTGCTGCCGCAGCAACTGACCATGCCCGGCTTGAACCGCCAGCGTGCCGTGCGCATCTATGTGCCGCCCGGCTACGCCACTTCCTCCAAGCGCTACCCCGTGCTGTACATGCACGACGGCCAGAACCTGTTTCACAAGGCCACCGCCTATGCTGGCGAGTGGGGCGTGGACGAAACGCTGGACAGCCTGGCGCAAACGCAGGGCCTGGAGCTGATTGTGGTGGGCATCGACAACGGCGGCGACAAGCGCGTGACCGAACTCAACGCCTGGGACCACGACCGCTTTGGCAAGGGCGAGGGCAAGCGCTACATGGACTTCATCGTGGACGTGGTCAAACCGATGGTGGATGCCAACTACCGCACCTGCCCCGAGCGGGAACACACCGGTGTCATGGGCAGCTCGATGGGCGGGCTGATTTCGCACTACTCCATCCTGCAGTACCCCCAGGTCTTCAGCAAAGCGGGCATCTTTTCACCCGCCTACTGGCTGGGGCCTGAAGTGTTTGGCTTGACCGCCAGCCAACCCCCTGCGGCCGATGCGCGACTAGCGCTGTACATGGGCGGCGGCGAAGGGCAACAAGCGGTGACCGACTACCAACGCATGGTGGTGCAAATGCAGCGGCAGCCGCATTCGGCCGCGAACTTGTGGGTGAAGCTGACGCCCAATGCGGCGCACAACGAGGGGGCGTGGCGTGCGGAGTTTGCTGCGGTAGTAATGTGAATGTTCGCGGCGGGCAAGTAGTGTTGGCGCAGGCAGGTTGAGTCAATTTCGGACCTCCAGCCCCGGCGGAACCTGCGAAAGCATCTGCCACCTTGTTAGTTCCTGAAGGTTGAAGAGGAACCGCATCATTTGAGGATACGGTCCCATTTGTCGCAATACAAGACCTGACACGTTGTCCGCTGCTACGTCTCGCTCAATTGCTTTGGGAGCCCCGCGGCTAGTGCCAATACGTGAGCTCCCAGAATTCTTGAAATTGGGGATTGGCGATGGCAAAGTGACGATGTACACTGTAAATAATCACATGCACACATCACCATGAGCACGACCAATCAAAACACTGACAACCGCCCCGTCGGCATCGACCTGTTTGCGGGGGCCGGTGGATTGTCACTTGGCTTCGAGCAAGCTGGGTTTGATATTGCAGCGGCCGTCGAAATCGACCCCATTCATTGCGCTACACACGAGTTCAACTTTCCAAATTCCAAAGCCGTGTGTGCGTCAGTCGTGGAAATGACCGGGGCCGAGGTCCGCCGTCAGGCGCGACTTGGTGACACCGACATTGATGTTGTCTTTGGTGGTGCCCCCTGCCAGGGATTCTCCATGATGGGTAAGCGGGCTTTGGACGATCAGCGCAATCAGTTGGTGTTCCACTATGTTCGTTTGGTGGCTGAGCTGCGGCCGAAGTTTTGTGTCTTCGAAAACGTCAAGGGCCTTACCTTGGGGAAGCACGCGCAATTCTTAGACGAATTGATAGTTGCGCTCGGCGATGCCGGTTACAGCGTGCTGTTACCCTACCGCGTGTTAAACGCAGCAGATTTTGGCGTCCCGCAAGACCGGCGGCGCCTGTTTTTAATCGGTGCACGCAGAGATCAGACTATGCCGACCTACCCCGATCCGGCAAAGCACAAAATCACGGTTTGGGATGCCATTGGCGATTTGCCCGATGCCGATCAGTTTCCTGAATTGGCCGACTTGGATTCAGTTGCTACTACCTGGACGAGCGAGTCGACCTATGCCAGGCGCATGCGTGGCCTTGCCTGTGATCCATCGAACTTCGGCTACGGCCGGAGTTTCGATGTTGGCGCGTTGACCTCCAGCCTGCGCACGGAACATACGGCCTTGTCGCAACAGCGTTTTCTCGCCACCGAAAATGGCGAGACGGAGCCCATCAGTCGGTTCAAGAAGCTGCACCCAGATGGCCTATGTAACACACTTCGCGCCGGCACTGACAGCGCGCGCGGGGCATTTACCTCGCCACGGCCCATACACCCTTTTTTGCCGCGCGTTATCACGGTTCGAGAGGCCGCTCGGCTTCACTCATACCCGGACTGGTTCCGGTTTCACACCACGAAGTGGCACGGGTTTCGGCAGATCGGAAATAGTGTTCCACCCTTGCTGGGCCGTGCCGTAGCATCGCAAATCATGACCTCCTTGGGTCTGACGCCAATCAAGCCCCAACAGGTGTTTCAATCAGGTGATGTGAAGTTGCTGACGTTCCAGATGTGGGCCGCTTCGCAACACTTCGGCGTTGCCAAAAATGTGATCGCTCAGCGAACTCGAAAGCAGTTCATTGATGAAAGAACCAAAGCCATCGAAGAGGCCTATGCCTGACATGACTGCGAAGCCCAAACCAGCAAAACCAAAGGGTCAAAACCGCTACTCCGCAATCATTGCGAAAGTGTTCGCGAAGCACTACGGCAAAACCGGGGAGTCGTTCGAATTCACGCGGGACGAATTTGCAGGCGTCGCAACCGAACTTGGCATCAAATTACCCAAGAACGTTGGCGACCTGATCTACTCGTTTCGATACCGCAACGAGCTTCCATCCAGCATTCTGGATACCTCCAACGAAGGCTTGGAGTGGATCATCGAGGGGGCAGGCCGAGCGAGATACCGGTTCCGCCTGGTCAAGCTAAACCGGATCGTGCCGAGAGACGAGCTTCTGACCATCAAGGTGCCCGACGCGACGCCAGAGATCATTGGCGCGTATGCGCTGGGTGACGAGCAAGCGCTGTTGGCAAAAGTCCGATACAACCGGCTGGTGGACGTGTTCCTTGGCATCACAGCGTTCTCCTTGCAGAACCACTTGCGTACGACCGTGAAAGATGTCGGGCAAATTGAAATCGACGAAATCTATGTGGGAATCGACCGCCATGGTCGCCAATTCGTCGTTCCCGTTCAAGCGAAAGGCGGCTCAGACAAGCACGGTGTGGTGCAGACCCAACAAGACGTTGCGTTTTGCGGGCAAGCGTTCAAGAACCTGATCTGTCGCCCGGTTTCAGCGCAGTTCATGTCTGACCAACGTATCGCCATGTTCGAACTGACTGTGGTGGATGACGTGGTCAGAGTTGTGGACGAAAAGCACTACCAACTCGTCGCCTCGTCGGCGATTACCGCGGGCGACCTGCAGTCGTATGCGATTCATGGTGGCTGATGCTACTACCGCCGCTGTGCGTCCGCAGGTCACCGTAGTCCATGCCGACTGGTCGCGAGAACGTGTATGAACGGGGTGGCGTTGAGCGCGACAACGCGTTGATCGAACGACGCTGCTGAAATTTTGCCTGTACTGGCGGTCCTGCTCGGTTCGAGCCGACGTCTCGCGTGAATGGGGGTACCGACCGCCCCACCCCTCCAGCGCACCCCCATACGCCACACGGCGTATTCCCCAAACCCCCGTCCCTTCCTAAAGTCACCCTATCGCCACGCCAACCCTGCCTGATCCAGGCAGGCCCCGCGCAGCGAGATCGGTTTTCTTCAACTTCGGAAGGTCACACCCATGCAAAGTCGCAACACACGTCGCTTTACCCTGAAGGCGCTCAGCGCTGCCGTCGCCCTCACCACCCTGTCCGCGCTGCCAGCTTATGCGGCCGACACCATCAAGGTCGGCATTCTGCACAGCCTGTCGGGCACCATGGCCATTTCTGAGACGGTGTTGAAAGACACCGTGCTGATGGCCATCGACGAGATCAATGCCAAGGGTGGTGTGCTGGGCAAAAAGCTGGAGCCCGTGGTGGTGGACCCGGCTTCCAACTGGCCGCTGTTTGCCGAGAAGACCAAGCAGTTGCTGGGTCAAGACAAGGTGTCGGTGATTTTTGGTTGCTGGACTTCGGTGTCGCGCAAGTCGGTGTTGCCGGTGGTCGAAGAGATGAACGGTCTGCTGTTCTACCCGGTGCAATACGAGGGTGAAGAGCTGAGCAAAAACGTGTTCTACACCGGCGCGGCGCCCAACCAACAGGCCATCCCCGCCGTGGACTATTTGATGAGCAAAGACGGTGGTGGCGCCAAGCGTTGGGTGCTGCTGGGCACCGACTATGTGTACCCCCGCACCACCAATAAGATTCTGCGCGCCTACCTCAAGAGCAAGGGCGTGAAAGAGACCGACATCGATGAGAAGTACACCCCCTTTGGCCACTCCGATTACCAGACCATCGTGGCCGACGTGAAGAAGTTCTCCGCCGGTGGCAAGACGGCGGTGGTGTCCACCATCAATGGCGACTCCAACGTGCCCTTCTACAAAGAGCTGGGCAACGCCGGCCTGAAGGCCAAAGACGTGCCGGTGGTGGCCTTCAGCGTGGGTGAAGAAGAGCTGCGTGGTGTGGACACCAAGCCGCTGGTGGGTCACCTGGCCGCGTGGAACTACTTCCAGTCCATCAAGAACCCGTCCAATGACGAGTTCATCAAGAAGTGGGCCGCCTACGCCAAGGCCAAGAAGCTGCCCGGCTCCGACAAGCCCTTGACCAACGACCCGATGGAAGCCACCTACATCGGCATCAACATGTGGAAGCAAGCGGTCGAGAAGGCCAAGTCCACCGATGTCGACAAGGTGATTGCCGCCATGGCCGGCCAAACCTTCAAGGCACCCAGCGGCATCGTGAGCAAGATGGACGAGAAGAACCACCACTTGCACAAGTCGGTGTTCATTGGTGAAGTCAAAGCCGACGGCCAGTTCAACGTGGTCTGGAAGACCCCCGGCCCGGTGAAAGCCAAGCCCTGGTCGCCGTACATCGAAGGCAATGCTGCCAAGGCGGATGAGCCCGCCAAGGTGGAAGTGGCGAAGAAGTAGGCCCACTGCAACACAACCATGTCATTGCGGGCCTGACCCGCAATCCATGACCCGCAACCCACAACGCCTTGGCCTGCGCAATTGCTGGCGAGCGTGGATTGCGGGTCAAGCCCGCAATGACAGCCTTGGCGGGATATCTCAGCTTTTTC
>JAUXWC010000079.1 GCA_030685025.1 Rhodoferax sp.
TAACCCTCGGCCTCGTCCAGTGCCAAGGTCAGGCCCAGCACCGCCACGTAGTCACGCACACGCATCTGCAACGACAGCAAGGCCGCCCACAATGGGGCGTCGTCATCGCGGTACAGCACACCCTTGAGCAAGGGCACCACCAGGCTGCTGAGGTCGTGGCTGGGCGCGCCGGCAGCGGCTGGAGCCTCGGGTTCGCCGGGGGCGTGGTCGGTGGCGTTGACTTGCACGGCTCAGTCCCTCACAAACAGAACGCGTGGTAGCCGGGCGCGGCGGGTGACGGCATCGTCGGCCAGCCAAGTGACCAATTCCAACACCGACTCGTCCACCACCGAATTGGAGGCTTCACTGGCCATTTGCAAGTAGGCCACCAGTTCCCCCAGGCCCTGCTGCAAAGGGCGCGCTTGCAACAACTCGCCCAGGCTGATCTGGGCGCGCGTTTGCAGGGATTGGCGCACGTGGCTGGCCAACGCCGCTTTGTCGATAGCCACTTGGGAAAACAAGGCTGAGGCGTCCATATCGGCTGCGCCGACTTGGCCCGCCTCCAACATCACGTTAGCGATCACCGCTTTGATGGGCGCGCTGTACAAGGGCCGCTCCAAGGGCAAATCGAAGCTGGCCGTCAACTCGTCTACCGCATAAAAAGCGCCCACCGGTGGCGTTTGCCGAAGCGCCAGTGCCTTGGCCTCGACGCCGCGCAGTATGTCCATGATGCGGCGGTTCTCCAGCCACGCCTGGTCGTCCAGAAAGCGGCGCAGTTGTTGCGACAGTTGCGCCACCGTGCGTTGCGCGTGTTCGCCCGCCTCCAGCCAGTCGTAATGCACACGCCGCAGCCGGGGGTCCGGCGCCAAGGCCGCCACCGGGGGCAACTCCAGCACCCGCTCCAGCAACTGCGTCAACTCTTCCTGGCGCGACTGCGACATCAAGAAGTCCCAAAACGCGCGAAAACTCTTGCCCTGGTCCGAGTCCGCAATCGCATCGCGCTCACCCATGATCTCTTGCAGCAGCGCGCCCTTGGCGCCGTCCCACAGCGCAATGCGCTCACGCACTTTTCTGTCCAGACCCCTGAAGTTGTGCTCCACCTCGCGAAAGTCGGTCAGCAGCTCACGCGCCAGGCCGGTGAACTGATGAAAGCGCTCCTTCAGCGCAGTGTCGTCCAGCAAGGGCATGTCACCGCCGCGCACCAAGGCAATTTCGGCGTCGATCGCATCGCGCCGCTTGTGTAATTCGGCCAGGCGAGTTTCGGGGTTGGTGTCGCTGCCCTCGCTCATTTGCTTGAGCAACTCGAACAGCGTCAGCAGGCGCGACTCGGTGCCCACAAAGGCGCGCTCGGTCAAGCTGCTCAACCAGGCCAGGGCGCGCTCGGTGGCGGGAGTCAAGTCAAAATGCGCCTCGTCCGATGCGGGCGGGTAGAACTTGCGCAACCAACCCTTCTCGTTGGCGGCCCAGTCGTTCAAATACTCCTGCGCCGCCTTCGGGAACACCTGCTCACCGAGGCGCGCGCGCAAGCCAAACAAAGTGTCCTCCAGCGCCTCCACCAGATCCGACTGCGCCATCACCCGCACGTTGGGGACGATGAAGGCACGGTGCAAAAAACTCCCGATCAGCGGCGCATGCTCCGCCGCCAGCAAACGCCACGCCGGGTGCTGGCGGCGCAACGCCTCCAGGGTGGGGTAGTCGAGGGTCATGACGCTGGAACGAAATTCACGATGAGGCAAGAACGGACAGCGTGTCAAATGCCAACCAAGCTTGCCGCAATGCCGCCTGCGCGGTCGGCGGCTGCACGCTCAGGCGAACGTGGTCGGGCATCCCAAACGAACCGCCGTCGCGCAGTTTGATGCCGTGGGCACGCAGGCCCTCCAAGACATCGCACGTTGTAGCGCTTTGGTGGTCCCCGGCATCGCTCTGGCGCCCCCCGGCGGAAGTCTGGGCGCAAAAGAAGTTGGTATCGCTGGGCAGGCAGCGCCAGCCCAAACCACGCAGCATCGCCGTTTGCTGCGTCTTCCACTCGCGCAGCACCGGCAAGCTATTTTGCAGCCATTGCTGGACCTCGGGCCGCGTCCAGGCTTGCAGCAGCGCCACGCCGTGCGCGCCCAGCGGCCACGACGGGCACAGACGCTCCAGACCCGCCACCGCCGCCCACTCGCCCTGCGGCGCGATGGCGTAAGCGGCGCGCACACCGGTCAAACCCAATGCCTTGTTGGGTGTCCACAACTGCCAGATGCGCGCCAGCGCGGACGGCGCCACGGCGAGGCGGCCACTCAGACGCAGTGGCTCGTAGGCGCGGTCCAGCACCAGCACGGCGCCACTGGTTTTGGCCAAACCCGCCAGATCAGCATCCGGCCCACCTAAGGGGCTCGCCGGATCGCAGCACCAGGCCAAGTCCGGTGCTGTAGCGCTTGCTGAAGGGTGCGGGCAAACCGGTGCGATGACGTCCATGCCAAACGCCGACGCCGCCTGCGCATAGTCGCCATAACCATGCTCAGGCACTTGCACCGTGCGGCCACCTTGCTGCGCCACCCAGTTGCTGAGCCGGAAGATGAATTCGCTGGCGCTGGAGGCCAGCACCACGCGCTGCACGTCCACACCGTGAAAGACCGCCAGTTCGGCGCGCAGCGCGGCGTAACTGGGGTCGGGGTAGCGGGTGACATCGGCTTCGCGCACCGCGCGCAGGGCCTGCGGACACGGCCCGCAGGCATTGGCGTTGGTGGAGAAGTCAAACTGCGCCGCGCCCAACGCGTCAGGCCCGCCGTGCCGGCGCGCCGCCTGCGGCGCCAGGTGGCCAAGGGAATCCGACAGATCGCTCATGCCCAGACCTCATTTGCTACAAAAACAATAGCTGCAAAGGCAATGAGTGAAAGGATTGCAAGCACTTTTCCTGCACAATGCAGGGCACGCCGCGTGTCCTGCTCGCGCGGCGCCCGGCCCGCCGGGTTGAGGGCGTAGACACCAGGTTTGCGCAGCCCAACGCCCAGCGCCAGGGCCATCGCCGCCATTGGCCAGCCGCTGTTGGGCGAGGGTGTTTGCGCCGCCTCCCGGCGCAGCACCGCCAGCGACAGGCCACCACCTGCCAGCGCCAGCAGCAAGGCCGTCAAACGCGCGGGCAACCACGACAACACATCATCGGCGCGCGCCGCCCATTTGCCGGCCCAGGCCCAGTCCTGGCCCCGGTAGACACCGGGGTAACCCCACATCGCATCCGCCGTGTTGGCAAAGCGGTACAGCGCGGCACCGGGCAGGCCCAACAGCGCAAACCAGAACAACGGCGCAACCACCGAATCATTAAGGTTTTCCGCCAGGCTCTCGATGGCGCTCTCGCGCACCTGCGTTTCACTCAGCGTGCTCACGTCACGGCTGACCAGCCAGGCCAGGCGCTCGCGCCCAGCGTGCAGCGACTGCCCCAAGGCTCGTTCCACCGCCAGTACCTCGTCGCGCAGCATGTGCCACGCCAGCATCGGCTTGAGCGCCAGGCCCAGCAACAAGACCGCTAGCCAGAACGGTCCAGCCTGAACCAGCGACTGAACCAGCAACGCCAACAGCCCCACCGCCAACGCCCCCGCGCACCACGCCAACGCACCCAGCCAGAAGGCGCGCCAATCCGCACTGGCCCTGTCTGGCTGGCCGGTGCAACGCTGCACCCCACGCCCGCTCCAAGCCAGATAGCGCCCCATGCCCACCACCGGGTGTGCCCAGGCAGGTGGCTCGCCCAGAAAATAGTCCAGCGCCAAGGCCAGCAATGCCGCCGCCGCATACAGGCCAACCATACAAGACAACACGCTTGGCATAAAAAGAATCGCCTGGGCCACGCGGGCAAATCCAACAACTCGGGCAGCGCGCCGCTCAGACTTGCGAACGCGCCGCCGTGATGCCCAAACGCCCCAGTAGAGCCAGGTCGGCGTCGACATCCGGGTTGGGCGTGGTCAGCAACTTCTCGCCGTAAAAAATGGAGTTGGCACCGGCCACAAAACACAGCGCCTGCACCGCGTCGCTCATGCTCTGGCGCCCAGCCGACAGGCGCACCCGCGCCGTGGGCATGGTGATGCGCGCCACGGCAATGGTGCGCACGAACTCCAGGGGGTCCAGATCGGGCTCGTCCGCCAGCGCCGTACCCGCCACCTTGACCAGGTGGTTGATTGGCACCGACTCCGGGTACGGCGCCAGATTGGCCAGTTCGGCGATCAAACCGGCGCGCTGCAAGCGCGACTCGCCCATGCCGACGATGCCACCGCAACACACGCTGATGCCGGCGTTGCGCACGCGAACCAGGGTATCCAGGCGATCCTGAAAGTCGCGCGTACTGATCACTTCACCGTAGAAGTCGGGCGCGGTGTCCAGGTTGTGGTTGTAATAGTCCAGCCCGGCCTCGCGCAGCACTTCGGCCTGGCCCTCGTCGAGCATGCCCAGGGTGCAACAAGCTTCCAGCCCGGTGTCCTTCACCGCCTTGACCAGTTCGGCAACCGCCGCCACATCGCGGTCCTTCGGGGCGCGCCAGGCCGCACCCATGCAAAAACGCGTGGCACCGGCCTCCTTGGCACGCTGTGCGGCCTCGCGCACGGCGTCCACCGCCATCAACTTGGTGGCTTCCACGCCGCTCTCAGCATGCACCGACTGCGGGCAGTAGCCACAGTCCTCCGGGCAGCCGCCGGTCTTGACCGACAACAGCGTGGCGAGTTCCACTTGATTGGGATCGAAGTGGACGCGGTGCACGGTTTGCGCTTGAAAAATCAGGTCGGAGAACGGAAGCTCCAGCAGGGCCTTCACCTCCGCGACGCTCCACACGCGCTGCGCCACCGCATGTTTGGCGACCGGCGATTTGTGGGGCGCGTGGAACTGCAAGGGCTGCACGGCGGTGGGTGCTTCGGTGATGAGGGTTGGCATGGTTGAACTCCGGTACAAAACAGGTCAAAAAATGGAACAAACGCCCCTGATCAATTGAGGACAGCGCATGCCGCCACGCGGCTGCGGCCTGTCCCGCAAGGTCTCAGGTCAATCTTCAATACCACGCTGCGCTGGCACGCCAGCCTGGAACGCGTGTTTGATCATCGCCATCTCGGTCACGGTGTCGGCCAGCTCAATTATCTCGGAGGGGCAGCGTCGGCCAGTCAGCACCACGTGCACGTGACGCGGGCGTTCACGCAAGGTCGCCAGCACATCCTCCAGCGCCAACCAGCCGTAAATCAGCGGGTAGGTGATCTCGTCGAGCGTGACCATGAAAACGTCGCCGCCGAGGATAGCAGCCCGGGCTTGCTGCCAGCCTTCGCGTGCCAACTGGGCCGAGTGTTCCAAGTCCTGGCTCTTCCAACTGAAACCGTCACCCAGGCCGATGATGGGGATGCCAAGCTGTTCGAACATGCGGTGCTCGCCAAAACGCGCGCTCGGCACTTTCATGAATTGAAAAACCTTCACTGCCTTGCCACGCCCATGCGCCCGCAGCGCCAAGCCAAAGGCAGCGGTGCTCTTGCCCTTGCCGTCGCCGGTGTGCACGATCACCAGGCCGCGGCGTTCGCCCTCGGGCTTGTCGTAGGGTTTCTCAACCGGCGGTGATTCAACTTGCATGGCGACCTTTCACGACTTGCGGACGAAACCCGGCACCAACGGGCGCGCTTGCTGGCGCGGCGCCGGGCAGGGCCACCCACTGCGAGGCGATGTGGTGGATGGCAATGCGGTGGTCGAACACCGCTTCGAGCGCGCGGTGGGTCGCCGCTGCGTCACAAGCGCCCTGGTGCGTCACGCGGCCCTGGGCCATGATGACCATATTGTGGGCGTGCAGCGCCATCGAAATTTCATGCAGCACGCTGACCACAGTCTTACCCTGCGCCACCAGTTCGCGCACCATCTCCAGCCAATCGGCCTGGTGTGGCGGGTCCAGGTTGGCCAGCGGCTCATCCATCAGCAGCACCTGCGCCTGCACTGCCAGAGCACGCGCCAGCAGCACACGCTGGCGCTCGCCGCCCGAGAGCTGCCCGAGCGTGCGGCCACGCCAGTCCCAGGCCTGGGTGGCCTTGAGCGACTGCTCCACCGCCGCATGGTCGCGCGCACTGGGCGGCGCCAGCCAGGCCTGGTGCGGCAAGCGCCCCAGCATCACCACATCGAACACCGTCAAATCGTCACCGCTGACCTCGCCCTGCCCCAGCCAGGCCATTTGCCGGGCACGGGAGCGGCCCGGCAAGGTCGCCAGCGCCTGGCCCAGCAGGGTGACGCTGCCGCTGTGCGGCAGCAAACCCGCCAGGATCTTGAGCAAGGTCGATTTGCCCGCGCCATTGGGCCCCACGATGCTGGTCCAGCAGGCGCCCGGCAGACTCAGGTCAATGCCGTGCAAGACCTGCACATGGCCCAGGCTGGCCCGGATGTCGAAAGCCTGTATTGCTACTGAACCAATAGCGTTCTGCATCATCCGGCACTCCCCCGGGTGGGCATGGTCGGGCCGCGGTGCATCAGCCACAGCAGGTAGCCGCCACCCAGCACGGCGGTCAACACACCCACCGGCAACTCCTGCGGCGCAATCAGCCAGCGCGCCAGGATGTCAGCCGCCATCAGCAACACGCCGCCCATCAGGCTGGACAGCAGGATCAAGCTGCCGTGCAGGGTCTTGGCGACCGATCGCACCAGGTGCGGCGCGGCCAGCCCGACAAAGGCGATCAGCCCGGTCTGTGCCACCGCCGTGCCAGTAGCCAAGGCCAGCACCACAATCAGGGCCGCGCGCAGTTGCGGCAGCGGCAGTCCCAGGCTAGTGGCCGTGGCTTCGCCCAAAGACAGGCCATCGAGCACCGGGCTGAGCATCCAGGCCGCCACCATGCACAAGCCCCACACCAGCAGCATCAGCACACAGGCGGTCCAGCCCACAAACCCGGTGCTGCCGAGCATGAAGGCCTGCATCGCCTGCATGACGTCGGGCGCCACCTGCATGGTCAGCGACACCAGTGCACCCAGCACCACACCAACGATGACGCCCGCCAACAGCAGTTTGAGGGTGTGTTGCACGCCCTTGGCCAACATCAGCGTGAGCAACACCGCGCCCACCGCACCCAGAAACGCCGCACCGGTCAAGCCCAGGCGCACCAGCCATTGGGTGGCAAATGGCGACACGCCAAAGAAGGCCAGCGCCAAGGCCACGCCCAGCGACGAGCCGGAGGCGCTGCCCAGCAAATACGGGTCGGCCAAGGGGTTGCGAAACAGGCCCTGCGCCACCGCCCCGGCTAGCCCCAGCAGGGCACCCGAGGCCCACGCCCCAAAGGTACGGGGCAAACGAATATCCCATACGATCTGCAGGGCGGTCGGGTCGCGCCAAACCTGCGCCAGACTCTCCAAACCGGTGCTACCCACTGCCGCACCCAGCAGCGCCAGCGCCACGCTGACCAGCATTAGGCCCAGGCCCAGCGTGAGGGCGACACGGATCAGATTGGCGCGAACTTGCGGCATCGCTGACTCAGCTCAGTTTGTCCAACAGACAACGCGCCATGATGCGAGCGCCTTCGGCCATGCGCGGCCCCGGGCGCACCAGCACATCGGACTGCTCGGCGGTGAAGACGCACACCCGCTTGGACTGAATCGCACGCATGCCGGTCCAGCCGGGCCGGCCTTCCATGCTGGAAAAGTTGCGATCCCCCACCATGATCACGTCCGGATTGGCACGCACCACGAACTCGGGGTTGAGCTTCGGGAACGGCCCCAGCGCGGCGGGCACGATGTTGCGCACCTGCAGGCGCGTCAGCGTCTCGCCAATGAAAGACGCCTCACCCGCCGCATAGGGACCGGAGTTGACCTCGAAGTACACCCGCACGCCCTTGGCTTTGGCAGGCAGGGACTGCGCCGCCGCCGACACGCTGGCATCAATGACACGCCAGACGCGCTGCGCATCCGGCACATCGAGCAGTTGACCCAACTTGTCCAGCACGCGGCGCACATCGGCGTGGCTCCTGGGTTCAAGCGCCAGCACCTTGAGCCCCAAGGCGCGCAAGCGCTCCGCGCCCCGAGACGAGGCGGCCATCAGCACCACGTCGGGCCTGAGCGCCACGATGGCTTCGATGTTGGGGTCGATGCCGCCACCTACCTGCGCCAAGCCGCGCACACTCTCGGGGAAATTGGAATAGCGGTCCACCCCCACCAGGCGCTGGCACTGGTCCAGCGCGCAGACCGTTTCGGTCAGCGAGGGCAACACGCTGACGATGCGCTGCGGGCTGCGCTCAAAATCAACCACGACGCCGCGGTCGTCAGTGACCTGCAGGGCCTGTGAAGCGCCGACGCCCGACAATGCCGCCAACACCCACATGGCCCGCATCCATGGCTTCAGGATTTTCGCCACGTTGGCTCCTTCAGAATCATCGGCAGGCCCGCCACCATCAACGTCACCCGTTCGCACACGGCGGCCACCGCCTGATTGAGTTGCCCCAGGGCGTCGACAAAGCCGCGCACCTCGCACCCCATGGGCACCACGCCCAAGCCAATCTCGTTGCTCACCAGCACCACCGGCCCTGGCGCTGATTGCAGGGCCAGGGCCAGCGCCGCGATGCGAATACCGGGCTGCGACACATCACCCGCGGGCGCCTGTGGCGCCACCGGCATCAGTTGGTTGGTGAGCCACAAGGTCAGGCAGTCCACCAGCACCAGCGTCTGCGCGCGGCTGTAGGCTTGAATCGACTCGGCCAGCGCCAACGGCTCCTCGACCGTGGTTAGACCCGCCAGGCGCCGCGCCCGATCAGTCTGATGCCGCTCGATGCGCTGGCGCATTTCATCGTCACCGGCCCGCGCGGTGACCAGCAGCACGGCGTGATGCGTTTTGGACGCCTTCAACCACGACTGCGCCAAGGCCTCGGCCCGGCGCGATTTGCCGCTCTTCTGACCACCCAGGATCAGCTCGCCGCGGGCCACTTTCAGATGGATATCCGGCATAGGCGCGATTCCAGTCGGCGACAACTTAGAACTTGAAGCGCACCGAAGCCGTGACGGCACGCCCCGCCTCCGGGTAGATCGCTTGCGTCACCCCGGCGGTGCAACGGTAGGCCAGCGTGTAGTACTTGCTGTCGGTCAGGTTGTTGATGCCCAGCGACAACTCGGCGCGATCAAACTGGTAGGCGTAGCGCACATCGCTCGTCACATAGCTGGGCATGCGGCAAGCGTTGTTGAAATCAGGGCTTTGCGAGGCCACCCAATTCACGCCGCCATTGACCGAGTGCCCTGGCAGTGGTCGCCAATCGGCCCGAAGCGCGACAGTCTGATGCGGCACCAGCGGCACATCGCGCCCGCTGTACGCGCCATCGGTGAAACGCGCCTGGCGCAGCGCCGCATTCACTTGCAGCGTCAAAGCCGAACTCAGGGCGTGATCGGTCTGCAGCTCCATGCCTTGGCGTTGGGTGGGATCGAAATTGACGTTGGCGCCAAAGCCGTTCCACGAGTTGGGGTTGGCGATGACAGGGTCATAGCCGACTTCGTTGCGCAAGGCACTGCGGTACCAGCGCAGTTCGGCCCGGCCCGTGGCATAGCTCCAGCGCGTGCCCAGCTCCAGATCGCGCGAGGTTTGCGGCAACAGCAGCGCGCCAGGCAACGTGAAACCCAATTCGTCCACGTTGGCCAGGCGAAAGCTGCGCCCGATGCGCGCATAGGCCGACCAGCCCTTTGCCAGCGGCTGCGTGACGCCCAGTTCCCAAGCAGTCTGTCGGGTGTCGCGACTCACGCCGGACGAGCTATTGCTTTGCTCGACGGACTCGGTTCGCAGCCCTGCGGCCAGCCGGGTCGCGCCGGCCAGGGTGAGGTCGTCGTTAACGTAGACCGCATGAGATTTGTGTTTGGCCACCGAACCCCAGGTGCCCAGGGTGGTACGGGTCCAGTCCGTTTGATCAATTCCCAGCACCAGCGCATTGGTGGCCGATCCCAAGGTGCCTTGGTGCTTGGCCCGCGCCGCCACATTGTTGGCATCGACTTCGTACTGGTACGTGGGCGTTCCTTTGTTGAGGCTGTCAAGTTCCTTGCGCCGCTTGCCGGCATCCAGGGCCAATTGCCAATCGCCCAGGCTGCCCTGCGCGAACAAGATCTGGCGCTGGTTGCGAATCGCCCCAGTCTTGGTCGGAGAGGTCGTCTGCGCGGGATTGAGGCGGTACTGCTCCGCACTGAGCGAGCCCGGCAGGCCGGTGTCGAGCTTGTCCACCGCAAACCGGGCACCCAGACGCAGCCCATCGCCGCGCCACTGCGCCACCAGCGATGCACCGTCCGTGTCGGACTTGAAGTTGTCGCGGTGATTGTCCGCACGCCGCTGGTTGGCGGTCACATCGGCGGAGAATCCTCCGTTCACCAGCGTGCCGCTGGCACGCAGTTCGCGCAAGCCATAACTGCCGGCCGCGGCATAGGCGGTGGCGGCGTTCTGGCGCGAGCCGCTGCCGCCTGCCTTGGTGGTGACGATGATCGCGCCGCCGGTGGCACCCTCGCCATACAACACGGCGGCGCTGCCGCGAATCACCTCGATGCGTTCGACCGAATCAATATCGATGCCGGCCAGCCGCGTGCCGCCCAGGTCCGCTTCGTTGATCCGGATACCGTCGACGATCACTACCTGATTGCTGGCAGCCGTGGCGCCAAAGCCGCGCAGGTCCAGACCATAGTCGCCGCCACCATAGAAGTCGAGCCGCCCGGGCACGCCCAGCAGTTTGATGATGGCCTCGTTGATGGTGCTCACGCCGGCACGCTCGATGTCGGCCGCCGAGATCACGCTGACGCCAAACGGCAGCACATCGACCGACTCGGCAAAACGGGTGGCCGACACCTTGACGGGCGGCAACTGCGCTAGAGCGGGCCCGGTCTGGGCTTGGAGGGGACTAAGGGGATAGACGCTGGCAAGGGCCGTGGCCAAGGCGGCCAGGACAGTACGAGGCACGGCAACGCGCGATGACGCGCCAGAAGTAACAGTTTTCATAGACAGATAAGAACCCGAAAAGTGCTCTGTCCGTCGTCCCCGACGGCACCTGAGCGTCACGGCTGCGCGCGAACGTGCAGCCACCTTGTTGGCCGGTATCCGGGCTGGTGGAACAACACCCATCGCCTTCCCAAGCGCGTGTTCAAAACGCTCAGTGGCTGTGATGGAAGCGGGGCCGGCAAAGGCCCGTCCACTTACCGTTGCGGGGGCAGCGCAGGTTAGGGTTTGGATTGCGCACACGCTCTAGCCATGTGCGAACCGCAGCCCCTCCTGCTTCCCGTTGAACTGCGGCATGTGAACCACACCGCGAGCACCAACGGCGTGATTTTACAGCGACTGGCTGTCGCAAACCCTACAATGCGGGGTCTATGTCGAACCCGCCCCAAATCGACCAAATCACCGACCGCGTGGAGCGCCTGTTGGTGCGCTACGCCGAGCTGCAACGCACCAACGCCCTGCTGAGCACACAGGTGGAGACCCTGACCCATGAACGCGACTCGCTCAAGTCCCGGCTCAGTGCGGCGCGCGCGCGGGTGGACGCCTTGCTGGAGCGTCTGCCAGGTGTAAACGGGGACCAGGCGCCAAAAGGTTCAGCATGAAACAACTCGAAGTTCAGATCATGGGCCAAAGCTATCTGCTGAGTTGCCCCGAAGGCGGCGACGCGCGGCTGCTCGATGCAGTGGAGCGGGTCGACACCGCCATGTGCAAGATCCGCGATAGCGGCAAAGTGCGCGCGCGCGATCGCATTGCCGTTTTGGCGGCGCTCAACCTCGCTTTTGATCTGGCCGACCGGGGCTCCACGGCCGGCCGGGCACCGCAGGCACCCGCCACCGATGGCCCCAGCACGCGCCAGCAGCCCCTGGCACCGGCAGAAGAAAACCTGCTGCTCGACTCCTTGCTGGAGCGGCTCGACGAGGCGCTGGCCGACGACGGCCGATTGCTCTAGACCTTTGCTGTGTCACCAACTTATTGAGCCGGTTTGTCAAGTTGATTTTTTCAACTGTGCACGGTCTCGCAGCCGCCTACAATGGCGTTGTCTGCAGTGTCGCCGGGCTTTATATTTCCTTGAACCAATGCTCATAGAGCCCGGGCTTGGAACATTGCCTGGCGGGTGTGATCATCTCGCGTCAGATGAACCCGATGCCAACGCTGCCCTCGCCCACCTGAACCCCGGTTCAGGATGCCGGTTCGGTGGCACTTGCAGACACTTTTCTTCTCTTCATGCCGCTTGAATTCCCCCTGATTGTTGAACTTGCCCTGCTTGGGCTGGCCACCGGTTTTCTGGCCGGGCTGCTGGGTATTGGCGGCGGCATGCTGATGGTGCCCTTCATCACACTGATCCTGTCGCAGCGCGGCGTGGCCAACGATCTGTCGATCAAGATGGCCATTGCCACTTCGATGGCCACGATCCTGTTCACGTCCATCTCCAGCGTACGTGCGCACCACCAGCGCGGGGCCGTGCGCTGGCATCTGGTCAAGGGTCTGGCGCCGGGCATCGTGCTGGGTGCCGCGGTTGCGAGCCTGGGCGTGTTCGCGCTGCTCAAGGGCGGGGTGCTGGCGATTGTGTTCGGTGTTTTTGTCGCGTTCTCGGCCACCCAGATGTTTCTGGACCGCAAGCCCGCTGCCGCGCGTCAAATGCCCGGCACCGCTGGCCAGCTCGCGGCCGGCAGCGTGATCGGATTCCTGTCGGGCCTGGTGGGGGCCGGCGGCGGCTTCATCAGCGTGCCCTTCATGACGTGGTGCAACATCGCGATCCACCACGCAGTGGCCACCAGCGCGGCCTTGGGTTTCCCGATTGCCCTGGCCAACGTGGTGGGTTACGTCATCGCCGGCCAGTCCGTCTCGCAGCTCCCAAGCGCCTCGTTTGGCTACATCTGGTTGCCTGCGCTGGTGGTGATCGCCAGTTGCAGCGTGTTCACTGCGCCGCTGGGCGCCAAGGCGGCGCATCGGCTGCCGGTGAAAAAACTCAAGCGCGTCTTTGCCAGCGTGTTGTACTTGCTGGGGGCCTACATGCTCTACAAAGGGCTGCGCGGCAGTTAGGCGGTTGCGACCTGCGGGGCCGCGTCGGCTCTCGGCAAGGTGGCGCGCAGGCGCTCGAACTCATCCGCCGGCAAGCCTGGCGAACACAAGAAACCCTGGAACGACTCGCAGTCCAGCGCCGCAAGGTAGTCGCGCTGCGCCACGGTCTCGACGCCTTCCGCCACCACGGACAGGCCCAGCGCACGGGCCATGCCGATGGTGGCGCTGACGATGGCGCGGTCGCTTTCGTCATTGGGCAGGCCCATCACGAACGAGCGATCGATCTTGAGTTTGGAGATCGGAAACTTCTTCAGGTAAGCCAGGCTGGAGTACCCCGTGCCAAAGTCATCAATCGACATACCCACACCGAGGCGCGCCAACTGATGCAGGCGCGCCAGCGTCTCGTCCACGTCCTTGACCAGAATCGACTCGGTCAGTTCCAGCTCCAACAGAGCCGGGCGCAAGCCGGCGGAATGGATCGCACGCTCCACCCGCTCCACGAAATCAGCTTGCTGAAACTGCGTTGCAGACACATTGATCGACACGGTCACCGCCTGGTCGGCCAGTTGCCAGATGGTGGCCTGGCGCACCGCTTCACCCAACACCCAGTTGCCAATTGCCACAATGAAACCGGTCTCTTCCGCCAGCGGGATGAACAAGGCTGGCGACACATTGCCAAACTCGGCATCGGTCCAGCGAATCAGCGCTTCCACCCCGAGCAGGCGCCCGCTGTCCAGGGCAATCTGCGGCTGGTAGTGCAGCCGGAACAAACCTTGCTCCATCGCCTGGCGCATGGCGTGGTCCAGCTTCATGCGCGACAGCAGATCAACGTTCATCTGCGGCTGGTAGAAGCGGAAATTGCCGCGCCCGTGCTCCTTGACGCGGTACATGGCGATGTCGGCGCACTTGATCAACTCATCGAGCGTGCGCCCGTCCTCGGGGTACAGCGCCACGCCAATGCTGCAGCCGACCGAGAAGTTCATCTCATCGACCTGGAAGGGCCGCGCCAACACCTCCAGGATTCTGCGCGCCGCGATCTCGGCACCATAAGCATCGGCGTCGTGCAGGAACACCAGGAATTCGTCACCACCAAGTCGGCACAAGGTATCGACATCGCGCAGCGCCTGACCGGTGCGCTGCGCCACTTCAACCAGCACCCGATCACCAAACAGATGCCCCAGCGAATCGTTGATATTCTTGAACCGGTCGAGGTCCAGAAACAGGATCGCAAATCGCCCGCCATTGCGCTCGGCGATGTTCAGCGAGAACTCAACCCGCTGCGACAACAACAAGCGGTTGGGCAGGCCGGTGAGCACATCGCTGTAGGCCAGTTGTTCGATGCGCTGCTGCGCCGCGATGCGCTCGGTGTTGTCCTTGAAGAAGCCAATCGTGTTGAGCACGGCGCCCTGTTCGTCGCGCAGCAGCACCCACGATATCTGAACCGCGAAGCTTGCCGTGGAGGCCTGGCTGCTCCATGCGTCGCCCTCCCAGAAGCTTTCTTCAGCCAGTTTGCGCTCGACCCTGGCGAACAGCCCGGGGTCCAGTGGCTCGTGAAACAGCTCTCGCGCGGGCGTGCCAATCAGTTGCTGCTGCGTAGTCTGCAACAGGCGCTCGCAAACCGGATTGACCGCCAGTATCAGGAAATCCGCTCCGGTGATGAAAATCGCATCCAGGCTGGACTCGAACACCTTGGCCGCCAGCCGCTGGCGTGACTCGGCATCGACACGCTGGGTGATGTCCCGAAACGAAAAGACCCGCCCGATGGATCGCCCGCGGCTGTACTGCGGCAGGGTCACCCGCTCCAGCAGGCGCCCCGAATGCAGCTCCAGCACGTCGGTCGCCTGGACCGGCCGGGACTGCTCAATCTCAGCCATGCGCGCCTCGTAGGCTGTGCGGTCGACCACGCAATTGGCCAGGTACTGGTACAACGCGCGATCATTGCGCTGCATCAGCAGCTCTTCGGGCATGTCCCACAGACGGGCGAAGTGACGGTTGTAGTTGCGCACGGCACCGGCCAAGTCGGTCACCAGAATGCCGTCGGCGGTGGACTCCAGCGTCGCCCGCAGCTCCGCCATCAAGCGCTCATGCGATTCCTCGATGCGGCGCTGCTGACGCAGGTCGCGCAGACTCACCAGGTACAAGCTGTTGCCTTCCTGTACCTGCAGGCGGCTGACCCGCCGTTCCACCGGAATCGGCACGCCATGGTTGGCGCGCACCATGGTTTCGGAATGGATCTGGGTCGACAGGCCAGCCGCGACATCCTCCCAGAAGAACTGATCCTCTGGCGTTGCCGCAAACTCGACAACCGGCTTGCCCACCAGTTCGGCCTCGGTGAGGTCGAGCAGGGCGCACGCCGCGGAGTTGGCCGCCAATATTCGCAGCGACAGGGGCTCGACCAGCCAGACCGCCTCCAGCATGGCCGCCATCAAGACCTGCCAGCCAGGCGGAATCATGGCGGCGGCTCCGCCAGGTCGGGATCGACCGCCAACTCAAAGAAATAGCACATGCGCTGACGGGGCGAGAGGTAGTCAAGCGCGTCGCGCGGCAAGGCCGACGGCTTGAGGCTACGGCGAATGCCCAGCGCGGGCGTCTGCTCCAGGTCCAGCATCAGCGCTTCGTCCTTGGGAACACCGCGCTGGTACACGATGATGGTTGGTTTGAGGGGTCGCGATGAATTAACCGACACCACCAGCGCATAACGCTCGTCAACCAGTTGCACCACCGAGCCAGGCGGGTAGACACCCATCATGCGGATGAAGGCACTGAGCACCGACGGATCAAACCGGCTTTTGTGCTGCGCAAAGATCAGCGCCAGCGCCTCGTGCGGCGTGATCGCGGCACTGGGTCGGCCAGGATTGCACAGGTTGTCATAACGATTGACCAGCGCCAGGACCTTGGCCATCGGACTGATTCGGTCCCCTTTGAGCTTGGACGGAAAACCACTGCCATCGACCAGCTCGTGATGCTGGGCAACCACCAGCAGGGCATCCTTGGCAAGCTCCATGCGCTGGCAAACCCCCACGCTTTGCGCCACGTGGTCCTGGTAGAGCTTGTACTCGGTCGACGAAAAACTGTCCTCCGGCCAACGTACCCTGACTGGCAACAAGACCTTGCCGATATCGTGCAAGAACGCCGCCATGCCCAGATCCAGCAGCTCCGCCTCGGACAGGCTGAGCGACCTGCCAAGCAGTAGCGACAGCACCATCACATTGACCGGGTGCATGGTGGCGCGATCGCCCATGCCCTCGGACAGCAGCCGAATCGAAGACTCCCCATCACACAGCAAGTCGCCGACCAGATCGCCCACCATCTGCAGGCACTCGTCACGGGCGCCTTGCGGCTTGGTGGCAAAGGTCTCCACAACATGCCGATACTGGCGAATCGCTTCACCAAAGCGCTGGTCACAGTAGAGCAAGCTCTCTTGCTGAGCGGCGATCAGCGCAGCGTGGTGGCGACGCATCGGTTGCGCCCGTGGATCGTCGGGCGCCGCCACCGTGGAGAGCGTGTCATCGGCGCTGAGGATGTTCGAACCGTGACCGGCCTGTACCGCTGCGGCATCGCTCTTGTGGGGAAGGTACCGAACGCGCGTCAATCCGAGGCTGCGAATGACGTCAACCTGCTTCTCGGAGGAAATCTTGAAACTGCCGGTGGGAAACGGATGCGCCATCCAGCCAAGCTCAAGCTCGACGAACATGCCAATTCGAAGCTGGCTGACCTCTATGAAGCCGGGCTCACTGTCGTGGCCGACAGACTTGTTCGTCATGGACTGATCCCTGGTAGTGCCTGTTCCCCATAGGCTTTCCAGCGAGCTTGCTTAAGAACAAGACATCATGTTAACCAAAGCACGGCTGGCTGGGAAGCGACGAAGCTGTGAATTCGTTCACAGCGATTCAAGCTAGCACTTTACCCGATGCTATGGATTTTGAAGCGCGGCAGGTGCCCCTTGCGGCCGGAATTTTTTCTGGCTGAAACCAGTGTGACATCCGCACGCGACGTGCCACACTATGATGCGGCAACATCCGACAATCAGTTGAGGACAGAGCTAAAGGTCTGTCCCGCAACGTGAACAGCCAACATCCGACAATCAGTTGAGGACAGAGCTAAAGGTCTGTCCCGCAACGTGAACAGCCAACATCCGACAATCAGTTGAGGACAGAGCTGAAGGTCTGTCCCGCAACGTATCAGGAGCTGCCCCATGATCGACCTGTACTACTGGCCCACGCCCAACGGCTGGAAGATCTCCATCATGCTGGAGGAATGTGGTCTGCCCTACCGGCTGCAGCCGGTCAACATCGGCAAAGGCGAGCAGTTCACGCATCAGTTTCTGGCGATCAGCCCCAACAACCGCATGCCCGCCATCGTGGACCACGCGCCAAGCCACGGCGGCGAACCGATATCGGTGTTCGAAAGTGGCGCGATTTTGATCTACCTGGCCGAAAAAACCGGCCTGTTTTTGCCCACCGACCTGCGCGGGCGCACGCGGGTGCTGGAATGGCTGATGTGGCAAATGGGCGGCCTGGGCCCCATGGCCGGGCAAAACGGCCACTTCCTGCTGTACGCGCCCGAAAAAGTGCCCTACGCGATCGAGCGCTATGGCAAAGAAGTCAACCGACTCTATGGGGTGCTTGACGCCCAGTTGGCGCGTACCGGGGCCTTCGTGGCCGGCGCTGACTACTCGATTGCCGACATGGCGATCTTCCCCTGGGTGCGCACGCACAAGGCGCAACAGGTCCCGCTGGAGGACTTTCCCCACGTGCAGCGCTGGGTTGACGCGCTGTTTGAGCGCCCCGCCGCCAGACGCGGCCTCGACTTGGGCAAGGAACTGCGCGCCGGGACCCTGACCGAGGACGCCCGCAAGGCCCTGTTTGGCCAGACCGCACGGAGCGTGCGCTCGGGTGAGCACCGCCGCGATTGAAAACACCTCACGCCATTCCACTTCACTTCACTTCACACGGTGCGCCCCATGATCGAATGCTTCTTTGATTGCTCCAGCCCCTGGACTTACCTGGCGTTTCACAACCTGCTGCCGATGGCAGCCGAGATCGAGGAGCCCATCGCGTGGCGTCCGATCCTGGTCGGCGGCGTGTTCAACGCGGTGAACCCCAGTGTCTACGCCATGCGCGACAACCCGGTGCCGGCCAAGATGGCCTATATGCTCAAGGACCTGTTGGACTGGTCGAAGGCTGCGGGGTTGGCCATCGTGATGCCGCCCAAGGTGTTCCCGGTCAACAGCGTCAAGGCCATGCGCGGCTGCATCTGGGTGGCGCAGCAAGACCAGGCTCATCCCACGCTGCCACCCAAGTTCGTCCCCTACACCCGCGCCGTGTTCGAGGCCTACTGGAGCCGTGAGGAAGACATCTCCCAGGACGTGGTGTTGGCTGGCATCTGCCAGCAGGTGGGCATTGACCCGGCTGCCTTCGCGGCCGGTATCGGTGACGCTGCCGTCAAGCGCCAACTCAAGACCAATACCGACGAGGTGATCCAACGCGGCGGCTTCGGCTCGCCCACCCTGTTTGTCGGCAACGACATGTACTTCGGCAACGACCGGCTGGGCCTGGTGCGCGAGGCGGTGTTGCGCCGGCGCGGGTAGAAATGGCTTTGTCATTGCGGGCGTGACCCGCAATCCATGGATCCCGTGTCAAACCCGGGATGACGACCCAGTAGCCCACTGCAATCCAGTTGCCGGGCCGGGCCTCAGCCCATGTGCAGGCCGCCGTTGACCGAGAAATCGGCACCCGTGGTGTAGCCACCGTCGTCCGACGCCAGCCAGGCGATGATGGAGGCGATCTCGCTGGGCTTGCCCAGGCGCTTGACCGGAATCGTGGCGACGATCTTGGCCAACACGTCTTCACGAATCGCGTTGACCATGTCGGTGCCAATGTAGCCGGGGCTCACCGTGTTGACGGTGACGCCCTTGGTGGCCAGCTCCTGCGCCAGCGCCATTGAAAAACCGTGCATGCCAGCCTTGGCCGCAGAGTAATTGGTCTGGCCCGCCTGGCCTTTTTCACCATTGACGGACGAGATGTTGATGATGCGGCCCCAACCGTTTTCAACCATGTCCGCCACCACTTGCTTGGTAACGTTGAACATGCTGTTGAGGTTGGTCTCGATCACGGCGTCCCAGTCTTCGCGCGTCATTTTCAGAAACATGCGGTCCTTGGTGATGCCCGCGTTGTTTACCAGCACGTCGATGCTGCCGTGTTCGGCCTTGGTCTTGGTGAAGGCCTCGACGGTGGACTCCCAACTGCCGACATTGCCCACCGATGCGTAAAACGTGTAACCCAGGGCGGCCTGCTCGCCAATCCACTTGGCATGGTCGCGCGTCGGACCACAACCAGCGATGACCTTGAAACCTTCCTTGTGCAGGCGCTGACAGATGGCGGTACCGATGCCACCCATGCCCCCGGTGACGTAGGCAACTTTTTGACTCATGGTGTGTTCCTCCTAAATTAATACACTAACGGGCATTGTCCGTGCGAAATCAGCGCTCGATAGTTAGGGCAACCCCCATGCCACCACCAATGCACAGCGAGGCAATGCCCTTCTTGGCATCGCGTCGCTGCATCTCGTGCAATAGCGTTACGAGAATGCGGCAACCGGACGCACCAATCGGGTGACCAATCGCAATGGCACCGCCGTTGACGTTGACTTTGGAGGTGTCCCAGCCCATTTCCTTATTCACCGCGCAGGCCTGCGCGGCAAAGGCTTCGTTGATTTCCAGCAGGTCCAGATCCGCCGCCTTCCAGCCGGCGCGTGCCAGGGCCTTTTGCGACGCCGACACCGGGCCCATGCCCATGATGGCCGGGTCCAACCCGCTGGTGGCAAAGCTGGCGATGCGCCCCATTGGTTTGAGACCCAGGGCAGCCGCCTTGGCGGCTGTCATGACCATCACGGCGGCAGCGCCGTCGTTGATGCCGGAAGCATTGCCGGCGGTCACGCCACCGGCCTTGTCAAACGCCGGGCGCAAACCCGCCAGCGCCTCGGCGTTGGACTTGCGGTTGAGGAACTCGTCGGCGGCAAACACGATCGGGTCACCCTTCTTCTGGGCGATGCTGAAGGGTACGATTTCGTCGACAAAACGACCCGCATCCTGCGCGGCAGCGGCCTTCTGCTGGCTGGCCAGGGCCAGCGCATCCTGCATCTCGCGGGTGATGCCGTATTGCTTGGCCACGTTCTCGGCGGTAATGCCCATGTGGTACTGGTTGTAGACGTCCCACAAGCCGTCGGTGATCATCGTGTCGACCATCTTCCAGTCGCCCATGCGCTGGCCATCGCGCGAGCCCATCAACACGTGGGGCGAGGCACTCATATTCTCTTGTCCACCGGCAATCACGATGTCGCTGTCGCCCCAGGCAATCGCCTGAGCGGCCAGCATCACCGCTTTGAGGCCGGAGCCACACACGGCGTTGATGGTCAGCGCCGGGGTTTCCTTGGCCAGGCCCGACTTGATGACGGACTGGCGCGCCGGGTTCTGCCCCGAGCCCGCCGCCAGCACCTGACCCAGAATCACTTCGCCAATCTGGTCGGCACTCAGCCCGGTGCGCGCCAGCAGCGCTTTGATGACCGCCGCGCCGAGTTCGGGCGCGGCGGTCTTTGCGAGGGTTCCGCCGAATTTGCCGACCGCCGTGCGCGCGGCTGAAACGATGACGATGTCTTGCATGGATGTCTCCAGAGTAGTTGAGAAAGGATAGTCAAAAATCAGGCTTTGGCCTTGACATAACGGCCCGGCGCCGGCTCGATTGCCTTGTATTTGCCTTTGCCATAGGTCTTGGGTGCGGGGATTTGTTTGCCGGCGTGGGACTTGAGCCATTTCGACCAATCCGTCCACCAACTGCCGGCGTGTTCCTTGGCCCCGGCCAGCCAATCGGCCTGGCTGGGCGGGAAGCTGTCGTCAGCGCGAATCCAGTGGCTGCGCTTGTTCTTGGCAGGTGGATTGATCACGCCGGCGATGTGGCCCGATGCCCCCATGACAAATCGCTTCTTGCCCGGCAGCACCTGGGTGGAGGCGTAAGCGCCGCCAATTGGCACGATGTGATCCTCGCGCGAGCCGTAGATGTAAACCGGCAAGGTGAGCCTGCCCAGATCCACCTTTTCGCCGCACACCGTCAACTTACCTGGTTTAACCAGGTTGTTTTCCAGGTAGGTGTTGCGCAGGTACCAGGCGTAGAACGGACCGGGCAGATTGGTGGAATCGCTGTTCCAGTACAGCAGATCGAACGGTGGCGGTGTCTCGCCCTTGAGGTAGTTTCCCACCACATAGTTCCACACCAGATCGTTGGGCCGCAGGAAGCTGAAGGTACTGGCCAGATCGGGCCCCTTCATCAGGCCGCCCTTGCCCATCTCCTGCTCGCGGTACTTGACCATGGACTCGTCAATGAACACATCCAGAATGCCGGTATCGGTGAAGTCGAGCAGCGAGGTGAGAAAGGTGGCGCTGGCGGCGGGCTTGTCGCCCCGCGCGGCCAGCACCGCCAAGGCCGTTCCCAGAATCGTGCCGCCAACACAAAAGCCCAGCGCATTGATGGTCTTGGCGCCAGCAATCTCCTGCGTCACCTTGATCGCCGTGATGGCGGCCTTCTCAATGTAGTCGTCCCAGGTGGCCATGGCCAGCGACTTGTCGGGGTTGCGCCAGCTCACCACAAAGGTGCGGTGCCCCTGCTCCACGGCGTAGCGAATCAGCGAGTTCTCGGGCTGAAGGTCCAGGATGTAAAACTTGTTGATGCACGGCGGAATCAGCAGGAACGGACGCTCGAACACCTTGGGTGTAAGCGCTTTGTATTCGATCAACTGGAACAACTCGTTCTCGAACACCACCGCGCCTTCGGTGGTGGCGACGTTCTTGCCAACCTCGAACAGGCTCTCATCGGTCATCGACACATGGCCCTGGCGAATGTCATGAACCAGGTTTTGCACGCCCTTGGCAATGCTCTCGCCCTTGGTCTCGATCGCCTTCTTCTGCGCTTCGACATTGAAGGCCATGAAGTTGCTTGGGGCGGACGCGGCCATCCATTGCTCGACCGCGAAACGTACCCGTGCCCGGGTCTTGGCATCGGCCTGCACCGCATCGGCCAGGCCCATCAAGGTGCGGGCATTGAGCAAGTAAGCAGCGGCCGAAAAGGCCGCCACCGGGCTGGCCGTCCAGGATGCATCGGCAAAGCGCTTGTCTGCCGACAGGGGCATGCTCTGCATGCCTTGGGTCCACAGCGCGGCCGAATCCTTGAGGTACTGCGCTTGCAGCGCCTTGACCTTGGTCTGATCGAAGTTGATTTTCGCAGCGGCACCGCCGCCGCCGCCATGCGGGTTCGGAGCCGCCGCGCCCAAGTCCATGTTCTGAAACACCGACATGGCCTGATTCCAGCTTTGGCCAAAGGTATCGTGAAACTGCTGGGCAGCCTGCGCCCAGTACTCCGGTGTGTTTTGACTCACGCGTAGGTCCCCTTATGATGGCGCGCTGGTGGAAACCCGAGTATCGCAGGGCCAGACCTTCTAAAGACTGACACCTCACTCAACCCCTTGAAGTCGCTCGCCTATGTACATTGTGCCCCTTGCATGGGTTTACGTCGCCCTGATGATGGCCGTGGCCGAGGCCAACCACAGCAACGGCACGGTGCTGGGCGCGTGCATTACGTTCTTGCTGTATGGCGTGCTGCCGGTGGCGGTGCTGGTCTACATCATGGGCGCGCCGGCGCGTCGGCGACGAATCAAGGCGAATGAGGCGGCGCGCCAGCAGGCACCGCCGCCTTGACATCCAGTCGGATGTCAATCACGAAGGGCTCGAACACACTGCCAATCAGCAGGCGACCCTGCCACTGGGCACCCACGCTGGCGCCCGAAATTTCCTGCCCCAGGTTCTGGTACACCACGCTGACGGCGCCAGTCTGTGGGTCCATGCGCAGCACCTGCGACGGTGACAGCGTGGACGCGTCCTTGGCGTGGCCGACGAACTGCAGCGGCTTCGGGTGGGCGCCGATCCACAGGTAGCCGTCAGTGCCGATCTCGATGTTGTCGACCGCCGAACCGGCGTCGAAACGGGCGCGTTCGGCCAAGCTGCCGTCCGCGCCGACCCGGTAGGCGTGCACCTCGTTGGCGCTAAGGGCCGCCACGAACAGTTCCTGGCGACCAGGATGCCACGCCACGCCATTGGCAAAGGCAAACCCGCCCCGCACCACCCGCGCCTGGCCCTGGTTGACGTAGACCAACTGGCCGATGGGCAGGCGCAGGAACTCCTCCAGCGTGCGCCAGGGTTGCGCCACGAAGAAGTGGTCGTTGCTGACATAAAACCGCCCAGGCCCCACCACCGCTACATCGTTGGGCGACACAAACAGGGGGCTGTCGTAAGTCTGCACCGGCTCCAACACCTGCTCGCCCACGCGGTAGCGCCGCACCCGCTGCCGGCCTTGGCCGTGGTCGATCACGTACAGCTCCAACTCGCCCGCCGGGCTGTGCCACAGCGACAGGCCGTGTGGCGCAAACGTATCGGCTTCGTTCGAAATACGCCGTGGCACCGCGCCAGGGTCACGCAGGTCGTAGCGAAAGATCGCCCCATTCGGCGGCTTGCCCGCCATCTGCGCGCGCCGGTCGGTGGCGCTGAGGTAGGCCACGCCACTGACCGGGTCGACACTGATGTCTTCTACCCCCTCAAGGCCCGGCACCTGCAAGCGTCGGGTTGGTCCGGCAGACTGCTCGACCACCGTGCGAGAGATGCCCATGGCACGCAGGGAATCGTGTACCCAATAGCCAGCCAGGGCCAGCACCAGCACGAGCCCCGACCACATGATCCAGAAGCGCTTCATCAGGAACTCCAAGTTTGCCCAGTCTGGCTTGTCGCCTCAAGCCAGATACACGCCGCCATGCGCCCGCTGACCCGGTCGCGCCGGTGCGAGAAGAATTTGTCAGGATTGCCCGCCGTGCACCAGGCCGCGCTGCTGTCGTTGCCATCGACTTGGGGCAGCCCCAGGTGGACCAGCCGCTGGCGGGCCAGGGCGGCCAGATCAGCGAGCCATTTGCCTTGACCGCTCGCCACGAAACACTCGGCCGCCTCGGGAAGGGCCGCCACGAAGGCGGCCCGGACTTCGCTGCCCACCTCGAAGGCCGACGGGCCGATGCAGGGCCCAAGCCAGACCAAAACGTCGGATGTCTGGCTCACCATACCTTGCGGGCCCGCCAGCGCCAGCAGGCGCCGCAGCAAGGCCTCCAGCACGCCCGCGCCGCCATGCCCAGCCAGGCCACGCCAACCTGCATGCGCCGCCGCTACCCACGAGCCCTGACGATTGCACATCAGTACCGGCAAGCAATCCGCCACCATGACGGTGCAGGCGACGCCAGTTTGCGTGGTGAAGCAGGCATCAAAGCGCTCCCCATCGGGGGTCTGATCGGTGAGGCGAATGACGTCCGCGCCATGCACCTGCGACAAGAAAACGGGCCGCGCCGGCATGGCCCGGCGCAGCGTGACGCGGTTCTCCGCCACCGCCTGAGGATCGTCACCCACATGATCGCCCAGGTTCAGGCTTTCGTAGGGCGGACCCGAGTGCCCGCCCCGGCGCGTGGTGCACAACGCGCGCACAGCGCTCGGTGCGGGCCAGCCCGGCCGCAGGCAGTCGATGTTCTCTGGAGTACCTTCGTGCTGCGCACCGCGGTGAGAGCTTGGCTTGAGACGGCCCGGCGCGCCGCTCATGACTTGAGCTGCAGCCACCAGGTTTTGGCGCGCGCCTTGACATCCATTTTGAAGGTCCGTGCCGCGCGCCACGGCGCCGCCTGGTGCACTTGGTCAATTAGTGCGGCAACTTTGCGCTCCAGCCAGGCCCACAAGGGCAGGCGCGCCAGCCGGGCAAACAGCGCCGCCAGCGGCGCCCAGCCCCACTCCTCGAACAAGAGCACCACCGCCAGCGGGGCCAGCAAGATGCTGCGAAGCAAACGTTTGAGCATCCGGCGATCTTAGCCGCGCAGACTGGGCGCGCGGCACGCCGGCAGTCAGGCCATGTCGCTGGTCCTGTCCTGTTCCCACGGAAACGCGTAAGCTGACCGTTTTCTTGGCCGTGTCAGGAGATTCCCATGATCCCGTGCTTCGATGCGATCAACCCCTAGCCCGCGGCCGACGCGCCGGCTCAAGCAAGCCCGCACCGCCGTGCGCGGCACAAAGGTACTCCAGTGAACACCACCGTCACGATTCCGTGGTGGCTGTTCGCGCTGTTGCTGGCGGCAACCGTGCTGGCCGTGCTGGAGTGGCTGTTGTTGCCCAGCGTGCGCTGGTACTTCCGGCGGCAGGTGCGCGGGGTCATCGACGAAATCAGCGTACGCCTGAACATCGATATCCCGCAGTTCAAACTCACCCGCCGTCAGGCCCTGATTGACCGCTTGCTGCTGGACCCCAAGGTGCTGGCCGCGGCCGATGCTTACGCCACCGCGCAACACCTGCCCGGCGACGTGGCGATGCAGCAAGTCAATCGCTATGCGCGTGAAATAGTGCCGGCCTTCAACGCGTACATCTACTTTCGGGTGGGTTACTGGTTGTCCAAGACCTTCGCCCGAATGATCTACCGGGTGCGTTTGGGGTACACCGACAGCACCGCCCTGGCCGCCATCAACCCGCGCTCGACGGTGGTGTTTGTGATGAACCACCGCAGCAACATGGACTACATCCTGGTGTCGTTCCTGGCGGCCGAAAAAGTGGCGCTGAGTTACGCGGTGGGCGAATGGGCGCGCATTTGGCCAATACAGGGGCTGATCCGGGCCATGGGCGCCTACTTTGTGCGGCGCGACTCAGGTGATCCCTTGTACCGCATGGTGCTGCAGCGCTACGTGCAAATGGCCACCGAGGCCGGTGTGCCGCAAGCCATGTATCCCGAGGGCGGCTTGACCACCGATGGACGGCTGCGAGCACCCAAGCTGGGTTTGCTGGACTACATGCTGAAGAACTTTGACCCCGGTGCTGAGCGCGACCTGGTGTTCATCCCGGTCGGCATCAACTACGACCGGGTGATCGAAGACCGCAGCCTGCTGCGCAAGCTCGACCCCAACGCGACACGCGGCTCCTTGTGGCAAACCCTGCGCATCACGGGCGGCCAAGTACTCAAGCAGGTGCGCCTGGGTTTGCTGGGGCGGCGTTACCGACACGGCTACGCCTGCGTCAACTTTGGCCAACCCTTGTCAATGCGCCACTACGTTCAGTCCCGGAAATTGGACCTGCGCACGCTGGACGATGCGGCGCGGCGTGCTGCGGTAGCCGCGCTCGGTCAAACGCTGATGACCCAAATCGGTCTGGTCATTCCCGCCCTGCCAGTACCTTTGGTGGCCAGTGTGCTGCTGCGCGAGCCCGACCGCGCGCTCTCCGAGCTGGAACTCAAGTCTGCCGTCCAAGCTCTAATGGCCCACATTGAGGCACTTGGGGCACACGTGTACCTGCCTCGTAGCGACCGCGACTACGCCATCACGGTGGGATTGCGCATGCTGCTGTTGCGTCGGCTAATCGAGGAGCACGACGGACTGTACCGCGCCGATCCGCGGCAGCTACCGGTGCTGGCCTATTACGCCAACTCGATCGAGCATTTGGCGCAACCCATGCCAAGCCTGGCAGCGAGCTGAACGCTGGCACCGCGCACGGGCTGGCGCCGAACCAGGTAAGGCGTGCGATGCACTACGTGGCCGAGTCGCCGCGCTTGCCAGCTTTGCGCGACTTGTTGGTGCCACGCTTGGCCTGCGCCATGGACTTGCCATCGAGTTCAACCTGCAAGCGATCGCACAGCGTGCGCAGAATCTTGACTCGGGCATGGTTCTTGTCATTGGCCTCGACCACGTTCCACGGCGCGTTGCCGGTGCTGGTGCGTTCGACCATGTCGCAGATCGCTTGCTGGTAGGCGGCCCACTTCTCGCGGTTGCGCCAATCTTCCTGGGTGATCTTGAAGCGTTTGAACTCCACCTTCTCGCGCTCCTTGAAGCGTTTGAGCTGCTCCTCCTGGCTGATTTGCAGCCAGAACTTGACCACAATCACACCGGCGTCAGCCAACTCGTGTTCAAAGTCGTTGATCTCGGTGTAGGCTCGCAGCCAGTCGTTCTCGGCGCAGAACCCCTCGACCCGCTCGACCAGCACCCGGCCGTACCAGGTGCGGTCAAAGATGACGATATGGCCCTGGCGCGGCAGGTGGCGCCAGAAGCGCCACAGATAGGGTTGCGCACGCTCTTCCTCGGTCGGCGCGGCAACCGGGATCACCTGGTATTGCCGCGCGTCCAGCGCGGCCCCAATACGCCGGATCGCGCCGCCCTTGCCCGCCGCGTCCGCGCCTTCGAAAGCACACACCAGCGAGCGCCCCTTGAAACGCGGATCCCGCGCCAACTCTGACAAGCGCCCTTGCCATTTGGCCAATTGGCTCTTGTAGGGCTTATCGGCGAGCGTGAGCTTGAGGTCCAGCTCAGACAGCACATTGCGCCCATCGGTGTCCACCCGCACCATGGGCGCCACCGGCGACTCCTGCTTGCCGGTACTGGCGAGCTTTTTTTGCAAGGCTTCCAGCAGAATCTTGCCGACCGTCAGCGAACGATAGCGATCATCGGTGCCCTCCACCACCACCCATGGCGCCCATGGGGTGTTGGTCATGCGCAAGAAATGTCCAGCCACATCCTGCAACTGGTCATAGGTCTTGAGCCGGTCCCAGTTCCATTTGGTAACTCGCCAAGCGGTGTGCGGGTCGCTCTCCAAAGCCTTGAGACGCTTGCGTTGCCCCTCCTTGGTCAGATGAAACCAGAACTTCAGCACCAGCGCACCTTCGTTGACCAGCATCGCCTCGAAGCGGTTGATCTGGTCGGCCCGGGCGTCGAGCTCCTTGAGTGAAATCTCATCCAGAATCCGCTGGCGGATCGGATCCGAGTACCAGGAGCCGGCAAATATGCCGACTCGTCCCTTGGGCGGCAAAGACCGCCAATAGCGCCACATGGGCGGGCGTTCATGCTCCTCGTCGCTTGGTTCGGAAAACGCCAGCGTGGACAGGAACCTGGGGTCCATCCACTCGTACAACACGTTGATGCTTTCCCCCTTGCCGGCACCGTCCTGCCCGCTGATCAGCACCACTACCGGGATCTTCTTGTTCTCGTGCAAGTCGACTTGCGCTCCCAGCAGCGCCGCACGCAACAGCGGCACCGCCTCACGGTAAGCCGTCTTGCCAATCTTGTGGCCGATTTCCGCGGATTCGAACATGGCTGCTCTCCGGCTGTGGTGAAACGCCCACCGTTGGGATCAGGATGCGGGTGGATATTTGCCAGTGGCGAACAGGCGCTTGGCCGTGGTCACCACAATGAAGGACTCCTGCCCACCAAGCTGTGGAAACAGCTCCTTGAGGGTGCGGTAGGCCAGGTGCTCATGCGTCTGGCCTTCCCAGCGCGTGGCCTGCTCGAAGAACGGCCGCAACGCTTCGCACGCCTCTGGAAAGATGGCACGCACGCCGGGGTGCTGGCGTCGCTCCTCGGGGGAGCGGGATTCGGACATGGCAACTCTCCTCGGTTTGGGCAGAGCGTCGCGACGGATCGGCGCCAACCCATGGCTAGCATTCTAGAGCTCGCTGGCGACGAGAAGCTTGACATGATCCAACCCTTGGCCCGATCACCACCGCAATGATCGGCTGATAATGGCACCTGTCAGACCGCACGATTCCCAACCCGGAGCGCACCCATGATTCTTGAACTTGCCGAGATTCGCATTCAGCCAGGCCAAAACGCTGCCTTTGAAGCAGCGATCCAACGAGGCGCTGGCACGGTGATCAGCCGGGCCAGGGGTTTCCAGGGCTACAAGGTCAATCGCGGCATTGAGAGCCCCGAGCGCTACATCCTGCAAATCTTTTGGTCCACGTTGGAGGATCACACGCTCGAGTTTCGCCAGGGGCCGCTGTTTGCCCAATGGCGCGCCATTGTCGGCCCGTTCTTCGCTGCTCCACCGGTGGTGGAGCATTTCGAGCTGGTCGCCAAGTCGGCCTGAGGCAGCGACACCAGTCCCTCCACTTCAAGCGCATCGACATGAGCGACTCCTCCCACTTTGTCTTCCCCCCTGCCGCGGTAGTGTCGGTGCCGGTAGTCGGGACGACGGCACGCTTCCCGGTGCAACGCGTCTATTGCGTGGGCCGCAATTACGAGGAGCACGCCAAGGAGATGGGTTTCACGGGCCGCGAGGCGCCGTTCTTCTTTCTCAAGCCGGCCAATGCATTGCTTCCTGTGGCCGATGGCGCGACCGCGCGCATGCCCTACCCCAGCCTGACCAAGGACCTGCACCATGAAGTGGAGTTGGTGGTCGCCATCGGCTTGGGTGGCAAGAACATTCCCGCCAGTGAAGCCGATCACCACATTTTCGGCTATGCAGTGGGCCTGGACATGACCCGGCGCGACCTGCAAAACGACATGAAGAAGCAGGGTCGTCCATGGAGCATCGGCAAAGCCTTTGACAACTCGGCACCGATCGGCCCGATCACCCCCGCGTCGTTGGCGGGGGCTACCGCCCAGGCCGAGATCGCCCTGGACGTCAATGGCAGCGCGCGTCAGCGTAGCGACACCAGCAAGCTGATCTGGAGCGTCCCCGAGATCATCGAGCACTTGTCCGCCGCCTGGGAGCTGCGAGCCGGCGATCTTATTTACACCGGCACGCCGCAAGGCGTTGCGGCAGTCGTGCCGGGCGACACGATGCTCGCCACCATCGCAGGCTTGGTGCCCTTGCGGGTCCAGGTGGTGTAGGCCGATGCTGCGAAGCCCAATCAAGCATTGCAAGAACTGCGGAACCGCCGTGGTTTACCGCGTGCCCGACGACGGCGACACCAAAGACCGCGCGGTGTGTGATGCCTGCGGCACCATCCACTACGAGAATCCGCTCAACGTGGTCGGCACCATTGCTTTGTGGGACGACAAGGTCTTGCTGTGCCTGCGCAACATCGAGCCACGCAAAGGCAAGTGGACCCTGCCGGCCGGCTTCATGGAACTGGGCGAGACCACCGCCCAAGGCGCGGCCCGCGAAACCGATGAGGAAGCCGGCGCCCAGTTCGAGCTGGAGGGGCTGTTCTCCATCCTCAACGTGGCTCGTGTCGGGCAAGTGCATCTGTTCTACCGCGCACGACTGACCAGCGAGCAGTTCAATCCCGGCTGCGAGACCATTGAGGCGCGGCTGTTCGCGGAAGACGAGATTCCGTGGGACGAGATCGCGTTTCGAACCGTCAAGGAAACGCTGGAGCGCTTCTTTGCCGA
>JAUXWC010000080.1 GCA_030685025.1 Rhodoferax sp.
CCGCTGCGGCACGATCACGAAACTGAACCTGTCGGGCGCCCGCCTGCTCGGGCGTGAGCGGGCTCGGTTGATTGGCACCAAACTGGAGTCGTATGTTGCGGCGGCGGACCAAGCACTGCTCGACGGCTTGCTGGAGCAGTCCTCCCGCTCCGGCGAGGTCGAGATCAGCGAGTTGTCGCTGGAGCGCAAAGCGGGCGCACCACCGGCCCACGTCGACGCGCGCATCGCCCTGCTGCCCGACGGTGGGGGCTGGCAGATCATCCTGAGCGACATCACCGAGCGCAAGCAACTGGAAGAGAAACTGCGCCTCTCCGAGGTGCGCTGGAAGCTCGCCCTGGATGCCGCCGGTGACGGCGTCTGGGCCTGGAACGTGCAAACCGGCGATGTGGTGTTTTCGAGCCGGTTTGCCCAATTGCTGGGCTACAAGACCCGCAAGGACCTCGGTCGACGCATGGAGGACTGGACCGCGCGCATCCACCCCGACGACCGGACCCAGGTGGTGGCCGCCTACCAGGCCCACCTGCGTGGGGAAGCCACCAGTTTCTTGAGCGAGCACCGGGCGCAGTGCCGCGACGGTGGCTGGAAATGGGTGCTGTCGCGCGGCACCGTCGTCAGCCACTGCGCCGACGGCCGGCCGTTGCGCATGATTGGCACCTACGTCGACATCAGCAACCAGAAGCAGGCCGAGGAGAGCTTGCGCGTGTCGGTGCAGTTCCAGCAGGCGGTGTTTGATTCGCTGTCGGCCCAGCTCGCGGTGCTCGACCGCGACGGCATTGTGATCCAAACCAACGCCGCCTGGCGCGCCTACGCGCTGGGGCATGGCCTGGCCGGCGAGCCCGAGTTTGTCGGCGCTTGTTATGCCGACTTCCTCGATGGCATGACCGGCAAACACCTGCCCACGCTACGCGGCGCCCTGGCCGGCATCGCGGCCGTGGCCAGCGGCGAGGCGACGCGTTTTCAGTTGCCCCAGCCCTTCTTTTCAACCCGGGACCAGCGCTGGTTCAGCATGACGGTGACGGCGGTGCAGGACGCCCAGCAGCGCATCGTGGTGAGCCACGAGGACGTGACCCCGCTCAAACTGGCCGAACTGGCCAGCCTTGCGCTGGCCAATAGCGACGCCCTGACCGGCGCACTAAGCCGTCGCAAGTTTCTGAACCTGGCCGAGCAGGAACTGGCGCGCGCCAGCCGCTATCAGTTGCCGCTGATGGTGCTGATGATGGACCTGGACAACTTCAAGCACATCAACGACCACCATGGCCATGCCGCGGGCGACCTGGTCTTGCAGGGCTTTGTTAAAACCGTCTCCGACGTGCTGCGCGAGTCGGATCTTGTTGGCCGCCTGGGTGGCGAGGAGTTCGCGGTGCTGCTGCCCAACACCAGTTCCGAGGGCGGCACGGCATTGGCCCAGCGCATTGTCGAGCGTGTGCGCGCCAGCCCGATCGAGGTGGCCGGCGAGCCCATCGCCTTCACCGTCAGCATCGGCGGCGGTTGCCTGTCGGGCGAAACCTCGTTCAGCGCCTTGTTGAGCCTGGCCGACGCCGCCCTGTACCGGGCAAAACGCGCCGGGCGCGACCGGCTGGAACTGGCCGTGACGCCGCCACCCGCCGCCGAGCCCTGAAGCTGGCGCGAGGCCTGTGGACGCGCGATTGCGTTTTCTCAAGCCGCTTGATTCGCCAGCGACTACGCTGGGAATTACTATAAGTTCTTAGAGGTGACTTCCATGCAAATGGCGCCCTTCAGCGAAGCAGTTTCCGAACATGTGTGGCACACCCGGTACCAATGGTCGGATGACGGTCGCGCCCTGGAACCGTCGATCGAATCCACCTGGGACCGGGTCGCGCTGGCGGTCTCGGCGGCCGAGACGCACCACCGCCATGAGTGGCGCGAGCGCTTTCGCGCCATTCTGGGTGACTTCCGTTTCCTGCCCGGTGGCCGGATTCTGGCCGGTGCCGGCACCGCCCGGCGCACCACCCTGTTCAATTGTTTTGCCCTGGGCACCATCGAGGACTCGGTGTCCGGCATCTTCAATGCCCTGCGCGAGTCGATGGTGACGCTGCAATCGGGCGGTGGACTGGGCATTGATTTCTCCCCCCTGCGCCCGGCCGGCGCCATGGCGGTTGCCAGCAATGGGGTGGCCTCGGGACCGGTGTCTTACATGCAGGTCTGGGAATCGGCCGTTTCGGTGCTGGAAACCGGCAACCTTCGGCGCGGCGCCATGATGGCCACGCTGCGCTGCGACCACCCGGACATCGAGAGCTTCATCGAGGCCAAGCTGAACCCCGGCACGCTGTCGCATTTCAACCTGTCGGTGCTGGTGACGGACGACTTCCTGCGCGCCATCGAGCAGGACGGAGCGTGGCCGCTGGTGTTCCCGCTGGGAGATCATGCGGTCCCGGTGGGAGGCGAGCTGTGCGAGCGAATCTGGCCCGGCAGCAACGTGCCGCAACGCTGCCTGGTGAACCGCCGCGTGCCGGCTCGCCTGTTGTGGCAAAAGCTGCTGCAGGCGCAGCACGACAGTGCCGAGCCGGGTGTGCTGTTCATCGACCGGATCAACCGCGCCAACAACCTGTGGTACTGCGAGCATCTGTCCACCACCAACCCCTGCGGCGAGGTGCCGCTGCCGCCCAACGGCTGCTGCAACCTGGGCTCGATCAACCTGACCCGCTTTGTCCAGCACCCGTTCTCGGAGCACCCGAGCGTTGACTTTGGCGGACTCAAGGCGGTGGCGGCCGTGGCGACGCGTTTTCTGGACAACATCCACGACGTGTCGCTGTTTCCGCTCAAGGCCCAGGAAAAGGTGGCGCACGCCAGTCGGCGCATCGGCCTGGGCGTGACTGGCCTGGCCGACATGTTTGCGATGCTGGGCGTGCGTTATGGCTCGCCGCCCTGCATCGACCTGACCCGCGCCATCCTGCGCGCGGTACGCGACACCGCCTACCGCACCTCAATCGAGATCGCCCAGGAGAAGGGCGCGTTCCCGGCGTTTGACCGGGTGCGCTTCGGCGCCAGCCCGTTCGTGCTGGATCTCTCGCGCGACATCCAGGAAGCGATCGCGCAGCATGGAATCCGCAACAGCCACCTGCTGGCGGTGGCGCCGGCCGGCTCGATCAGCCTGCTGGCCAATAACGTCTCCAGCGGCATCGAGCCAATCCTGGCGCTGCAAGGCAGCCGTCGCGTGCGCGGCTCCGATGGGCAGGCGGTTCTGTTCCCCGTGCAGGACCATGCCTGGCGCCAGTACCGGGCGCTACGCGGCGCGCAGGCGCCCCAGCCGGACTATTTTGTCCAGGCGACCGAGGTGGATGCCGACGATCAGTTGGCGATGATGTCGGTGGCGCAGTCGTATGTCGACAGCGCCATTTCCAAGACGCTGCACCTGCCCGAAGTGACCAGCGTGCAGGCAATCGAGCTGGACTTGCTGCGCGCCGAGGAACTCGGGCTCAAGGGCTGCGCGGTCTACCGCGACGCCAGCAAACCCAACGGGGAGCGCAACGGCCCGGCCCGTCGCGCCGGATTGGGCCGACGCGGATCGGAGCAGCGCGCGCTGTCTTGACATCCGACAATCAGTTGAGGACAGAGCTTGCCCCGCTTCGCGTGGCTGCGGTCTGTCCCGCAAGGTCTCAGGCCTTGCCGGCATCGGGTCTGCCGGCACCAGGGCGAGCACTTGGCTGGCCATGCTCCGATGCGATGCGCACCAACAGGTCATGGACCGCGCTCTCGACCAGCGCGTGGCGTTCATGATCGACTTCAAACTGCCAGTCCTTCAGGGCCAGTGACAGCGCGGACAGGGCATCACGCAGGGCACACAGCGCCTCGCTGACCGCCTCGATCCGCTGGTCGACGTGTCGCTGGGAATCCGGCGCGGCCATCATTGAACTCGGGTCATGCGCTCGACTGCAGGGCCTCATGGATGCGCCGCTTCAGCTCGGCGCCCTGGTACAGCGTCAGGTCGCTGGCGACGCAGTCGGCCAAGGCCTTGCTGGCGGCCTGGCTCAGACACTGTTTGAGCTCGCCCAGCATCGGCGGGGTGGCGATCATGGCCACGCGCTCGCAGCGGCGCGTGGCCACGCCGGTGTTCAGGAACTCGGCCAACTGGCGCGCGAAGCCGTGGCGCTCCTTGGCGTTGGCATCGACATGCGGCTCGAACTGCGTGCCGGCATGGCCGGTGCGTCCGTGCCCCTTGCCGACATCCGCGACACCGCCTGCGGCCTGCGCCTCGTGCCCGCTGCTGTCATGCGGAAAAATGAAGTCCGCCAGTTCCTTGAGCGCATCACCATGGCCATCGGTCTCGAAGCAGCGCGCGCGGTGCGCGTTGGCCACCAGAATCCAGGTCTTTTCCATCGCAGTTCTCCTAGTGTTGCAGTCGGTTCAAATGCCGCTCGAACCAGTGGCCCGCCAGGCTGACGGTGATATCGGGCAGGTCGGAATCATCAAGATCGCCAGAAACCGCGCGAGGCAGTGTTTCCAGCCGCTTGTTGCAGGTCAGCACCGACAGCGCCGCGCGGTTGATCGGCCCCAGGGTGGCCTCCGCCTGGCTGCTCACCAGCAGCAAGGTCGGAGCGCGCACGCGAGGCAGGTAGGCGGAGACGAAATCGGTGCGGCCGTCGCTGCAGACCACCGCGCCCACCGACTCCGCCTGGCGCGCCGCCACCAGCAGGGCCACCGCCGCGCCCGTGCCGACGCCAAACAGGCCAATCGGAACGCCCAGCAACTCGTGGCGCCGTTCCAGCCAGTCGAGCGCATCGGCCAGCCGCGCGCCCAACAGAGGGACGCCAAGCACACTGCGGCGGTCCTGCGCCTCCGGCTCGGTCAGCAGATCCAACAGCAAGGCCCCCAGCCCGAAGGATCGCCACACCTTGGCCCACCGCGCATTGCGCGTGCTGGCGTGGCTGGCGGCAAGCTCGTTGGCGAACACCACGATACCCAGCGGATGTTCAGGCAGCTCCAGCGTGCCCGGCAACGCCTGCCGCCCAATGCGAACACTCTCCTGTCGTGCACCGGTACCGGCCCGGCCCAACGGGTTCGCACTCATGGCCACCCGACCGCTCGAGCGTCCTGGCCGCGCCCGTGGTGCTTCATCACGTGGGCAGGAACCACCCGGTGTCGGTTGCCAGGGTGGCGAGAGATGATTGGTATGGATTTCAAGGCCGACCTCACTGTCTGCAGCGTTGGTCAATCCTAGGTTTGGGTGAAGACGGGTGCGTTGATTTTTCGCAAGCCGGCACAGGCGCGGCCTCCTAGCATCAGAGTGTCCTGAAACCTTGTGGAGAATGGCATGACCAAAATAGCGCACATCCGACAGCACGCGCTGTCAGGCACCCCCCGGGGGCACGCATGAACGCCAACCTGGACGCCAGCGTGTGCTGGAGCACCTCGTCCTTTGGCGGCATGCCGCTGGCCTCGGCCAGCGAGTCGGCGGCGCTACGCGAGCATCTGGTGCAGTGCCGACGATCCGAGCGCCGCCTGTTTGCGCTGCAGTGCGCGGCCGAGCTCATGCGCGGCTTTGTGGCGACGCGCTTCGTGACCACGTTGATGCTCGTGGTCATGACTATTGGCGCGGCTTCACTGGTGTTGTAGCGCTTCGCTGCATTCGGAGCCCAACACCCGGTCCAACGCCCCGCAAGCCATGGCGCACTCCGAGCTGCAGCGTCTGGTGCCGGCGGCCTCGGCAGCCCTGTGCGCCATCCTGCACGGTGCACGCGGCGCGCTTCAGGCGCCGATACGCTCGGAAATCTTTGGGCTGCAGCGGCTTGCGCAACACGGCCGCAGCCTGGGCGAGACCCATCGGGCCGCCCGTGCTGGCATTCGCCCGACCAGTTTCTTCCCGCGCCTGCGCGACAACATTCGCGTCCTGCGCGAGGCGCATCAATACATCGCGATGCAGGCCACCACCGGTTACGACATCAGTCCGGCCGGCGAATGGCTGCTCGACAACTTCCACTTGATCGAGGCGCAACTCGAAGAGGTTCACGCCGGCCTGCCGCGCCGCTACTTCCAGGCACTGCCGGTGCTGCAGGACGAGCCGCTGGCCGGCCTGCCACGGGTCTATGGCGTGGCATGGGCATTTGTGGCGCACACCGATGGCGCGTTCGACGAGCACCTGCTGCTGCACTACCTGCAGGCCTACCAGGAAACGCGCCCACTGAACCTGAGTGAACTCTGGGCGCTGCCCACCACCTTGCGCGTGGTGCTGGTGGAGAACCTGCGCCGGCTGGCCGAACGCGCGGCCACCCACAAGGCCGCCCGCGAAATCGCCAACCTGTGTTGCGATGGCATCGAGCGCTGCACCTTCAACATGCTGGACCGGCTGCTCGCCGAGCTGAACCGGCGCGGCGTCGGGCGGGTCTTCCTGGCGCAACTGGCGCGCCGGCTGCAGGAACATCCGGCCAGCGGCGAGGCCAGCTACCCGCCAGGCTACCAGGACTGGCTGCACGGCGCCTGGCCTGAACTGGCCACGGCGCAGACGCAGCAGGGCGCCGACCAGGCGGCCGACAACCTGAGCGTGAGCAACGCCGTGACATCCTTGCGCACTATTGGAGACGCCGACTGGCCCGAGCTGGTGGCCCGCACCAGCGCGCTGATGCGGCTGATGTTGACCTCGAAGATGTTCGAGGCCGAGCACACCCGCACGCGCGACCGCACCCTGCACGGGATCGAACACCTGGCGCGGCGCTGCGAGTGCAGTGAGGTGTCGCTAGCGCAAACCCTGCTTGGGCTGATGCGCACCGGCCCGAATGGACACGCCGCCAGCGCGGTCGCCAGCCACTGGCTGGAGGGCGCGGGGCGGCCCGAACTGGTGCGCGCGCAGGGCCTGCACGGGCGCCGGGCCTGGCGCGCCGCATTCGACTGGCGCAGCACGGCGCGCCGCGGCGCGCTGCCGGCCTACCTGGCGGGTGTGCTGCTGGGCACGCTTGGCGTGGTGGGCTGGCTGCTGGTGCGCCAGCCGGTCGGCGTGGACGGTGGCGCCGGCACACTGGACTGGTGGAGCGTGCTGGCGGCGGCGTTGATGCTGTGGCCGGCCTCCGAGGCGGTCGTGGCGGTGATCAACCGCCTGATCAGCGAGTCGGCCCGCCCCGACCATTTGCCGCGCCTGGCGCTGGCCCAGGGCATTCCGCCCGAACACCGGGTGCTGGTGGTGATACCCGGCATGTTGACCAGTGCGCCCAGCGTGCGCGAGCTGGTGCACCGCCTGACCCTGCACTACCTGGCCAACCCCGAGCGCGAGGCACAATTCGCGCTGCTGAGCGACTGGGCCGACGCCGATGCGGCGCACCGCGACGGTGATGCCGCCTTGCTCGACAGTGCGGCGCAGCAACTGCGCGCGCTCAACCAGCGCTACCCACGCCCGCAGGCGCAGGCCGACGCGCCGCCGCGCTTCATCCTGCTGCACCGCGAGCGCCAGTTCTGCCAGACCGAGCAGCGCTGGATCGGCTGGGAGCGCAAGCGTGGCAAGCTCGAACAACTGGTGGCGGCGCTGGCGCAAGGGTCGAGCAGCGCTTTCATGGACCTGGGTGAGCTGTCGCGCATCACCGCCAACACGCCTTACATCGTCACGCTCGACAGCGACACCCAGTTGCCGCCCGAACGACTGCGTGACCTGGTGGGTGTGGCCGCCCATCCGCACAACCAGCCCAAGCTTGATGCGACGGCTCGCCGCGTGGTCAGCGGCTACGGCATTTTGCAGCCGCGCGTGGCCACGCCCCTGCCGGCGCAGCGCGACTTCACGCTGTTTCACTGGTTGTTTGCCGGGCAGTGCGGCATCGACCCCTATAGTGCGGCCAGCTCGGAGGTCTACCAGGACTTGTTTGCAGAGGGCACCTTCACCGGCAAGGGCCTGCTGCACGTGCGGGCGATGCATGCGGTGCTGGCGGGCCGCTTGCCAGAAGGCCGGGTACTGAGTCACGACTTGCTGGATGGCTCGCTGGCGCGCTGCGCCGGCTTGAGCGAAATCACGGTGATCGAGGACGCGCCCTTTCATGCCGACGTGGCCGCCTCGCGGGTGCACCGCTGGACGCGCGGCGACTGGCAGTTGCTGGCGTTACTGCTGTCGCCGGCACGCTTTCCACTGCGTGCGATCAACCGCTGGAAGATGTTCGACAATCTGCGCCGCTCACTGGTGGCACCGATGTCGCTGGCCCTGTTGCTGCTGGCCCTGGCCGGCGCGGTGCTCTCACCCTGGGCCGCGCTGGCGCTGGTGCTGGCGGCCTTTTCGGCCGGCCCCCTGCTGGGTGCCGTGGCCGGTTTCGCCCACAGCCGTGAGGACTTGGCACGCCGGCACTTCTACCGCCAGGCGCTGACCGATCTGGCGCGCGCCGGCTGCGCCGGGCTGTGGCACCTGGCGCAGTTGCCGCACCAGGCCATGCTGGCGCTGGACGCCATCGGCCGCGCGCTCTATCGCAGCGTGGTCAGCCAGCGTCACCTGCTGCAGTGGACCACCGCGGCCGCCGCGCAGGCCTCGGCCAAGGGCGGCCTGCGCGAGTTGGCCCGGCAACACCGGCACAGTTGCGCCCTGGCCGTGCTGCTGCTGGTGGCACTGTGGGCCGGCGGCACGCCCCACCGGTGGCTGACGTTGGCGCTGTGCACTGCCTGGGCCGCCTCGCCGGTATGGACCTGGTTGGTCAGCCGGCCGCGCCCGGCGCGCGACGACGCGGCGCTGTCCGCGCCCGAGCAGGCTTGGCTGGAGGGCCTAGCGCGCGATACCTGGCGCTTCTTTGAGCGTTGCGTCGGCGCGCCAGACCACCACCTGCCGCCGGACAATTTGCAAACCCTGCCACACGAGGCAGTGGCGCACCGCACCTCGCCCACCAACATCGGGCTGTACTTGCTCAGCGTGGCCTGCGCGCGCCAGTTCGGCTGGATCGGCACGCAGGAGCTGCTGGCGCGCCTGCAGGCCACGCTGGCCAGCTTGGCCGCTCTGGAACGCCACCGCGGCCACCTGTTGAACTGGTACGACACCGAAACCCGCGCAGCGCTGCTGCCCAGGTACGTCTCGACGGTGGACAGTGGCAACCTCAGCGGCCATCTGCTGGCGCTGGCGCAGGCCTGCCTGGCGCTGGCGCTGTCCCCCTACGATCAGGCCGCCACGCAACACGCCCTGCAGGCCTGCCGCCAGCGGCTCGCGCCGCTGCTGGCGCGGCGCGGCAAGCTGAGTGCCGAGCAGCGCCAGGCATTGCGCTGGCTGCTGGCCGACTACCGCGCGACACGGCACTGCGCCCAGCAAGACCTGCACGCCAGCGCGCTGGAACAGGCCCCCGACGCGCCCGAGGCGGCCAGCCGCCTGCGCGCGCTGGCGGCCGAATGTGAACGCCTGGCGGGCCTGCCGGACTTTGCCTTTCTGTACCACCCCAAGCGCCACCTGCTGCACATCGGCTACCGCGTGGCCGAGCAGCAACTCGACGCCAGTTTCTATGACCTGCTGGCCTCCGAGGCCCGCCTGACCAGTTTGCTGGCCATCGCCAAGGGCGATGTGCCGGTGCGCCACTGGGCCTCGCTGGGGCGGCCCTTTTATGCGCTGGGCGCCAAGGCGGGGCTGCGCTCCTGGTCGGGTTCGATGTTCGAGTACCTGATGCCCTGCCTGGTGCTCGACGAGCCGCATGGCAGTGTGCTGCGCAACGCCTGCCAGGTGGCCCTGCGCGAGCAGATCGCCTTTGCCCGCGCCCACGGCGTGCCCTGGGGCGTTTCGGAGTCGGCGCACAGCGGTCGCGACCACACGCTGGCCTACCAGTACGCCCCGCATGGGGTGCCGCGCCTGGCGCTGCGGCGCACCCCGCCCGACGAGTTGGTGGTGGCGCCCTACGCCACCCTGCTTGCGGCGCAGATCGAGCCGCACGCGGCGCTGGCCAATCTGCACGCGCTGGAGGGCGTGGCGGCGCGCACGCGCTATGGTTTTGTGGAGTCGCTGGACTTCACGCCGGGGCGCCAGGATGGCCTATCGGCCTTTACGCCGGTCTGCACCTTCATGTCACACCACCAGGGCATGACCATCGTGGCGCTGGCCAATGTGCTGCACGACGGCGTGGCGCAACGCTGGGGCATGGCCAACGCCCCGATCGAGGCGGTGGCATCGATGCTGCACGAACGCGCGCCGCGCGAAGTGCCCCGGCTGTACGCCCCCACCATGGGGCCGCCCGCGCAGCCCCTGCACCGGCGCGCCTCCGAGCTGCTGCGCCACCTGGAGCCCGGCGCCACGGCACTGGAGCCCACCCAGATGCTGTCCAACGGGCGCTACAGCGTGACCCTGCGCGCCAATGGCGCCGGCTGGAGCCGCTGGGGCCAGACCGGCATCACGCGCTGGCGTGACGATGCCCTGCGCGACGACCAGGGCAGTTTCTTCTACCTGCGCCGGCTCGACCCCCCGGCGCGCCAGGGCGAGCCGGCGCATGCGCCACTGGCGTCCCTCACCCAGCACCCGGCGGCGGACCCGGCGGCGCGCTACACGTGCACCTACCACGCCAACCGCGTTTGCTTCGAGACCACCTGGGCGGACCTGACGGCGCACACCACGGTCTGGGTCAGCCCGGAGGACGACATCGAGTTTCGCCAGATCGAGCTGCGCAACCTGGGCGACTTGCCCGTCGAGCTCGAACTGGTGTCGGCGTTTGACGTGACCCTGTGCGACCCGCAGGCCGATGAAGCCCACCCCGCCTTCACCAACCTGTTTGTCAACGCCAGTTGGCTCGCCACGCAGCAGGCACTGTGGTTCGAGCGCAAACCGCGCCTGCCGACCGAACCGGGCCTGCAACTGGCGCACTTTCTGGCCGATGCCCAGGCGCAGGTGCTGGGCCTGCGCTGCCAGACCGACCGACAGCGCTGGCTGGGGCGCAACCATCTGCGCAGCCAGCCGCGCGCTGGCCTCCATCCCCTGCCCCCAGTCAACGGCGAACCAACCGTGCGGCTCATCACCGGGCTGGACCCGGTGTGCGCGCTGGCGGTGCGGCTTCGCATTGCGGCCAACGCCCGGGGGCAGCTCACCTTTGCCACGGCGGTGTGCGACGCCGGCGCCACCTTGCGCGCGGTGATCGACAAATACCGCGAGCCCAGCCACATTCAACGCAGCGCGCTGATGGCGACCACGCTCATCGGCATCCGCTTGCGCGCGCTGCGCATCAGCGCGCGCGACTTCGTGGCGATCCAGACACTGACCACCGCCCTGGTGCAGAGCCTGACGCGCGCGCGCGACCAGGCGCCACGGCATGAGGCCAGCACCCGGGTCTGCGACCGCCGCCTGCTGTGGCGCTTTGGCCTGTCGGGCGAGCGAGCGCTGATTCTGGTGGCCATCAGTGTTCCGGAGGGCCTGGGACTGGTGCGGGCACTGGCGCAGGCGCTGCGCCTGTGGTCGTGGGGCGGCGTGGCCTGCGACCTGGTGATCGTCAACGCCGAGCCGGCCTCCTACCTGATGGCGCTGCAGCGCGAGTTGCTGGCGCTGCACGAGCGTTACGCCAACGACGCCGCCGAAAACGGCGGTGCGCGCGTCACCAGCTTCACCGTGCTGCGCGCCGACGAGTTGTCGGCCGACGAGCTCAGCACCCTGCAGGCGCAGGCCCGGCTGCGCCTGCACGCGGACGGACGGCCCCTGCCGGTGCACGTCAACGAGTGGGTGGCCACGCATGAACAGGCACTGGCGCAGCGCCGCGAAGTGGCCGCCGTGGCGCTGGCACCCGGCCCGGCAGTGGTGGGGGCGGCACCGTCGGGCGAATTCGACCCGGGCTCAGGCGAATTTCGCTTCGACGTCAGCGCCGACCTGGCGCCAGCGCGGCCCTGGATCAACGTGTTGGCGAACCCGAGCTTCGGCGCGCACCTGTCGGAAGCCGGCGGCGGCTATAGCTGGGCGCTCAACAGCCGCCTGATGCAGCTCACCGCCTGGTCCAACGACCCGGTGGCCGACCCGAGCGCCGAATGGTTGCTGCTGCAGGACCTGGCGTCGCGGGAGGTCTGGAGCGTCACGCCCAACGCCTTTGGTGCCCAGGACGTGTCCTACCACGTGGCGCATGGCCAGGGCTACAGCCTGATCCGCCACCGCCGCGGCGGCCTGGAGGTGACGGTCACCTGGTGCGTGGACCCGCTCAAGTCGGTCAAGCAAGTTCGGCTGGAGTTTGTCAACCGGGGCCGGCGCGCGTTGCGCTTGCGCGTGGTCGGCATCGCCGAATGGATGATGGGCGCCAACCGCGCCGAGCGTCGCACCGTACGCACCAGCCTGCACCGCTCGCGGCAAGGCGAGCAGGCCCTCGGCACGCTGCTGTGCGAGCAGCGCGAGCGCTCCGGCGGCTTTGGCCAGGGCACCGCCTTCTTTGCCCTGTCGAGCGCCCTGGGCATCGAACCTGACTGGACCTGTGACCGACGCGAGTGCTTCGACGAAGGCGGTGGCCTGATACTGCCCGAGCGTTTTGGCCAGCGCAGCGGCGAGGGGCTGGACCCCTGCGCCGCGCTGTCGACTCGCGTGGCGCTGGCGGTCGGCGAAGCGGCGCAGTGTGTGTTCTGGCTCGGTTACGGCGAGACCGAGAACGCCGCGCGCCAGCTCGCCACGCAGGCCGCCGCCACGCCACCGGAGCAGCGCATGGCGGACGTGATCGGCGCCTGGGATAGCCTGCTGGGTGCCACCACGGTGCATACGCCGGACCCGCTGTTTGACGCGATGGTGAACCGCTGGCTGCTGTACCAGACCGTGGCCTGCCGGCTGTGGGCCAGGTCGGGCTTCTACCAAGCCGGTGGCGCCACCGGTTTTCGGGACCAGTTGCAAGATGCCATGGCGCTGGCCTGGGCCGCGCCGGCGCTGCTGCGCCAGCAGATCGTGCTGTGCGCGTCGCGCCAGTTTGCCGCTGGCGATGTGCAGCACTGGTGGCACGCACCGCTTGGCAACGGGGTGCGCACGCACTTTTCGGACGACCTGTTGTGGCTGCCGCACGCCTGCGCGCACTACCTGCGCGCCACCGGCGACCAGGCCGTGCTGGACCAGCGCGTGCCGTTCCTGGAAGGCGCCGCCATCCCCGAGGGCGCCGAGGACGCCTACTACACCCCCACCATCAGCGCCGAGGATGCCACGGTCTTTGAGCACGCGGCGCGTAGCATTGATCGCAGCCTGCGGGTCGGGCCAAACGGCTTGCCGCTGATGGGCAGCGGTGACTGGAACGATGGCATGAACCGGGTCGGCATCATGGGGCGCGGCGAGTCGGTGTGGCTTGGCTGGTTTCTGTGCCAGGTGGTGGCCGACTTCGCGCCGCTGGCGCGCCAGCGCGGCGAGGCGGCGCGCGCGCACGCCTGGGAACAGGCCGCGCAGGGCTGGCGGCGTGCGCTGGCCAGCGCCGCCTGGGACGGGCAATGGTTCAAGCGCGCCTTCTTCGACGAGGGACAGGCACTGGGTTCGCACACCAACGCCGAGGCCCGCATCGACCTGATTGTGCAGGCGTGGGGCGTGTTGTCCCACGCCGCGCCGGCGAACCTGCAGCGCCTGGCCCTGGCGGCGGTGGAGACGCACCTGGTGGACCGCACGGCGGGCCTGATCCGGCTGCTCGACCCGCCGCTGGCGCGCGCATCACCCAGCGCGGGCTACATCCAGGCCTACCCTGCGGGCGTGCGCGAGAACGGGGGGCAATACGCCCATGCTGGCGTGTGGGCGCTGATGGCGCAGGCCCAGGCACAGCGCGAAAAAATCGCGGCGCCCTCGGCCGAGGGCGGCGACATCGCCTACCGCTACTTCACCTACCTCAGTCCGGCGCACCGCAGCCAACACCCGCTGCGCGGACCGGCGTATGGGCTTGAGCCCTATGTGATGGCGGGGGATGTCTACAGCCACAAACCGTATGTCGGGCGCGGCGGCTGGAGCTGGTACACCGGCGCGGCGGGCTGGCTGCACCGTGCCGCGATCGAGTCGATCTTTGGCCTGCAACTGACCGCCCACGAACTACGCTTTCAACCCTGTCTGCCGTCGTCCTGGCAGCGGGCCGAACTGACCCTGCGCCGCGAGGGGCGCCAGATGCGTTTCATCCTGATGCGAACCAGCACCGACCAGGTGCGCACCGCGGCCAGCGAGTTGCAGGCGCAAGTGCTGCGCCCTGACGAGCCGCTGGACTGGACCAGCCTGCCGGCGGACGCCTGCTTCGTGATTCCACTACCCGAGGAGTCCCGGCCGGTGACCAACGCCGCCAGTTGAGGTGGCGACTGCGTTTATCCGGGTGCGATTCAAACTGGCGTGGCGCGCTGGCGGGCCATTGACGCGCCGGCTGCCCTTTGCGCAGCCGGCGCCGGTTGCCAGGGCCCCGAATACCCGATTTCCTGAACTCACCCCCATTCCCCCCAACCCCCTTTCCACCCTCGCCAGGGCGGAAAGGGGGAGCCTGATTTGACCGCGCGATCCGGCAACGGGCAAACCGGGAACGGTTGAAATCTGGGTTGGAGCGGCAAGAACTCAGGGCGCGAGTTCCGAGCGCCGGAGGCGAATTCGATGATTCGAGGTGAAGTGATCCTTTTCATTTTCCATTTCCGTTTCCGTTTCCGCTTTCTTTGACTCGTTGCTGGCGCGCAGCGGCCAGCCAGTGGCGCCGCACAACTCTCGGAATCAGTTACGACCGTTGGCGACTACTCTTGCCGAGCGGCGGGCAGTCGCGACGCTTGCGCCGTGAACGCGTTGGTCGAGACCAGAGGCAAAATGAGGCTCCCCTCTTCCGCCCGGCGGGGCGGGAGAGGGGCTGGGGGAGTGAGTGGGGGAAACAAACCCTCGGCAAGGCAAACCGGCTAGCCACCGCAGGCCACATCAGGCCGCATCAGGCCGCATCCGTTTGATGAAGCGTCCCCCGTTCACCCGGCGTCTTTGCGGTACTTCTCGATCCCGCTCTTGAACTTGTCCCGCGACTTGCCAAACGCCTCCTTGAGCTGCTGCCACGACTGTGCCGTGGCCGCCTTCAGCTCAATCAGTCGCTTCTGCGCATCGCCGAGTTCGGCGTCCAGGGCGTCAAGCTCGGCACGCAGCCTCGCCTTGACCTGTTCGTTGGCGGCCTCGGCCTTGATCCGCAGTTGCGCCAGGGCGGTTCGCTGTTCGTCGAGGTCCTGCTGCGCTGCGGCGGAGTAGGTATTGCGCTCGCCATCGGGCTGGCCGACCGCGCCGGCGGCGGCAGGTGGCGGTGGCTGCAACTGCGGCTGCGGCGGCTGGAGCTTGTCACAGGCCACGTTGGACGCCGCCAAGACGACGACCACGCCGGCCGCCAGGAGTGTGTTTTTCATGGATATCCCTCGCTTTCTCATGTTGACAGGTGATGTCCACCCAAGCGCGCAATCTAACGCCCTGGCAATCCCCGGCTTTGCGAATTCTCAACCGGCCAGGCGCGCCCGCTGGCTACAGTCCCCCGACATGCCCGCGACGCCAGCCAGCCGGGTGGCGTCGCCGCGCATTTGGAGTAGGAGACAGGGCCATGAAATCCGACGCAGAGCTGAGAGCCGACTTGATGGAACGGCTCGACGCGATTCCCGCCGTCAACACCAGCGACCTGGAGGTTGACGTCAACAACGGCATGGTGAGCCTGAACGGCCATGTGGATTCACGCCAGACCATTTTCCAGGTCGAGCGAACCGCCCGGCGCGTTTCAGGCATGCGGGGCTTGAACATCAACATCAAACCGGTTCGGCCGACCACCCGGCGCCACCACGTCTGAGCGCACCGCTGTTGTTGACAACGCGCGTAATCCACCGCGATGGGGATGCGGCGCACGGTCGCCGGACGACGTGCCGAGCGAACCTTCACTGCCCCTGGTGCAGATGTGACATGACGCCATGGGCTGGGCGTACATCGCTGGCCGAAAAGCTTGGGCGTGCCTCGCCACACTGGATGTGCCACCCACGCCACCCATACGGCGACGAAAGGTGCCAGACTGACAACCGTTCGGGGCAGTTTGCGTCATGCGTTGATCGCGACGACCTCGATTTACCTGCATGAGGATGATGCCAAGCAGGCAAGATGGATGCGGCATGTGCGCCAAGAGACTGAGATCCACCTACGGGAGGCCCGGCACAGTGTTGCCTAGATGGTTGGTCTGGCGACAGGGGCACCACTTGGTGCGAATAGCCTGATCACCAACGCTGATCAACGACGCTGCAATGGGAAGGAAAGTTGACGGCAGACGTTGGCGACACACCCGCCATGAATAGCCCCTGGTCTCGGACTAAAAGCACAACTTGAGATCACTCCAGAACTGATATCGCCATATAATTCGCCAATTAATTTCGATCTATTTCTGACAATGAGCGAGTTATCGTGGAAGTAATTGACGAAATATCAGAATTGGAGAAGGATTTAGCCAATTTGGCGAGATTGGCCTCCGAAGCGGCGACGGAGGATGTCCGCCTCCTTTTGGCCAAGCTCGTGCGAAAGTACCGCGTGACGCGCCCTGAATTGGCTTCCCGGCTCGACCTAACACTCAAGTCTTCGCGAACGCGCGCCAATGCGCCGACGCTGCTGCGCCGCGGCCCACAAGACACTGACGCATCGTCGATGCCGGTCGATGCCGACTCCCGACAATCCCTGATCCGCGTTTTCGATGATCGTGGCGGCCTGCCGCCACCATTGCTGCCGCTTGCACTGCTCACCCAAATCCAGTCTCTTGCACGGGAGCGACACGAGAGAGCGCGACTCGCCGCCCATGGGATTCGGCCAACCCGATCTGCCATTCTGGTCGGCCCTCCGGGTGTAGGCAAGACACTCTCGGCGCGGTGGATCGCCAATCAGCTCGACAAGCCCTTGTGGGCGCTGGACTTGACGACGGTGATGAGCAGCCTGCTGGGCAAGACCGGCAGCAACTTGCGTGCGGTGTTCGACCATGCCAAGAGAAACGAGGCCGTCTTGCTGCTTGACGAAATCGATGCGATTGCCAAGAAACGCAGCGATGAGTCTGATGTAGGGGAACTCAAACGCCTGGTGTCGGCAATCCTGCAGGAAGTGGACGCATGGCCTGACTCGGGCTTGTTGCTCGCGGCCACCAATCACCCTGAACTGATCGATCCAGCTCTATGGCGCCGCTTTGACGCAGTGTTGAACTTCGAATCCCCTACAACCGACGTACTTGCCTTTGCGGTACGGCGCTTTCTGGGAAATGACGTGGCGATGTTCGAACCATGGATTGAGCTGCTGGCTTCGTCGCTTCACGGAAAGTCGCTGTCAGACGTTGAACGTGCCGTCAACGCGCTACGCCGCCAGACCGTGCTTGATGACGCAGACCCGGCTCATGTCGTCATGGACCTCGCCACCCAAGGGGCACAGAACCTAGACAAGCCCTCCCGCCTGCAATTGGCGATCGAATTGGCGCGATCTGGCGCGCTGTCGCACAACAAGATCATGGCGCTAACCGGTGTGGCACGGGATACGATCAGAAAGTACGCCGGACCATCCCCGATAAAGGGGCGCGGGCGCAAAAGGGAGATGTGATAGATGGCCAATCGCTTCATCATTGGGCGCGGAGAGGTTTTGACCTACGAGATTCCAGCGCCAAAGTCAGGCGGACCTAAAGCCCATCCGTACACGCTGGCAGAAGCCAAGGCCGCCCTGGGGCCGCAGATTCAGGCCTTGGCCGCCGATGTCGGCTACTTGCCATCGCAGGCATGCCCCGGTGATATCGCCGTCGCCAAGATGACGCTGCATCCGACCTATGTGGCCAAGTCGTATTTCCCGACGGGATTGCTGCGTCACACCGGGATGACCTCGGTGGGAAGTCGCAGTGTCAGGGTCACGCCGCGAAAGGACACCCGCAAGCAAGGTGTTGAACAACGGGAGACCACGCAGATCTTTGTAGCCGGCTCGCGCGAGTCTTTCGCTGAGTTTCACGCGTATGTGCAGCAGCTACAGACTGATGATAAGGAGGCCCTCGAGTTTTCAGAAATCGAGGCGCTCGGCATCATGTCCGAATTTGATCGCATCAAAATGGCCCGGCCTAGCGGGGGTAGGGCGGTCTATGAAGTAGGCCTACACCTAATACCGGATGCGACAGTTGAGTTTCTGCGCCGCAGTTTCGCCGCCTATTGTCGACAGTGCGGCTTCACGGTGGCCACGAAGTATGAGTTCCAAGTGGGTGGCCTGATGTTCGTTCCCGTCGAAGGCGACTCGGCCGGCCTGACGGCGCTGGCGCAATTCACCTTGATGCGAGTAATTCGACCCATGCCGGTGCTGCGCAGCGTGCGCCCATTCGCCCGGGGCCTGCCGATCACGGTTAGCTTCAAACTCCCAGGAGGACAACCCATTTCGAGCGAACCATCGGTGGCGGTACTTGATGGTGGTTTGCCGCACCAGCATGCTCTCAGTCCGTATGTGAATAACTACATTCGGTCTGACGACACGGCTGGTGACGTTGCCGACTACCTGGACCACGGCCTGGGCGTCACTTCAGCTCTGTTGTTTGGCCCGGTTGAGCCAGGCGAAGAGGCGCAACGGCCCTACTCGTTCGTGGATCACTACCGGGTGCTGGACGAACTATCGAATGGTGAGGACCCCTACGAGCTGTACCGCACGCTTGGGCACGTGGAAGAGGTGCTGCTGTCGCGCCAGTACCAGTTCATGAATCTCAGCCTGGGACCGGACAGACCGATCGAAGACGACGACGTGCACGCTTGGACCGCAGTCATTGACACGCTCCTGAGCGACGGGGAGACGCTGCTCACCGTGGCGGTTGGGAACAACGGCGAGCGTGATCGCGCACTGGGGCTTGATCGGGTTCAGGTTCCCGCCGATTGCGTCAATGCGCTGTCGGTGGGGGCATCAAACCGGACCGACCAGAACTGGGCACGGGCATCCTACAGTGCCCGAGGTCCTGGGCGCAGCCCAGGGCGACGCAAGCCGGATGTCGTCGCCTTTGGTGGCTCACCCAAGGAGTACTTCCATGTGGTCATGCGTGGCGGCCGACCGGAACTGGTGGCTACCATGGGGACAAGCTTCTCGTCTCCGTTTGTTTTGCGCACCGCGGTGGGTATACGCGCTGTACTGGGTGATGCCGTGGTGCCACTCACCATCAAGGCCCTCCTCATCCATGCCGCGGAGGCGCCACATCTCGTCGATGCAAGCGATCCGCTGGATGTCGGGTGGGGACGTGTGCCACAGGACATCAATGACATCATCACGTGCGGGGACGGGGTCGCAAGGATCATCTACCAGGGCGTGTTGCGTCCCGGCAAGTTCTTGCGGGCGCCGGTTCCCCTTCCACCCGTGCAGTTACCGGGAAACGTGCAGTTGCACGCCACGTTTTGCTATGCAAGTCCGGTCGATGTTCAGAACACGGGGGCGTATACCAAGGCCGGACTCAGTGTCACCTTTCGGCCGCACGTCGGGCGAAAACAGCCCGGCAAGGAGGCGATGCCTCGTTCATTCTTTTCAACGACCGAGTTTCGAACCGAGCAAGAGCAGCGCAGTGACTTGGGCAAGTGGGAAACGGTACTACACGCCAGCCACACTTTCCGCGGCAGTAGTTTGGAAGGCGCCACTTTCGACATTCACTACAACGCCAGGGCAGGCGGGGCCACACCCAACGCCGGCTCGGAGCTCGTTCGATACGCGTTGGTGCTAACGGTTGTGGCGCCAAAACACGCGAGTCTCTACGAAGACATTCTGAGCTCACACAACGTCCTCAAAGCCATAGAACCGAAGATTTCGATTCCATTGCGCGTTTAGCGACCCGCAGAGGGCTCGCATTCTGTTCGCGCCGACACCGGTTGGCCTCCAATCAGTAGAGGACCGAGCGTCGCCATGCTCCGGTCCGCCCCGCAACGGCTCATGCCGGCAACCGGACCTGCGGCACCACTTCTAGGCCCGGCAGGGGAATCTGGCCGGCCGCTTCGCCCGCCCGTTTGTCGATGGCGCCCAGCAGAGCCTGCTCGACATCGTCCAGAAACACGAATTCGAGACGGTCGCGGGCCGGCTGCGGCACTTCGTCCAAGTCCTTGCGGTTGCGCGCGGGCAGCATCACACGCCCGATGCCGGCGGCCAGCGCGGCCAGCACCTTCTCCTTGATGCCGCCCACCGGCAACACCAGTCCGCGCAGGCTGATCTCGCCGGTCATGGCAACGTCGTAGCGCACCGGACGATCCAGGAACAACGATGCCAGCGCAATGAACATCGCCACGCCGGCGCTGGGCCCGTCCTTGGGAATGGCGCCGGCTGGCACGTGAATGTGCACGTCGGTCTTCTCGAACGCCGCCGCGTCGATCTGCAAGCTGGCAAGCCGTGACTTCACCAGCGTCAGCGCCGCCTGGGCCGACTCCTTCATCACATCGCCGAGTTGCCCGGTCAGAATCAGCCGACCGGTGCCGGCAGTGCGGCTGGCTTCAATGAACAGGATGTCGCCACCCACCGGAGTCCAGGCCAGGCCAGTGGCCACGCCCGGCATGCCGCAGCGCAGCGCCACTTCGTTTTCGAACTTGACCGGGCCCAGTACCTCGGCCAGGTCCGGTTCGTCGACCCGCACGGTCTGCGCCTGGCGCTCGGCGATGCGCACTGCGGCGCGCCGGCAGACCGCGCCAATCTGGCGCTCCAGGCCCCGCACACCGGCCTCTCGCGTGTAGTCCCGGATGATGGCGGCCAGGGCCGCGTCGGTGATCGAGAATTGTTCGGGCTTGAGGCCGCTGTCGACAAGCTGGCGCGCCACCAGGTACTTGCGGGCGATCTCGCGTTTTTCTTCCTGCGTGTAGCCGGCCAGTTGCAGCATCTCCATGCGATCGCGCAACGGACCGGGGATCGGATCGAGCACGTTGGCGGTGGCAATGAACAGCACCTGCGACAGGTCGTAGGGCACCGCCAGGTAGTTGTCGCGGAAGGTGCAGTTCTGCTCTGGATCGAGCACCTCCAGCAGCGCGGCCGAGGGGTCGCCGTGCATGCCGGCGCCCAGCTTGTCAATCTCGTCGAGCATCATCACGCAGCCGCGCGTGCCAGCCTTTTTGAGTGCCTGGATGATGTTGCCGGGCAAGGCGCCGATGTAGGTGCGACGGTGGCCACGCATCTCTGCCTCGTCGTGCACACCACCCAGCGACACGCGCACGAACTTGCGTCCCAACGCCTTCGCAATCGACTGCCCAAGCGAGGTCTTGCCCACGCCGGGCGGCCCGACCAGGCACAGGATCGGGCCGTGCCCACGGGGGTTGAGCTTGCGCACCGCCAGAAACTCCACGATGCGCCGCTTGACCTTGTCCAGGCCGAAGTGGTCCTCGTCCAGAATGCGCCGCGCCTGCGCCACATCGATCACGTCGGGCTCGGGCGCTTTCCAGGGCAGCTCGACGAGCCAGTCGAGGTAGGTGCGCACCATCGAGTACTCCGACGAGCCGTCCGACATGCGCTCCAGGCGCTTGAGCTCCTTCTCGGCCTGCTTGTGGACCTCCTCGGGCATGCCGGCGTCGGTGATCTGCTGGCGCAACTCAGCCATCTCGGCACTGTTGCGGCCCTCGTCCTCGCCAAGCTCTTTCTGGATCGCCTTCATCTGCTCGCGCAACAGAAATTCGCGCTCGCGCTTGCCCACGCTGGCCTTGGTGCGCTGGTCGATCTCGCGCGAGATCTGCATCACCTGGATGCGGTGCGCCACCACCGCCAGCAGCCGGTCCAGGCGCTTGCGCAGGTCCACTTCTTCGAGCAGTTCCTGCTTCTCCTCGGGCTTGATGTCCAGATAGCCCGCGACCAGATCGGCCAGCGTGGCCGGGGCTTCGATACTGTGCACGGCGGCGACCATCTCGGCGGGCACCTCGGGCAGCAACTTGAGCACCTCGACGGCGCGCTCGCGCAACTGGATGAAGCGCGCCTCGATCTCCTCGTCACCCGCACCGGTCTGCTCGACCACCCGCTCGATCCTGGCTGCCAGGAACGGGAACCCGTCGAGGTAAGCGCTGACGCGAAAGCGCTCCTGCCCCTGGCAAATGATGTGGTGGGTGCCGCTGGGCGTGGTGACGTAGCGCAGGATGGCGGCAATGGTGCCCATGGGCGACAGGTCACCCGCGCCAGGCGTCTGGGTGCTAGGGTCGCGCTGCAGCACAATGCCCACCGGGCGGTCGGCCTTGAGGGCGTACTGGGCCGCCGCGATCGAGCGCTCGCGGCCAATCGCAATCGGCACCATCATGCCGGGGAACAACACCAGGTTGCGCACCGGCACGATGATGAGCGCGTCGTCCGGTACCGCCAACGTGGCGTCCAAGCCGTTCGCCTGCTCAGCGGCCTGCGGCACATCGGCCTGGCCATGCGCCTCCTTGTGTTCCAGCAGAGTGATCGGTTTGCTCATATCTGTCGTGCCAGTTGCAGCCGCAGACAGCCGTGCTCCAGTCGCATGCTGACCAGGTGGTACTCGCCCGCCGGCAGGCGGATACGACGCTCGAAGCGGCCATAGGGAATCTCCAGATGCAGGATCAGCCCTGAACTGAAGCTCACGCTGCGGGCGCGTTCGGCCCGCACGATCAAAACCGAGTGCGCCAGGCTGACCTGGTAACGGTCCGGCGCCACGCCGGGCAGCGCCACCAGCACACCCAACTCGTCCTGGCGCTGGTGCATGTCGACCGGCGGCTCCCAACACAGCAGCTCACGGGTCTGACCAATCTGGAAGTACTGGTGCGCCAGCCGGTGCGTGGTCTGCGGCAGGTCTGGCGCCTCGGACAGCATCCAGGCTCTGTGCTCATCACCTCGCATCGGTCGTTCCCTTCTGCATCCGGCCGTTTGCTGGCTGGCTGTGCCGGGCCACCCAACGTAGACCCGCCAGCCTTTTTGAGGGGCTGGCGGTTGGTGACGAGGAACCCATGCCAACTCATCACGTCGGCACGTCTGGGGACGCCCTCATCCGTCCTGGTGTAGAACATCAGGACTCGGCCCGATTGCTCGAACCCCCCAGCTTGCCTTGCCAGTACGCCGAAGCGATTCAGTCAAGGCATGGGCAGAACTTTAGGCGCGGCGTGCGGTGAAGTGTTGCGAATTCTCAATCGCAAGCCAGAAATCGCGCTGCTTCGGCGCAGTACGGCGAACCGGGGGCGTGCCTTGCGAAATGTCAACACCCCGGCACCCGCCCGGACCGAGCATGTGAGGTTCTGACAGCCTATTGCCGTGAACCACCCGTCGTGACCAACCAGACCCGATCACCAGCACGCAAGCGAGCCAGCGGCGCCAGCCTGGCCCGCAAGCGTTATGCCCTGCGGTTGCCGCTCGCACTGGCATCCAGGCTGGAGGCGCTGTGCGAGATGCATCCCCACGCCACGCGCTCGCAACTGATCACCGACCTGCTTGGTCTGGGCCTGGCGCAGGTGGAGCGACGGGCATCGGCCGAGGCGTTCACCAGCCCAGCACCGTTTCACGCCGATATCCGCCAGCCGATCTACCTGTTGACCGGTCCGTTCGCCGAGTTCCGTGGTCTGACCTACAAGCACCACCTGGCCATGGAGCGTGAGCTCGACGCAGACGATCCGCAGGCGCTGCACGCCCCGGACGACTACGAACTGGGCGATGTCGGCTAGCGAGCGTCTGCCACTCTTCTGGAGACCACACGATGCCCGCCGAGCCGCACATCGACACCGCCACCACCGGCCTCACAACCGGCCGCCACAACTCCGACTTGCGGGTGCGCCGGGCTACGGCGCTGGACCTGATCGAACTCGACCCCCGTCTGGTGATCGGCGGCGAAGTCACGCCCACGGGCCTTAGCGCGCCACCGGTGATGCCGGTGGGCACCATGCGCGAGGCCTGCCCCCACTGCCACGCACCCCTGAAGCTGGTACTGCGCTACAAGCATGTGATCCGGTCGCACCTGTATTGCGATCAGTGCACGCGCTGTTACGACGCCGTGTACGCAAACGGCCGCTCGGCTCTGGCCCTGACTGGTATCTCGATCGACTGAACCCGTCTTCGCGGCAGCGTTGCGAAATATCAAGGCGCCATGGGCGAGCGTTTCTAGACTGTGGACTGGCACTGACGCCGCGAATTCATCCAGTCAGTTGAGGACAGAGCTGAAGGTCTGTCCCGCAAGCTCTAATCAGTTGAGGACAGAGCTGAAGGTCTGTCCCGCAAGGTATCAGGAGACCGCCATGAACACCGCAAAACGATTCGCATTGTCGGCCGCGCTGAGTGTGTTGTTGGCCGGGTGCACCACCACCGGCACCGGCGGCGGACAGCTCGCCGTGGCGGGCGCACAGGATCAGCCGGTCGCCTTCACGTGGACCAGCACCGATGGCGGCATCTCGGGCAGCATGACGGCGATACTGCCGGGGCAAACCTTCCAGGGCCGCTTCTTCCAGATCACGCAGCAGACCCGCGGCGAGGTGCTCACACCCTTGTGGCTGCACTGGCGCCACGGCTGGCACGACTGGCCCTACTGGGGACACCCTGGCGGGCTGCCCTACGCAACCACGCAGTTCATCACGCACTACAGCGGCAAGGTGGTGGCCACGCTGGAGTCGCCAGACAAGCAGCGCATGCGTTGCCGATTTCACATGGTTGACCCGGCGCGCGGCATGTCGGGCGGCGGAGAGGGGCAGTGCCAGCTCTCCGACGACCGCACGGTGCGGGCCAGCTTTGCGGGCAAGTAACGCTCGGACCAGCCAAGGCCAGGGCAGTTCCGTGTCAGCCGTCTTCGACTCGGCGCAAAGCGCGGCAGTGGCGTTCGACGTGCTGGCCACGGATCGGGCCACGCCGGCGGCGCTCGCGGCGCAACAGCGCACGCGCCTGACGCGACTGCTGGAGGCCGCGATGCACGGCTCGCCCCTGTACCGCGAACGGCTGCGCGGCATCACGCCCGCCAGCGTGGCGCTGGGGGCTCTGCCGGTTGTGACCAAGGAAGAGTTGATGCAGCGCTTCGACCAGTGGGTTAGCGATCCACAGCTCAAACTGGCCGAGCTGTGCGCCTTCACCGCCGACCCCAGGCGCATCGCCGAGCCCTATCTGGGCAAGTATGTGGTGTGGGAAAGCTCGGGCACCAGTGGTCAGCCGGGCGTGTTCGTGCAGGATGCGAAGGCGATGGCCACCTACGATGCGCTGGAGGCCTTGCGGCGCAGCGTGCCTCAGCCGCTGCAACGCTGGCTGGACCCGCTGTACCTGTCCGAGCGCATCGCCTTCGTCGGTGCCACCACTGGCCACTTTGCCAGCTATGTGTCGATCCAGCGCCTGTGCCAGCTCAATCCCTGGGCCGCACAGGTGATGCGCACGTTCTCGATCCTGCAGTCCACCGCATCACTGGTCGAGGCGCTCAACGACTATGCGCCGACCATCATTTCGACCTACCCGACGGTGGCCGCCTTGCTGGCCGACGAGGCGGCTCGCGGGACCCTCATGCATCGGCCCAACGAGGTCTGGACCGGCGGCGAGACGCTGACCCCGGGGGTGTGCAAATGGGTGGAGAAGTCGCTCAACTGCGCGGTGCGCAACAGCTACGGCGCCTCGGAGTTCCTGACCATGGGCTGGGAGTGCAGCCATGGCCACATGCACGCCAACACCGACTGGCTGATCCTGGAGCCGGTCGACGCGAAGCACCGCCCGGTTCGCCCCGGCCAGGAGTCCCACACCACGCTGCTGACCAATCTGGTCAACACCGTGCAGCCGCTGATCCGCTACGACCTGGGCGACCAGATCACGCTGGGCACCCAGCGCTGCGACTGCGGCTCGCCCCTGCCGGTGATCGAGGTGGCCGGCCGGCACGACGACCCGCTGACCATGCTCGACCGCAATGAGCGACCGGTGACCTTGCTGCCGCTGGCCCTGACCACCGCGCTGGAGGACCAGGCGGCGGTGTTCGAGTTCCAGTTGCGCCAGCGCGATGGCCATACGCTGGAGTTGCGTCTGCCGCAAAGCGGCGCCGAAGTGGTGTCGGCGCTGGCACGCTGCCGCAATGTGTTACACAGCTTCGCCCAGCAGCAGGGGCTGGGGCCGATCCGTCTGATCGAGAAACCTGGCGCGACGCTGCCGCGCGGGCGCAGCGGCAAGGTGCAGCGGGTGGTGGCCTGCGCCTGCCTGCCGGCTGGGCGCAAGGCACGCGTGCGCGGTGCCTGAAACAAGGCCGAGCCGACGTTACGCCTTGGGATCCTTGGGCTCCATCCCGGTGCGAATTTTCTCCAGCCTGGCCGCGTAGTCCGCGGCGTCACCATAGCTGAGGAACCGCGCGTAGCGGGCATGCCGGCCAAGCACCCTGCGGGCGTGTTTGATCGGGCAAAAATACTCCTCGGTGCGGGCCACGATCTCGCCAACATAGGCGATCAGGCCGTTGCCATAGGCGCAGTAGGTGCAGTGGAACTTCTCAACGAAATTCAGGTACTGAAGCTGTTGCCGGTCAAACACGATGTAGTCACCGCGGCGCACCTTGGCAATCCGGTAGATCGGGAAACAGGTGGCCTGGTAGAAGCTGACAAACAGGTCCAGAATGACCAGCGGCACGATCATGCTGTAGATGACGGGGCCGGTGATGAAGTTTTGCGGCCGGTAGGTCACCACCCAGCGAAACAAACCGGTCTTGAGCCGGCGATGCGCGTCCAGGATGGAGGCCTCGAACTCCACGCGCTTGCCCCGTATCTGCGACAGCACGCCAGCCTCTTGTTCGCGAACGGCCTGGCGCAGGTCCTCTTCGAGTACGGCCATCTGGTCGAGCAACTGGCGGATTTTTTCGTTCATAGTCCGGGATCATGCGCCCTCCTGGCCGCCTCTCCCGCCGGGCAGCCGCGCCTGCAGGTAGTCCACCACGTCATCGAGGCAAACCAGCCCTGCGTAGTCCGATTCCGCAATACTCACGCCGAAGCGCTCATGCAGGCTGATCAGGAAGTTGAGCCAGTCCATCGAGTCCAGATCCACTTGCTGGCGCAAAGGGCGCTTGGGCTCCAGCGCGTCGGATTCCAGCTCGGGCGCGATCCGTCGCAGCAGGGCCACCACGGTCTGCGCCATCGTGTGTCGGTCCATCGTCATGTCGGATCTCCTTGCGCGGCTGACGGCACCGCATCGGCGTGCGCCAGCGCTTGCGGGCGCTGCAGCAACTCGCGCAGCTCAGCCAAGAACAGCGCGCCACGATGTCCGTCCGATACCCGGTGGTCGGCGGCCAGCGTGGCACACACCATCGGCTGCACGTCCACTTTGCCCGCCAGCACCCATGGACGAGACGCGATGCTGCCAAAGCCCACCAGCGCCACCTGCGGCGGATAGATCACGCCGAATACCGACTCGACCCCCTGTTCTCCCAGATTCGTGACGGTAATGGTCGGGTCGGTCATCTCGGAGCTGCGCAACGAACCCGAGCGCGCGCGTTTGACCAGGTCGGCCAGCTCGCGCATCAACTGTTCCAGCGACTTGGTGCCTGCGTCGTGCAATGCCGGCGCCACCAACCCGCCACCACGCAGCGAAATGGCCACGCCCGCGTGCACGGCCGTCGCGAGCTGGAAGGCACCGTCACGGTAAAACCCATTGAGCTCCGGCGTGCGTTGGAGGGCCACGGCCACCGCCTTGAGCAGCAGCACGGCCGGCAGAATGCGTTCGGTAATAGGCAAGCCCTGGTTGCGCTGTTGCAACCAGGCCAGACTGGACGCCATGGGAATCGTCTCGCTCAGGTAGTAGTGCGGGATTTCGCGCTTGGAGCGGCTCATCGCGGCGGCAATCGCCTTGCGCATGTCCTGCTGCCGATCAGGTGCGGCACTCGGCAGCACGGCGCTCGGGGTCGCCGGTGCACGGCTTCGCGCCGCCGCCTCGATATCGGCCAGGGTCACGCAGCCCTGCGCGCCAGTGCCACGCAGGCTGTCGGGATCAAGACCGAGCTCTGCGGCCCGCTTGCGCGCAAAGGGTGATACCGCCTGCCGGGTTGATGCCAGCACCGCTTCGGATTGCGGCCCAGACGCCACTGCGGGCGGCGCCAGCAGCGTCGCCAGAACCGTGCCCACCGGCACCTTCTGCCCAGGCTGCACCAGCAGTTCGGCCATCACGCCATCGTGCCAGATCTCGACATCCACGGCCGCTTTGGAGGTATCGACCACCGCCACCACCTGGCCGCGCTTGACCGTGTCGCCGGGCTTGACGTGCCAGGCCAGCAGCGTGCCCTGGTCCATGTCCGCGCCCAGCGAAGGCAGCTTGAATTCAATCATGGCGAACGCCCCATCAGGGACTCGACGGCTTTAACGATCTTGTCCACCTGTGGCAGCGCCGCTTCTTCGAGGTGGCGGGCATAGGGAATCGGCACCTCTTCGCTGCACACCCGCGCCAGCGGGGCATCGAGATCGAAGAAAGCCTGCTCCATGATGCGCGCCATCACCTCGGCGGCCAGGCTGCCGGCGCGCCAGGCCTCGTCGACCACCACCGCGCGGCGGCACTTGCGCACCGAGGCCATGATGGTGGCGTCATCGAGCGGACGCAGCACGCGCAGATCCAGCACCTCGGCGGAAATGCCTTGCCCCGCCAGTTCCTCGGCGGCGCGCAGCGCCTTCGGCAGGGATCCCCCGTGGGTGATCAGGCTGACATCGGTGCCGGCGCGGCGCACCTTGGCGCTGTGAATGTCCACCGTCAGCGGGCCATCGTCGGGCAACTCGCCCTCGCTGTTGTAGAGCTGCGCGTGCTCGAAAATCAACACTGGGTCGGGGTCGGCCAGGGCGGCACTCAGCATGCCGCGTGCGTCCTGCACGGTGGCCGGCGCAAGCACGCGCAGGCCCGGCACATGGGCGTACCAGCCCTCGAAGCTGTTGGAGTGTTGCGCCGCCACCTGTCGCCCGGCGCCGGTGGCCATGCGGATCACCAGCGGCACCGAGAACTGGCCACCCGACATGTGGCGCAGCATGGCCGCCGTGTTGACGATGGCATCCAGCGCCAGCAGGCTGAAGTTGACCGTCATGATCTCGACAATCGGTCGCATGCCGCCCAGCGCCGCGCCAATGCCAGCGCCAACAAAACCCAACTCCGAGAGCGGCGTGTCGCGAATGCGCTGCGGACCAAACTCGTCGAGCAGGCCTTTGGAGACCGCATAGGTGCCGCCATAACGACCCACGTCCTCGCCCATCAGGAATACCCGCTGATCCGCCTGCAAGGCCTCGCGCAGCGCCTCTCGCGCGGCGTCGCGGTAAGTGATGCGCCGGCCGGTCACGGCGACTCCGGCGGGGTGGTGACATCGCGCAGCAGATCGGCCACCGGCTCCCAGGTGCCGGCCTCGGCAAAGACCACGGACCGGTCCACCTCGGCCTGGGCCTGCGCATCGAGTGCCAGGAACTCGGGCTCGCTCAGGCTGCCCTGTGCCTTCAGGCGCGCGCTGTAGGTGTGAATCGGCCCGCGCGTCTTCCAGTCCTCGACTTCCCGCTTGTCGCGGTACAGCTCGGGGTCGAACATCGAGTGGGCGCGGAAGCGATAGGTGCGCAATTCGACGAACAGCGGTCCGGCGCCAGAACGCACTTGCTGCGCGGCAGCTTGCACCGCCTCATGCACGGCCACCACGTCCATGCCATCGACCGACGCCGTGACCATGCCGTAGGAAGCCGCCTTCACACACAACTCGGTCTGCGCCTGCGAGCGCGCCAGTGCCGTGCCCATGGCGTACAGGTTGTTCTCGCAGCAAAACAGCACCGGCAATTGCCACAGCGCCGCCAGGTTCATGGCTTCGTGAAAGGCGCCTTCGGCCACCGCCCCTTCACCAAAGAAGCAGGCCGTCAGCGCGGCGCGGCCGGACAGCTTGTCGGCCAGCGCCAGGCCCACCGACAGCGGCAGGCCGGCGCCAACGATCGCATTGCCACCATAGAAGCGGCTGGCGCGGTCGAACAGGTGCATCGAGCCACCACGCCCGCGCGAACAGCCCTGCTGCTTGCCATACATTTCGGCCATGATGGCGTCCATGCTCAGGCCACGCAGCAAGGCGTGGGCGTGCTCGCGGTAGGTGGCGACCACGTTGTCCTGTGGCGCCAGCGCGCGCAGCGCGCCCGTGGCAACCGCCTCC
>JAUXWC010000093.1 GCA_030685025.1 Rhodoferax sp.
TTGTCCCCGGTTTGCCTAGCCGTGCGCCACGCAGACCTTGCCGAACTGGCGACCACTCTTGAGGTGGGCCAACCCCTCTTTCAGTTCGTCGAAGGCAAAAACGCGGTCCACCACCGGCTTGATCTGGTGTTGGATCATCGCACGCAGCATGGCCTCGAAGCCATCGCGGTGCCCAACCGTGACGCCCTGCAAGCGCACCTGCGACGCCTTCTCATTCTTGGTATCTGTGGGCGATGGACTTCGGCAAACGACTGGCGGCGCTGCGCAATCAGGCGCTGCACCGCGACTTCAATTCTCAGCCGCTGGACTTCCTGATCGGGGATGCGTGCCAATTTCACGTCGTTTTGAGAAAATTTTCCATGAAGCATGGGTGCTTGATGCGGTAGCCAGCATGCTTTAACATATCAAACATGAAGACCGCAGCTTCGAGCATCAAGGCATGGATTTCAAGCGCTAAATCCGGCAACATCGCTCCAAACAATCCCGCTTTGGCGGTTGAAGTGCTGGGCGTGACGGAGATGCAGGGTGGTTTTGCGCTGCGCCTGCGTGAGCTGCGCAAGCAAAAGGATTTGTCGCAAACCGCGCTGGGCAAGCTGGCGGGTTTGCACTACACGCACATCGGGCGTTATGAGCGCGGGGCCTCGCGGCCATCGGGCGATACGCTCAAGCGCCTGGCCGACGTGCTGGGGGTCACGAGTGACTATTTGTTCGGAGGTGCGGCCGACGACGTGACCAAGGCTCGGTTTGAAGACCATGAGCTGCTGCAGCAGTTCCACGAGGTGGAGCGGCTATCCGATGACGACAAGCATGTCATCAAGCGCCTGCTTGATGCCTTCCTGACGAAGAAACATTTGCAGGCGCTGGCGCGATGAGCGCAGCCAAAGGAACGAGCGCATGAGCAACGAAGTGCAACTCGACACCACATGGGACCCAGTCAAGGCGCAGTCCAATGTCGCCAAGCATGGGGTTACCTTCGTGCAGGCGGCCACGGTGCTGCTCGATGCCCTGGCGCTGACCACGTTCGACAGCGCGCACAACGAGACCGACGAGCGTTGGTTTACGCTGGGCAACTCCAGCGATGGCAAGTTACTGGCGGTGTCGCACACCTACCAACACACCGGGCCGATTCATGTGAGCGTGCGCATCATTTCCGCGCGCGAGGCCACCAAGCGCGAGCGCCAGCAGTATGAGAATGAACCCCGTTAAATCCCACCCAACCCCGTTACATCCAACCCGTTAAGGTGAATACCATGAACGCACAAACCACACCCATTGACGATGACGACGATATGCCCGCAGAGATCGATTTTGCGGGAGCCAGGCGCGGGCAGTTTTACAGGGCTGGCGCGCAACTGCATGTGCCGGTGTATCTGGACCAGAAGGTGCAGGCCACGCTGGCCGCGCTGGCCAGCGCCAAGGGGGTGGACTTCTCCGCGCTGATCAATGATTTGCTCAAGAAGGATATTGAGTTGATCGAGATGGCGCGGTAGCACAACGAGGCAAGGCAATGTTTGAGATCACAATTTGTGACCACCTCCCGGAACCCCAGCTCTTAGCAGCTAAGGGGTTGCAGGTGGCTTTTTTTACTTGAGAGTAGGAAGAGAATCGGGCGCTAGCCCACATAGAACGTGCGCAGGCAGCTATTGATTTTGTAGTTAACGATGGGGCCGATTTCGTTCACCCGGGCTTGGCCCGGTTTCCTTTTTTCCCCGTGGCCATTGTTCCCCGAGATGCAATTTGATGACCTCATGACGTACCATGCAAGTCCCTTTTCTACCAACGGACTTCGCCGCCATGAGTTTTGCCCAACGCACGATCACCCTGCGCCATGAGCGCGGTTTGACGCAGCAAAGCTTTGCCGACGCCACCGGCATCCACGTTCAGCAGATCAAACGCTACGAGGCGGGCACCTCACAGCTCAGCGCCGACGCGCTTAAGAAGATCGCCAAGTGTTTCGGCGTCACCACCGATTAGCTGCTGTTCGAGGACAGTGAACGCGGACCCGATGAGGATTTGCGTTTGCAGTTCGAGGCCATGGGCCAGCTCACGCCAGAGGAGAAAGGCGTAGCCCGTGCGGTACTGGAAGGCTTGTTGCTCAAGCACGCAGCCCACCGTTTCAACACGACGGCACCGATTGCATGAGCGCGAACAACACAGTTTTGGTGCCGCGCATCGAAGGGCGCATCCAGGTGATTCGCGGCCTGCGGGTGATGATCGATGTGGACTTGGCGGCGCTGTACGGCGTGCCGACCAAGCGACTCAATGAGCAGGTCAAGCGCAACCGGGAACGCTTTCCGTCCGACTTCTTGTTTCAGCTCACCGCAGCCGAGAAAGCCGAGGTGGTCGCAAATTGCGACCACCTCCAAAAGCTCAAATTTTCTAAAGTGCTGCCGTATGCGTTTACTGAGCACGGAGCGATTCAGGCGGCCAATGTGTTGGCATCAGCCCAGGCGGTGGAGATGGGAATTTACGTGGTGCGCGCCTTTGTGCATTTGCGCGAGGCGCTCTCTACCAATGCGGACGTGGCCAAGCGGCTGGCCGAGCTGGAGATGAAGACGGAGCGCCTGGAGCTGTCGCACGATACTTTTAGCCGCAATACCCGGTTGCAACTGCGCCAACTGCTGGACGCTGTGCGCGAACTCATGACGCCACCCGACCCACCGAGCCGGCCCATTGGCTTTGTGACGCATGAGGACAAGAAGGACACGCCCAAAGGGGCCACCGCAGGGCGCGGCAAGAATAGCAGTATGGTGTGACCCTGGACCATGGAGGGTAACGATGCGCCGGATTGGTGTCTCGTGTGAATGGCGCAAAGGGCGACAGAAATCAAGAATCAAATCGACGGCTTCACACGGTTCTTTCTCCTTACATCTGTACGCACTATCCATTAACTTCGAACGACATTGTGCAGCACAACTGCCAATGAGTTCACCCGGAATCCAACACGTCCCGGCGCTGGCGCGACAGACTGCGCAGAACTCGTCATGCGCCTTGCATGCTCGGTTTGACTAAGCGTGCGCCACGCAGACCTTGCCGAACTGGCGACCACTCTTGAGGTGGGCCAACCCCTCTTTCAGTTCGTCGAAGGCAAAAACGCGGTCCACCACCGGTTTGATCTGGTGCTGGATCATGGCCCGCAGCATGGCCTCGAAGCCATCGCGATGGCCCACCGTCACCCCCTGCAAGCGCACCTGACGGGTGACAATGAGACCCAGCGAAGTGGCCATGGTACTGCCCGACAGGATGCCGATCATCGACAGCGTGCCACCCGGACGAATGCAGCGCAGCGATTGCGGCAGCGTCTTCTCGCCACCGAGCTCCAGAATCAGGTCGTAACCGGCGCCATCGGTGATGCTGCGACTGGCCTTGGCCCATTCCGGCTCTGCGGCGTAATTGATACAGGCATCCGCCCCCATTTGTTTGACCCGCGCGATCTTGTCGTCGCTTGACGAGATGACGGTGACATGGGCGCCCGCCAGCTTGGCAAACATCAGTGCGAACAAAGCCACGCCGCCGGTGCCCTGCACCAACACCTTGTCGCCGGGCTTGACCGCAGCGCAGGTATTGAGCGCGCTCCAGGCCGTGAGGGCCGAGCACGGCAAGGCTGCGGCCTCC
>JAUXWC010000098.1 GCA_030685025.1 Rhodoferax sp.
ACCAGCGAGCGCCAAGCACTGGCGTTCGTGTATTTGTCTCCCCGCCCTTTGCGCACCCCGCAGTTGCGCGACCGCTATCCAGCAGCCCTCAAAACCGCTCTTTGACAGCCAACTTTGTGCGCTTCTACACAGCCGTTAACACGTTTGGCATGTTCCGGTTCAGAACACGGGGCTTCGTCTCCCTGGGGGTCTTGATCATGGCGATCTATGCGCTGCTGATCGCCCTGTTGGTCCGCTACCAACCGGACAGCACGAACGCCAAGCTGGAGTGGCTGCTGTGGGTGGCTTATGCGCTGACGCTGGCCCAGTTCAGCTTTCTGGCCGGCATGGTCGGTGAGCTTCGTCGCAAGGTGGGCGACAAGAATCAGGAGCTGGCCCGGCAGAACGCCGAGCTGCAAACGGCCCTGCAACGCATCCACGACATGGCCATCCGCGATGAGCTCACCGGTGTCTACAACCGGCGCTTTGTGATGGAGCGCATCACCGAGGAGTCAGTGCGCTGCATCCGTAGCGGGTCGGTCTTCTGCCTGTGCATGCTTGATATCGACTTCTTCAAGAAAGTCAACGACACCTACGGTCACCTCGGTGGCGACGACGTGCTGCGCCACGTGGCCCACACCGCGGCCAAGACCCTGCGCCAGGCGGACCTGTTCGGACGCTACGGCGGCGAGGAATTCGTGCTGCTGCTCAACGACACCACACTGGAAGGCGCACTGGTGACAGCCGAGCGCCTGCGCACGCTGGTTGAGGGCCTGCGCTTCGATGACATCGCACAGGACCTGCGCGTGACAATCTCGATCGGCGTGGCCGAACACGTGCGCAAAACGGATGCCGCAGCCACGCTGCGGCGAGCCGACGAGGCGCTGTACCGCGCCAAGGAAAGTGGCAGAAACCGCAGCATCGGCGCGCCAACGCCCGACGCACCGGCTCCATCCGTCACACCCCCGCCGTGGCCCTGATCCACGCCTGACCGGCGTTGCGTGTATTCAGACCCCCACGCTTGCCACTGCCCCGGCATCGGCGGGAGCCGATGACGCAGGTGCTGCGCTGCCCCCCGAGGGGGCGCGTTCCACCTTGGGACGGCCCGGCGGTGGAACTAGCCCGGCTTGCGCCCCAGGTTTCTGGCTTGTTTTAGCCACTTCGCGCGCTGTGCAGGCGGTGCCCCATGCACCGGGGCGAACTCGCTGATACGCGTGATCGCAACGCCGCAAAACCCCAAAATGGTGTGGCGCATCTGGTTGTGCCCCGGCCGGTGCCACAGCCAACGGTAGTACCAGCCCGGCGTGTCCATCGTCACCAGCAACTGTGCGCTGCGCCCGACCAGCAACTTGTCCCACAAACTGGAGCTGGGACGGTACTTGTAGGCGAAGCCGGGCAGCAACACGCGGTCAAAGAAGCCCTTGAGCAGCGCCGGCATCGAACCCCACCAGTTGGGGTAAACAAACACCAGGTGTTCGGCCCAAGCGATGTCCTGCTGAGCCCGCACCAGATCAGGCTCCAGCGACTGGCTGCCGCGGTTGCCATGGTGCAGGATGGGGTCGAATACCAGCGCCCGCAGGTCCAGGCGACGTAGCTCGCACGCGGTATCACGCACGCCCGCCTCGAAGGCATCGGCCAAGCCATGGCACAGGCTGTCGCCGCTGGGGTGGGCCTGAATGAGGAGGATTCGTTTCATGTGGCGAGGATTTTCGATTCCGTTGAAGGGGCTTATGTTTCCAATGGTAACTTACGATGTAACCACTGTCAACATTGGTTGTTGCCAGCCCTACAATCAGGCCATGACGACCCAAGCAAGGCTGCCTGCCAAGACCCGTTACCACCACGGTGACTTGCGCGGCGCGCTGGTCGATCAAGCCATCGCCACGATCAGCGAGCACGGTGACCTCAGCTTCAGCCTGCGCGACCTGGCCAGTCGGGTTGGAGTGAGTCATGCCGCGGTGTACCGGCACTTTTCCGACAAGACGGCGCTGCTCAATGCCGTGGCGGTGCGTGGGTTTGCCTTGCTGGCCGAGTCGATTCGCACGGCCGGTGAAGGCTGGGACCACGACCCGGCGCATCAACTGGCGCGCCAGGGCGCGGCCTACGTGGCGACGGCGATGCACTACCCCGGTCATTTCGCGGCGATGTTTGCGCCGCAGGTCAGCCAATCCGGGCAGGCCGTCGAGGTACGAACCGCTGCCGAGGCCGCCTACCAGCCGCTGGTGCACAGCGTGATGCGTCGCTTGAAAGCCAGCGACGCGGACGACCCGTCAGTGCAGGCCGAAGCCCTGCGCTGCTGGGCCCTCATGCATGGCCTGGCCTGCCTGCAACTCAGCGGCAACCTGTCAGCCTGCCTGGGTCGCGATGTGGCGTCCGCGTCGGCAGCGGCCCTGCAGGACCTGATCGCCAGCCTGCTCCTGCCCGCCAATCATCCGGGGCCAACCGTCGCGCCAACCAAGGGCCGACCCCGCGCCAAGGGCTTATGAGGACGCGCCGCGCTTGGGCTTGGCGCCGCCGTCCGCTGGCCGCCGCGCCTTGGCCAGTTCCCACTGACGTTGCCGTTCGCGCGCGCCGTCCTTCTGGGCGGCATTGGTCGTGGCATGGCACCGTGAACAACTCACGCCCAGTTCATGCAAGGGCGACGCCAGGTCACCCTCGGGCAGCGGCTGCCGACAGGCACGGCACAAGGCATGCTGGCCAGGCTTGAGCCCATGGTCCACCGAGACCCGCTCGTCAAACACAAAGCACTCGCCCTGCCACAAGCTGTCTTGCGGCGCCACGGTCTCCAAGTACTTGAGGATGCCGCCCTCCAGGTGATAGACCTCATCAAAGCCCCGCGAGCGCAACAAGGCGGTGGATTTCTCGCAGCGAATGCCGCCGGTGCAAAACATTGCCACCTTGGGTTTTTTGCCCGTCACCGGATGCAGCGCCGGCGCACTCGCGGCCCATTGCGGCAGCTCGCAGAACGTTTTGATGTGTGGATTGATGGCACCGGCGAAGCTGCCAATCGCCACCTCATACTCGTTGCGCGTGTCGACCAGCACGACCTCGGGATCTTGAATCAACCGATTCCAGTCCGCTGGTTTGACGTAGGTTCCGACTGTTTTAGTGGGGTCAAGTCCGGGCACCCGCAGCGTAACGATTTCCGGTTTGACGCGCACCTTCATTCGATTGAACGGCGGTGTGGCTGACCACGCTTCCTTGTGCTGCAGATCGTTCAGGCGCGGATCGCTGCGCAACCACGCCAGCACGGCACGAACACCTTGCTCAGGCCCCGCCACGGTGCTGTTGATGCCCTCCGGGGCCAGCAGGATGGTACCCCTGACGGCGTTTTCGACACAGCAGGCGAGCAAGGGTGCTTGGAGTTCGGCGCAGTCCGGCAAGGCAACAAATTTGTAGAAGGCGGCGGTCAGAAATTCAGGCATGGATCGAACTGTGAAGGCAATGCTTCGACTATAGGCGCCCGTCGGCCCGCACACCGAAACGACCCGCGAAAGCCAGCACAAAAATGCCGCATTGGCTACGCAAACCCGAGCGCCTTAGTACGCCATTTGTTGCACACAAGATGCGCCTTATAAGAGTCTGACAAGTTAGTGGAAACCCTTGTTCTAGATCAAACTTGGATCAAGAGGCCAGTCCTAGAATTCGCCCCGTACGTTACAGAATCCGAACCGGTTTTTTGAAGATCTGGTGGTGGGTAGCGTCAATGAGAACTCCACCACGGAACTCAAGCATGAACATCTCCAGTGCCCTCGTGCACGCGCACCCCGCCAACGCGACCGCTGTCGCGCAGCGACTCACGGAACTCCCAGGAGTTGAAGTCCACGGCATCTCCCCCGAAGGCAAGCTGATCGTCACCATCGAAACCGATGACGACGACAGCACGCTTGCCACCTACACCCGTATCGGCCAGCTCGATGGCGTCCTGGCCGCCGCGATGATTTACAACCATTCCGAATCCGAAACCTGAAACCCTTGCGGGACAGACCGTGGGCGCGCAGCGGCGAGCTCTGTCCTCAACACTTAAAGGAGATCTGAGATGACAACGACACGGCGCGACTTCATCAAATCCAACGCCATCGCGGCGGCGGCCACCACGGCGGGCATGAGCCTTCCGGCAGCCGTCATGGCGGCGGCTCCCAAAGGCACCGACGGCGTGCGCTGGGACAAAGGCACCTGCCGCTACTGCGGCGTGGGATGCGGCGTGCTGGTCGGCACCAAGGGCGGCAAGATCGTGGCCACGCAAGGCGACCCCGACGCGCCGGTCAACCGTGGCCTGAATTGCATCAAGGGTTACTTCCTGTCCAAGATCCAGTACGGCAAGGACCGTCTGACGCAGCCGCTGCTGCGCATGAAGGATGGCAAGTTCGACAAGAACGGCGAATTCGCGCCCATCACCTGGACGCAGGCCTTCGACATCATGGAAGAGAAGGCCAAGGCCGCGCTCAAAAAAGGCGGCCCGCGCAACATCGCGATGTTTGGCTCGGGTCAATGGACCATTTGGGAAGGTTATGCCGCCGCCAAGCTGATGAAAGCCGGCTTCTTGACCAACAACCTGGACCCGAACGCGCGGCACTGCATGGCTTCGGCCGTGGCCGGTTTCATGCGCACCTTCGGCATTGACGAGCCGATGGGTTGCTACGACGACATCGAGCACGCCGACGCCTTTGTGCTGTGGGGTGCGAACATGGCCGAGATGCACCCGATCCTGTGGTCGCGTCTGACTGATCGCCGCCTGACCGCAAAACACGTCAAGGTGCACGTCTTGTCCACCTTCACGCACCGCTCATGCGAGTTGGCCGACAACGAGCTGATCTTCAAGCCGCAGTCGGACATGGCGATCCTCAACTACATCTGCAACTACATCATCCAGAACAACGCGGTCAACGAAGACTTCGTGAAGAAGCACGTCGGCTTCTTCAAGGGCGTGACCGACATTGGTTATGGCCTGCGCCCCAATCACCCGCTGGAAAAAGTGGCCATGAACAATGGCTACCCCGGCGAAGACGGCAAGCCCAAGGGTGACCCCGGCAAACACAGCCCGATCAGTTTCGACGAATTCAAGGCCTTCGTGGCCGAGTACACGGTGGACAAGGCGCACGAAATCTCGGGGGTGCCCAAGGACAAGCTCGAAGCGCTGGCCAAGGTTTACGCCGACCCCAAGACCAAGGTCACCAGCTTCTGGACCATGGGTTTCAACCAGCACACCCGTGGCACCTGGGTCAACAACATGATGTACAACGTGCATCTGTTGGTGGGCAAGATCTCGGAGCCGGGCAACAGCCCGTTCTCGCTGACCGGCCAGCCCTCCGCCTGCGGCACCGCGCGTGAGGTCGGCACCTTTGCGCACCGCTTGCCGGCTGACATGGTGGTGATGAACCCCAAACACCGCGAGTTGTCCGAGAAGCTGTGGAAGCTGCCCGCCGGCGTGTTGCCCGACTGGATCGGCGCCCATGCGGTGGCGCAGAGCCGCCTGTTGAAAGACGGCAAGATCAACTTCTACTGGACCACGACCACCAACAACATGCAGGCCGGGCCCAACATCAACGGCGAGATCTACCCCGGTTGGCGCAACCCCGACAACTTCGTGGTGGTGTCCGATGTCTACCCCACCGTCTCGGCGGTCTCGGCCGACCTGATCCTGCCATCGGCGATGTGGATGGAGAAGGAAGGCGCTTACGGCAATGCCGAGCGGCGCACCCAGTTCTGGCGCCAACAGGTGAAGGCTCCGGGCGACGCCAAGTCCGACCTGTGGCAATACGTCGAATTCTCCAAACGCTTCAAGACCGATGAAGTCTGGCCCGCCGCGATCCTGGAGAAGAACCCCGAATACAAGGGCAAGACCCTCTACGACGTGCTGTACGCCAACGGGCAGGTCAACAAGTTCCCGATCACGGAAACCGCAAAAGGCTTCGAGAACGACGAATCCAAGGCGTTTGGCTACTATCTACAAAAGGGCTTGTTCGAGGAATACGGCGCTTTTGGGCGCGGCAAGGCCCACGACCTGGCACCGTTTGACACCTACCACAAGACCCGCGGCCTGCGCTGGCCGGTGGTGGATGGCAAAGAGACGCTGTGGCGCTTCCGCGAGGGTTACGACCCCTACGTCAAGGCCGGCGAGGGCGTCAGGTTTTACGGCCAGCCCGATGGCAAGGCCAAGATTTTTGCCCTGCCCTACCAGCCCGCCGCCGAGATGCCCGACGCCGAGTACGACTTGTGGCTGAGCACCGGGCGCGTGCTGGAGCACTGGCATACCGGCTCGATGACGCGCCGCGTGCCCGAGCTGTACAAGGCGGTGCCCGACGCAGTGGTGTTCATGCACCCCGACGACGCCAAGCAGCGCGGCTTGCAACGCCATGACGTGGTCAAGGTCAGCAGCCGGCGCGGCGAGATTCAGTTGCGGGTGGAAACCAAGGGCCGCAACAAGCTACCGCTGGGCATGGTGTTCGTGCCGTTCTTTGACGAGCACCGCCTGGTCAACAAGCTGACGCTGGACGCCACTTGCCCGATCTCCAAAGAGACCGACTTCAAGAAGTGCGCGGTCAAGGTGGTCAAGGCCTGAGCCCGAGCGACGTACAACGGCGCTGCGCTTTCCGGGAACGACCATGCGTGACCCCGTCACCCCCCGAAGCGCGCGCCGCCGGTTCATCTTCGACAGTGCGAAGATGGCCTGCGGCGTGGGCATGCTCGGCCTGGGGCTGGGGCTGGTTGCCAGCAAGTCAGCGGCGCTGCCCGCCACGGCACTGCGCCCGCCCGGCGCCTTGCCGGAGGCCAGCTTCCTGGGTGCTTGCATCCGCTGCGGCCTGTGTGTGCGCGACTGCCCCTACCACACGCTTGAGCTGGCCAAGCCACAGGCGCCGGTCACCACGGGCACTCCCTACTTCACGGCGCGCAGCATCCCGTGCGAGATGTGCGAGGACATCCCTTGTGTCAAAGCGTGCCCGACCGGCGCACTGGACCACGGCCTGACCGACATCAACCAGGCCCGTATGGGCCTGGCGGTATTGATCGACCACGAGTCCTGCCTCAACTTTTTGGGCCTGCGTTGCGACGTGTGTTACCGAGTCTGCCCGGTGATCGACAAGGCCATCACGCTGGACATGTTGCCCAACCTGCGCACCGGGCGGCACGCCATGTTCTTGCCGACCGTGCACTCGGATGCCTGCACCGGCTGCGGCAAGTGCGAAAGATCTTGCGTACTGGAAGAAGCCGCCATTCGCGTCCTGCCGCCGAAACTTGCCAAAGGCAAGCTCAGCGAGCACTACCGCATCGGCTGGGACGAGAAGAAGAAGGCCGGCGGCTCCTTGATAGAAGATCAAATCGACTTTCCGGACCGCATGCCGCAGGGCATGCAGTTGCCCAACCATTACGATCCGGGCAGCAATCCGGCTGGCGCAGCCAGCGCCACTAACACACCCGCCGCGCCCATGGGCATGCCGGGCGCCAAGGCTGGCCCGGTGCCCAGCAAATTCCCGGGGCTGGGTGATTGAATATGGTCAAGCCAACCACCGTCCCCGACGCAGGCTCCGACGCCATCGCCAGCAAAGGCTGGTGGTCCGCCCACAAGTGGCTGGTGCTGCGCCGCTTGACGCAGTTCGGCATCCTGGCGCTATTCCTGGTGGGCCCCTTGGCGGGGATCTGGATCGTCAAGGGCAACCTCAACTTCAGCTACACGCTGGGCGTGTTGCCGCTGACCGATCTGTTTGTCGGCATGCAAACCCTGGCCACCGGACACCTGCCCGAAAAACTGGGTCTGATCGGGCTGGGCGTCGTGCTGGCCTTCTACCTGCTGGTTGGGGGGCGCACCTACTGTGCCTGGGTCTGCCCAATCAATCCGGTGACCGATGCCGCCCATTGGCTGCGCACGCGTCTGGGCATTCAGACCAGCGCCCACGTGTCGAGCAAGACGCGCTACTGGTTGCTGGGCATGGCGCTGCTGCTATCGGCCGTGACCGGCAGCCTGGCCTGGGAGCTCATCAACCCGATCTCGATGCTGCACCGTGGCCTGATTTTCGGCATGGGTGCCGCCTGGATGATTGTGTTGAGCGTCTTCCTGTTTGACCTGTTCGTGGTGAAGCGCGGCTGGTGCGGCCACTTGTGCCCGACTGGTGCCGCCTACAGCCTGCTCGGTCGAACCAGCGTGGTACGCGTCACGGCCGCCAAGCGCGAGGCCTGCAACGATTGCATGGACTGCTACCAAGTCTGCCCCGAACCCAAGGTGATCCGTCCGGCGCTCAAGGGCGCGGCCAAGGGCCTCGGTCCGGTGATCCTGTCCGAGCAATGCACCAACTGTGGCCGCTGCATCGACGTCTGCGCCAAGGATGTCTTCAGCTTCGGCACGCGTTTTCAAAACCCGGCGTCACTGCCGACCGCTATCCAGTCCACTTCTTAATGAGGAGCGCTTACCATGAAGAAAACTTCGACCCTGACTCTTGCCACCGTGCTGGCCGCGATGGCCTGGGCGCTATTGACGCCGAGCGCGCATGCGGCAGACCCCACCAAGTCGATGCGCGGCGCCGATGTCAGCGCCGCCGATGCGCCGGCCGACACCAAGGCCTACCTCGGCAAGCGCCCCGGCACGCAGCCGCTGGTGGCGCGCACCTTCTCCACGCAACCGCCCGTCATTCCCCATGCCATGGAGAACTTCGACGAGGTCACGCTGACAGAGAACCAGTGTCTGGACTGCCACGGCCCCGATGTCTACAAGAAGAAGAATGCGCCCGTGATCGGCAAGAGCCACTTCATTGACCGCGACGGCAAAAAGTTGACCACATCATCAGCCACACGCCACAGTTGTGTGCTGTGCCACGTACAGCAGGTGGACGCGCCGCCGCTGGTGGAGAACGCCTTCAAGGGCGACGTGGTGCCGGCGAAACCAGTCAAGAAGTAGCCAGTGTCTTCGCCCCAGGGCGCCAACAGGCTGGCGCTCGGCGAGGGCTGTTGCATCCACCCCGCCGTGCTGGCTCACCGGCTATGCCCTGCCCGCGAAGATCTGCGCATCGAACTTGCGCGTGATAGGTGTTGTCCCAAGCGACCGTCCATGGACTGCCTCTACCAAGCCCATCCTTCTCGACAAGAAACATGACAGAATCCGTTGCCGCAGACGTGCGGCGGGTATTTGGTATGAAAGGGAGAAATGGCCGTGAAGAAACTGAGCGCGCGGGTCTTGTTCGTTGCAACGCTGGTACTTGGATTTGTGCCCACACACGTGCTGGCGGCCGATCCACCCACTTACGCCTTCTTGTCGCTGGTTGGAGACAAGTTGGAGATCGTCGTCAAGGAAGGCGCTATAGGCTCCAACCTCGACCGCAACCGACACGAAGAACCCATCGAGATCAAGGATGACATGTTTGATGGCGTCGCGGTCAGTGTGGCGGCCCAGGCCATCGCCAAACTGGTGCCTGGCGCACAGATGACGGCCCTCAACACGCGCAGTCCGGCGCTGTTTCAAGATCAACAAGTTCTCTTTCAGATCAAAGGCGACGAAGTGAGCCTGCCCGATGCCATCCGCAGTGCACTGGCGGCTGAGAAAGCCACCCATTTGGTCCTGCTCACCAAGCAGCCTGGGCGGACCAAGGTGCAGTTCCTGGCTCGCGGAGCCGACACAGGTCGACTGCAAGGTCTTGGCTTTTATGTGGACGGCTCTACCCGGCTTCGCGAAATCGACTCTGGGAAAGAGGGCCAAGGATTTATTGCCCCCTACTTCTACGCCAGGGTTGCCTTGATTGACGTGGCACGATCCCAAGTGATCAAGACACATTTGATCACTGCCACTTCAATCATGTCGACCGTGAACGAGGAAGCTGGGACTAGAAACCCATGGACAGCCTTGACGCTAGAGAAAAAGATAAACGCCGTCCGCCAACTCATTGAGTCGGAAATGACCCGCGCCGTCCCATTGCTGTTCAAGGCCAACTGACAAACAGCCGTCCAGATAGAGGGCAATGCTCGACTTGGCGCCCGGAGCACCCCGGCGCCGAGACACCTCTCCCAGGCGCAGCGCAAGGCGCGCGGTAGACGGCCGCCTAAATCAAGCCGATCACCGGGTAGCGCCGCCACTCCGGCTCGGCATGGCGTCGGCCCGTGGCATAGATGAAGCCCAGCACCGCCTGCTGGTCAGACAGCTTGTCCGGGTTGTGCGCCTTCCAGGCCTCAAAGGCATCGCGCAAGGCCGGCTCGGCTTGCAGCATCTCCAGCGCGGTGTCTTCAAACACGTAGTCCGAGAAGGCTTCCTTCCTCTCCATGATGCTGTTGAAGAAGCCCCAACGAAAAAAACTGTCGTGCGCCTGCGGCTCCAGCGTCTCCACCGCATAACGGACGTTGGGCTGATCCAGGCGCACCAGCACATCACCGGCGCGGGCCTGCACGGTCACGGGATGGCTGCTCAGCTTCACCTGATCATGAAACAGATGGCCCTCGTAGGGCTCGGGACGCGACACCACGTCGTCGATGTAGTAGGCCAGGCCATGCACCACCTGGTCTGAAGGCAGGTAGTCCAGCTCCACGGCGTTCCATCGCAACCGCTCGATCACCTCGCGCCAGGCTTGGGGAATCAGGTAGTGCTTGGGCGTGGCCACCACCATGTCTGCCTGGCAGCGGTTAAACCAGGGGATAGCACGCTCCCAGGGCTGGCTGCGGTCGTAGGCTAGGCGGCTGTAGTCGCCGAGCTTGCTCGGTCTCTGTACGGCCGCAAAACCCTTGAAGCGAAAGGAAGACGGCCGGCCGTAATCGGGCTTCCACGACACCGGCCAGCGCCGGCGCGTCAGCACCGCCTGGCGCGCCGCGCGGCGCAGCGCCTGAATGGTCGGCGCATGCGCCACTGTGAACGCCAGCACCACCTCGACCAGCGCTCGCATGGACGCATAACGATCCGCGAAAGGCTTGAGCATGTGCGTCTCGGGCATGAAACCGATAGTGTGGTGCAACGCCGCGTAGCCAGTGGAGAAACGCGGCACTTCCAGAAAGTCCTCAATGCCGTCGTCCGGCGTGGTCTTGACCGGATTCACGTAGGGGCATGTGGGCCAGCCACGCTGGTCCATCGCCTGGTAAATCGCGGGCAGCATGGTGTCGAGCAGGAACGGCCCCAAGCCATCACCGAGCTTGTCGGCCTGGGTATGGATCAGCGTCATGGTGTAGGCGTAGTCCGCACCATTGGAGGTGTGGGTGTCGACCATCACATCCGGGTCCCACGCCGTGAAGAAACGGTTGAACACCTGCGCCGCCAGGCTGTCGCACTTGATGAAGTCGCGGTTCAGATCGAGGTTGCGGCCGTTGGCCCGAAAACCAAACTGTTCAGGCCCCAACTGGTTGACGCGTGAACTGGCCTGACGATTGAGGCAACCGTCGACGTTGTAGACCGGTATGAACAGGAACACGGTGTCGCCCAAAGCCGCCAGGCGCTTGGGCTGGACGCAGAAATCCCGCACCAGCGCCATGCAGGCATCAATGCCCTCGGGCTCGCCGGGATGGATACCGTTGTTGTTGAAGAACACCGGCCGGCCGGCACGTTGGATCAGGACCGGGTCCAGCACGCCATCGCCGCTCACGACTCCAGCGTGTATCGGCAGGCCGCTGTCCGAGGTGCCGATCTGGACGAAGCGCAGCACCCTTGGAAAGTCGGCTGCCAGGCGCTCGTAGAACCCGATGCATTCAAGCCACTCGGTGGTCTGATTCTGGTTGCCACGCTCGAACGGCGTCAGGTACTCGGTTGGTGGGTCGATCGCCATGATGGGTGCTTTCAGTTGAGGCGCCGCCGGAACGGCCGCGCCTGCGGGAGATCGCCCGGATTATGGCCGCCCGGCGCTCAGTCGGCTCACACCAGGGTCAGGCGCGCTTGCAGCAACTGCGAGGCGATGGCGGGGTCGTCCGCGTCGGTCACCATGCTCAACAACAGCTCGCCTCCCTGCACCCGCACCGCGATGCCCTCCACTTTGGGGGCGCCTTGCAAGCTGATGAGCTGGCGCAGCGCGCCATCCGGACCCACCACACCAACTGCCGACCCGGCGCAGGCCCCGTCGTGGTAGCTGTCGCGCGTGGCCTCGGCCACCGCGCTGAACACCCAGCCACCGCCGGCCAGCGGCGCGCCATCAGTGAACCCCAAGGGCACACCACCCAGCAGGCCCAGTTCAATCACCCGCACCGCCTTGGGCCGGGGTGGCGCCAGACTTTGACCGGTTAACCACGGAACCACCTGGTTCCAGTCAAAGCGCACGCAGGCACTGCGAGCGTCGCCCTTGTTGCCGCGCTGCAGAAGGTGCAGCTCGCCACTGGCCACAAAGGCTCCTTCGATGTTCAGATCGGCAAACTGCGCCCGCAGCGGTGCATACAAGCCAGCCAGGTCAATGTAGGCCAGGCGCCCGGTGGTGCCGCCTTGCGCATCCAGCGCCAGCAGCACCGCGGTCTCGCGCGTCGGGCGAGAGCCCGAGCCCAAGGCCAGCAGCGCCCCATGGGGACAGCCGAGCAGAGGTGGCACGGCCGTCAGCGCCTCCAGGTCGGGTTTGGCCGCCTTGCGTTGGCCTTTGCCGTGCGGCAAGTCGCCTTCAAACAGGCGCACCAGCGCCAGCGGCGCACTCGACCGGCCGCCCGGCGCGGCGGCCGGGGTCTCGTCCCACACGCCCAAGTGGTGTTCATCGTCGGCCACCACATAGAGTCGTTGTTGCACCCGCACCAGTGCGCTGGCAGCGCTCAAATGCGGCTGGCCTCGGGGATGCCGGCGCGGGTCCACCAGCAAATCGCGCACATGTTCAGTCATCAGCATGACGCAATCTTGACACAGCGTTCGTACCGGGCCAGGGTTCGCAGTCAAGCCATGTCACCGGCGCACCAAGCGCAGGCGCGCCCAAATACGCGCTACATTATTCGGCCAGGGGGTGCGCCAGCACCCCGTATTGCCACGTGAGTCTTTGCCGGGCAGACCACAGCGCCGCGACGCTCTGTCCTCAACTGTTAGAAGGAATCCCATGAATGAGCGCGTGTCCGGCCTGAGCATGCCAATCGTCACCAATTCGCACGCATCGGCGCAGCGGCCCCATCACTTGCCGATTGTTTTTACCGGCTCCGGCAGCGAATACTTTCGGATCTGGATCGTCAACCTGCTGCTGATGATCGTCACGCTGGGGCTGTACTACCCCTGGGCCAAGGTGCGGCGCCTGCGCTACTTCCACGGCAATACGCTGGTGGGCGGTGAAGCGCTCGACTTTCATGGCGACCCGAAGAAGATGCTCAAGGGCTTTCTGCTGGTGGGGCTGCTGCTGGTCGTGTACTCGGCGGCCGGCAACTTCTCGCCCACCGCGGGTTTTGTGGCGTTCCTGATCGTGGTGGCGATTTGGCCGGCCCTGCTGAAATCGTCGATGCAGTTTCGCCTTGCCAACACCAGTTGGCGTGGCCTGCGCTTCTGCTTCAACGGTTCCCTGGCGGATGTCTACCGTGCGGTGCTGCCGCTGTTCGTCCCTGGCGCGATCATCCTGGGTGCGCTGGCCGGCGTTGCCGACCCCGACAAACCGCCCGCCTGGTATGGCTACACCACCATCGCAGTGATGCTCCTGGCGCTGCTGCTGGCGCCCTGGTTGCTATGGAACTTGAAGCAGTACCAACACAACCACTATGGCCTGGCGTCATTGCAGACCAGTTTCAGAGCCAGTTTGGGCTCGTTCTACACGCTGCAACTGAAGATCTCGGGCGTGGCGCTGCTGGCCATTCTGACCACGGCCGCGCTGGTCGGGATTGGTTTCTTCCTTCTTGCCGGCGATGTCCGCTATACCCTGGATAGCCGCAGCGCCCCTGCCGCGGTTCTTGGCGCCATGCTGGGCGGTATTGCTGGCTTGGTGGCGATGCTGGTGGTGATCAAGCCCTATGCCACCTCGCGCCTGCAAAACCTGTTGTGGAGCCGCACCGGCAACCCCTCGATCCGGTTCCTGAGCCACCTGAAGTTCCGCCCCCTGCTGTGGCTGACGGTGAAGAACTGGTTGCTGGTCATCCTCACACTGGGCTTGTACTGGCCCTTCGCGGCGGTGGCCTTGGCACGCATGCGGCTGCAAGCCGTCACCGTCAAGACGCGCGTCGATCTGGACACCCTGGTCGGCCAGATGCGCCAGGAGCACCGCGAAGCCGCCGGCGACGCGGCGGGTGACCTGTTTGGCGTCGACATCGGTCTTTGAACCTCATGGACAAGCCCCCCCAACCAGCCCTGGCGGCGACCTACTTTGACGGCGTCAGCGCACGCCCGCAAGCGGTCATGCTGCATATCGACGCCACGCACCTGCGCATCAGCGGCGCCGGGATTGACCGGGCGGTGTCATTGTCCGAGCTGCAATGGCCCGAGCGCACCCGCCACGGCGTGCGCGTCGCACACCTCCAAGCGGGTGGCTCGGTCCAGAGCGCCGACAACCAGGCCTGGGATGCCTGGCGCACCCGGCATGGCCTGCGCGATGCATGGGTGGTGCGGATGCAGCAAAGCTGGCCCTGGGTCATGGCCAGCCTGGCCACGCTGGTGCTGCTGGTGGTGGTGTTGCAGCGGTGGGGCTTGCCGGCGCTGGCCGGCGCGGTGGTGGCGGCCACGCCACACAGCGTCGACCGCGCCTTGGGCGAGGCCACCTTGCAGGCCATCGACTCCCAGTTGATGCAGCCCAGCCAATTGCCAGCGAGCGAGCAGGCCCGGCTTGGCGCCGCGTTTGCGCGGGCCGTGGCGAGCCTGCCGGCCTCGCAGGTGCCGCCCTGGCAATTGGTGTTTCGCAAGAGCCGCATCGGCCCCAACGCGTTTGCCCTGCCGGGCGGCACGATGGTCATGACCGACGAGCTGGTGCAACGGGTTGGCGCGGACGAACAAGTCATCACCGGCGTGCTGGCGCATGAGCTCAGCCATGTCCAACACCGCCACGGCCTGCGCATGCTGGTGCAGGTGACCGTGTTGGGCAGTCTGGCCGGCGCGGTGCTGGGCGACTTCAGCTCGGTGCTGGCGAGTGTGCCGGTATTGCTGGGCCACGCCAGCTACTCACGCGAGGCCGAGCGCGAGGCGGACGCGGGCGCGCTGCGCCTGCTCAAGGCGGCGGCGATATCGCCCCTGGTGATGGTGACGCTGTTTGACAAACTGGAGCAGGACCGCCGCAAAGAAGACCCCTCCCCCGCAGCGACCAAGGCCAACGAGCACTGGCTAGGCATCGCCTTCGCGTCCCATCCGCCCGACGCGGCACGCGTGCAATTCTTCCGCACGGCCGCCACTCAGCCCTGATGCCTCAGCCGGCGGTCCCGGCGGCCGATTCCGTGGCGATTTGGCGCAGCGCCTGCTCAAAGACCGCCGCCGGCTGACCGCCAGAAATCAGATGGCGGTCGTTGATGATGACGGCCGGCACCGCGTGAATGCCCTGATTGGTATAAAAGGCCTCGCGTTCACGCACTTCAGCAGCGAACTCGTCACTCGCCAGCACCGCCTGCGCGGCCACCGGGTCCAGGCCGGCTGCCCCGACCGCTTGCAGCAATGCATCGTGCGCGTCCATCGCCTGGCCCTGGCGATGGCAGGCCACCAGCAAGGCGTGCTTGAGGGCGCCCTGCCGCCCCGCCCCTTGGGTATCGGCCCAGCACAACAGCCGGTGCGCGTCGAAGGTGTTGTAGATGCGCCCGCGCCCGCCCGGATTGAACTCAAAACCTACGTCGGCACCACGCTGGGAAATGGTGGCGCGGATCTGCGTCTGCTGTTGCGCAGTGGAGCCGTACTTCTGCGCCAGGTGCTCGGTGATGTCCTGGCCGCCGGGCGGCATCTGCGGATTGAGCTCAAAGGGCTGGAAATGCAACTCGGCGGCGACCTCGCCCTGCAGCTTGTCCAGCGCCTGCTCCAGCGCCAATAGGCCGATGGCGCACCATGGGCAAGAGATGTCGGACACGAAGTCGATTTTCAGAGAGGGGGGCATCACGCGCTCCGTGTTTTTTCGGGTCTGAGGCTGGGGTTTGACGCAGCATTGTGGAACAGACGCCGAGACACTGCCCAGCGCGGCGCAAAGCCCACGGGGATGACCGTGGTGAACGCGTGGGCAAGCCCGGACTGCAAGGCAGCGCGGGAAGTGATGCACGTGTGTGGCCTTCACGGCTATAGTGGAGGTCTCATGAGGCGCCCAACCGGCGACCCCGGCACGTTGCAGGTGTGCCCAGGATAGGCGACCGTGTTCAAGGGGATGACAATGATTTCAGCTCTTGGGGAGACGGGCGGTGGATCAAGGCTACATGCGCCTTGCCGATTGATCGAGCGCTTTGATCTGGACTCTCCATGCCAGCTTATTGCGTCGTCTAGCTTGGGAATCCCAAGATAGGCGCTCGGCTACATCGTTGAACTAAACCGCTGGCGCGGTGGTTGGTTCCCGCAGGCCGCCACCGCGGTCATTGCACCGAGTAGTGGATTGACAAATTGAGCACGACGGCGCATCTTCTGATCTTTGGAGGGCTTTTCCCGGCGTGCAAACTTCGAGCGCTGATTTGTCGCCGCAAATGACTGTCAAGTGGGCCACTACGTGAGTCCCTCGCGTTTGGTAGTCCAGAAGTCCGCCAGCAATAGCGCAATGTTGAAGGATGCTTATCGCAGTTGTCATTGACCTGGGTGTCGAGTTCAATTCGGTTTGGCTACCGCTGGCAGAGCTTTGGCTTCTGAGTCGCGTGGCATCGCGCACAGAGGTACTCATCGCTACCAAAGTCGCCATTGCAGTGCCTGAAGATGCCGGTATTGGCAGTTCCGAGCCCTGGGCTCGTGGACGACCGCCAAAGCGGGCTTTGTCGAGGTCATGCCGCAACTTTTCATAGTGTGAGTCGAACCTTACAATCCCCTCTAGATTTTTCGGTGACCTGGAATGCACCGGCTCCCGCAAGCACCGCGCGCGAAAACCTCGCGGCGGTTCAGTCCAACACGGTTTATCAGCCGCAGGAGGTGTTCTTGGTTTCTCTCAGCTTGGCCTCGCGGCCGATAAACGCTTATCGTTAGAGCGCTATGATTCTTCGTCACGCGATCGCCGGTGCCATTGGTTCCTACCAACGATACATTTCCCCTCGCAAAGGGTTCTGTTGCGCGCATCGTGCATTGCACGGTGGGTGGTCCTGCTCAGAGTTTGGCCGCCGCGTTGTTTTCCGCCACGGCTTCATTCGGTTTCTTCTGCTTCAAGCACGCCGGTTTGCGAGTTGTGCTCACGCACATTCGGTGCTTCAATCGCAGCAAAAGAACGAAGAAAAAACCTACACAGATTTTCCGTGGAAACCTTGCCTCAAGAGCAAAGAGTTTCAAAGCCTGGCGTCCGGGTGTTGTTGCTTTCCGTGGGGGCATTAGCCGTGCAAAAGCGCTCTAATCGGGTAGGCAACGGCTTCTAACCGTCACCCCCCACACCACCCACCGTGCGGGTCCGCAGTGGGCGGTTCAACAAGTCGGCTCGCTCGACGAAGGCTTCCCTTTCTTTGCCGTGTAACCTTGTGCCTTGCACCACAG
>JAUXWC010000102.1 GCA_030685025.1 Rhodoferax sp.
GATAATGGAAGTAATATCTGCTGCTGATCATGTTAATTGGAAAATCCCGGAACTGGTATTGATTAGAGTGGCTTCCGGGACCTTCGCACTACTTTTTGACGGCGAGCCGAGTGGTAGCTGAGCTTGGGGGCTAATCAGCAAGATATTTGAGAAGGCGCAGCGACCGGCCAACCCACCGCGGCCGCCGCCCAGCCGTGCGGCCAAGATCATTGTTGAGATGGACGGCGGAATGGTGCCCATCATGGAGCCCGATGCGACGCAGAGCGACCAGCGCAAAGGCAAGAATCTGTTCTGGAAGGAAGCCAAGATTTGCCTGGCGCATGCCGAGGGGAGTAAATCGCCGAGCTATGGCGGCACCCTGCAAGGCGATGTTGAGACGGCTGGCACCAAGCTTTTGGAGTGCGCCAATAGCGCCGGCTTTGACAGCAAGACCTATGTTCACGGCGTGGGCGATGGTGCCCCGTGGATCGCCGACCAAGTTGAAGACCAATTTGGTTCGCAGGGCCACTACCTGCTCGATTTTTTCCATGTGTGCGAGTACCTGACGCCCGCGGCGAAAGCCATTCATACAGAGGTGGCATCCCAGAATGCGTGGATTGCTGAGCAAAAGATTTGGCTTAAAACAGGGCGCAGCAAAGAGTTTTTGCAAGACCTGCTGCCACACCTTGAAGACGCCCGTGTTGCGGACGCCGACGCCCCGGTTCGGCAGTGCCATCGGTACTTGAGCAATCGACCAGAGCAGCTTGACTATCAAGGGGCGGTAGCGCGTCAGCTACCGATTGGATCAGGAGAAATAGAGAGTGCGCACCGCTATATCGTTCAGCAGCGACTCAAGCTCCCCGGCGCGTGGTGGCGCGCAGCAAATGCCGAGCACATGTTGGCCTTGCGACTCAACCGTGCGAATGGGCAGTGGGGTGCGTATTGGGCAGAGCATTCCAAGCTCGCGGCTTGATGTTGGGCACATCAGTTTGAATCGCACCCTCTCTGCCCTGGAACTCAAACGCCACCTGGGCGTGCGCTACAAGGCCGCCTGGCTGATGAAGCACAAGCTGCTGCAGGTCATGTATCTGCGGGAAGACACGCGCCGCCTGGACGGGCGCGTGGAGGTCGACGACGCCTACCTGGGCGGCCGGCTGCCCGGGGGCAAGAGCGGGCGCGGCTCGGAGAACAAGGTTTCCTTCCTCGCCGCGGTGCAAACCACCGCTGCCGGTCACCCGCTGCTGGCCTGCCTGCAAAAGCTCGAATTCACCAAGGAGGCCGTCGCCAAGTGGGCGCGCAAGTCGCTGTGCGCCTCGGCCGAGGTCGTCTCTGACGGGCTCTGGTGCTTCCAGGCCGTCACCTCCACGGGCGCCAGCCATGAGCGCACCGTCACCGGCGCCGGAGCGGCCAGCGTCAAGCTCCAGCAGTTCCGAGCCGTCAACACCTTGCTGGGCAATCTGAAGACCGCCTTCGCGGGAACCTACCATTCGTTCAATTTCGTCAAGTACGCCCATCGCTACCTCGC
>JAUXWC010000120.1 GCA_030685025.1 Rhodoferax sp.
TGACCTGGATTGGTGACAAGAAGCTCGGTGTCAGCCCCAAGGGCAACACCATTCACCTGATGGTGGCGGCCTGGCCTTGGGGCGCCTATCTGGGTGAAGAAGGCATGAAGCGCGGCATTCGCGTCAAGATCTCCAGCTACACCCGTCACCACGTGAACATCACCATGACGCAGGCCAAGGCGGTGTCCAACTACACCAACTCGATTCTGGCCAACATGGAAGCCACCGATGACGGTTACGACGAAGCCATGCTGCTCGACCCCAGCGGTTTTGTCTCCGAAGGTGCCGGCGAGAACCTGTTTGTGGTCAAGGACGGGGTGGTCTATACGCCCGACCTGTCGGCCGGTGCGCTCAATGGCATTACGCGCAACACGGTGCTGCATATTTGCAAGGACCTGGGGCTGGAGGTGGTGCAAAAGCGCATCACCCGCGACGAGGTTTACATCTGCGATGAAGCCTTCTTTACCGGTACCGCCGCTGAAGTGACCCCGATTCGTGAACTCGATCGCATTGAGTTGGGTGCGGGCAGCCGTGGCCCGATGACCGAGAAAATTCAGAGCGCATTCTTTGACATCGTCAATGGCCGCGACCCGAAATACGCGCATTGGCTGAGCAAAGTCTGAAGCCCGGCCGTCAACTGAACAGCCAACATCCGACAATCAGTCGAGGACAGAGCTAAAGGTCTGTCCCGCAAAGTATCAGGAAACACCCCATGAGCAAGATGAAGATTGAATTGCTGGCCAAAGACCTGAACCGCGAAGGCGGCGTCTATTGCCCCAGTCCCTTGGCGGACATGAAACTCTGGAACAGCCACCCCACGGTGTTCCTTGACGTGGCGCGCACCGGCCGGGCCAAGTGTCCCTACTGCGGTACCGAATACACGCTGAAGGCCGGCGAGCACGTTGGTGCCGGGCACTAACTCGCTGGTTATTGCTCCCCAGTGGATTGGGGACGCGGTGATGACCGAGCCCCTGCTGCGCCGCCTGCAGGCGCGCGGCGAGCGGCTCACGATCGGCGCCCTGCCATGGGTCGCGCCGGTTTACCGCGCCATGCCGCAGGTGGCCGAGGTGATTGAGTTCCCCTTTGCGCACGGCGGACTGCAGCTCAAGGCGCGCGCCAGCCTGGCGCGGCAGATGCAGGGCCGGTTTGACATCGCCTACGTGTGCCCAAATTCGCTCAAGAGTGCGCTACTGCCTTTTCTGGCCAGCACTCCCAAACGGGTTGGTTACTTGGGTGAGGCGCGGGTTGGCCTGTTGACCCACCGGTTGAAGAACCCACCCACGGGGCAACGCCCGCCGATGGTGGCGTTTTATTCGGCGCTCAGCGGCGACACCGATGTGGCGCATGACCGTCCCCGGTTGCAACTCGATGCGCGGGAAGTCGATCAGGCCCTCGCCACAATGGGTTTGCAGCGTGGTGGGTTTCATGTGTTTGCACCTGGCGCCGAATATGGCCCGGCGAAGCGCTGGCCGGCCGCGCACTTTACCGAGTTGGCGAGCAAGCTGGACGTGCCGGTGGTGCTGCTGGGTTCCGCCAAGGAGTTCACCTTGTGCGAAGAGATTGCTGCGCCGGTGAACGCCGCGCAAGCCGGGAAATGCCTGAACCTGGCCGGCAAGACTTCGCTGGCCCACGCCTTCTGTGCCATCGCCGGGGCCAAGAGCACCGTCAGCAACGACTCTGGCCTGATGCATGTCGCCGCCGCCTTCGGTGTGCGGCAGGTCGCTGTTTTTGGTTCCAGCAGCCCCTTGCACACGCCACCCTTGAATGACCGGGCCACCGTCGTGTGGCTCAAGAACGATCCGGCGTACCAGCCGGCGCTGGACTGCGCCCCTTGTTTCGAGCGCCAGTGCCCATTGGGGCACACGCGTTGCATGGTCGACGTCGACGCGGCCAGGGTGTTGTCGGCGCTGAGGTAAAAAAAAGCCACCCGAAGGTGGCTTTGAAAAGTCCCCGAAAGGACGTCGTTGGATCGGTACTGGGGCTGTCTATTGAATGACCTATCCCAAACGCTTGAGCACTGTGACAGCAGTTGGTGCAACTTTAGTGGCCCCAAGGCATTCGCGCCATCCCACATTTGGGGGATATTGACGGCGAAATTGCAAAAATTTGTCACAGCTTTTATCGTGCAAGTGGCTGGCGTCACCCGTGTCGCCTCGACCGGGCTGTCGGGCAGCCAACATCCGACGATCAGTTGAGGACAGAGCTTGCCGCTGCGCGGCTGCGGTCTGTCCCGCAAGAACACCCTTGATCAGTTGGGGACAGAGCAAAGTTCGCTGCGCGTAACTTTGGTCTGTCCCGCAAGGTTTCAGGTTGTCGTGATGGGCAGGCGCAGCACAAAGCAGGCGCCGCCACCGGGGTTGTCCTCGCAGTGGACCGTGCCGCCGTGGCGGGTGGCGATGGATTTCACCAGCGACAGACCTAAACCCACGCCACCGTCGCGCTCGGTGGCACCGGGCAGGCGGTAGAACGGCTCGAAGATGCGTTCCCGCAGAGGCTCCGGCACACCCGGTCCCCGGTCGCGGACACGAATTTCGGCAACGCCGCCCTGGCGGCGCAACTGCAGGGTGACTTCGCCCGCTGCGTGCCGGCGCGCGTTTTCCAGCAGGTTGCGCAGGGCGCGGCGCAGCAGTCTGGAAACACCTTGCACGATCAGCACCGTTTGGATGGAGGGGTTGGCCGAAGGTGTCAAGCAGTCGACCAAGACGTCCAGGTCGACATCCACGCGGGCGCATTCCTCGGCTGCCAGACCGACCAAGTCGACCGCTTCAATGGTGCCCAGATCCGCTTCCTTGGCATCGAGCCGGCTGGCCAGCAGGATCTCGTCAATCAGCAGGTCCAGCTCGGCGATGTTGCGCGACAACTCCTCTTTCAAGACCGGCGTCGAGGCCGACCCCATCAGCTCCAGCCCCATGCGGATGCGCGCCAAGGGTGAGCGCAATTCGTGCGAGGCGTTGGCTAGCAGGGACTTTTGGGACGCCAGCAACGATTCATGCGACTTGACCAGAGCCTCGATCCGTTCGGCGGCGAGGTTGAAGCGTTTGGCCAGGAAGCCCACTTCATCATCGCCCTCCAGCGCCACCCGGGTGGACAGATGGCCCTGGCCCCATTGCTCGACTCCGCCCTGGAGCAACTCCAGGCGGCGCGTCAGTTTGCGCACGATCGGGTAGGCGCCCAGGGCCACCGCCACCGCCACCAAGGCGAGCATCCAGGCGAAGCCATAGGGCGGGCGGTTCCAGGTGTTCTGGTTTGGTCGTGGCAGGTGTACGTGCAAGGTCCGACCGTCGTGCATGCGAACCATGAATTCCGGCCCCGTGCGCATCGCGCCCGGTTCGGCCGGCGCGCTCGGCGTCGCGCCCTCTTCAGTGTCATCGGGTGGCGGCATGGCGCGCCGCCCCATGCCGGATTGGCCCCCGCGGCGCCCCGCTTTCATCCCGTCGGCGTTTTCGGCCCAGCGCGGGCGCGGCCTGCCGCTGCCAATCACCTGGCCGGTGTCGTCGCGCACCACCATTTGCCGAAACGGCGGATCGGCGGTAAGGCGAACCACCCAGCCAAACAACAGTGTCAACACGGCAACCGTGACGACTACCGCCAGCCAGATGCGCACGTAGAGCCGGTTCAGGAACACGTTCAGTCCTGTTGGCGCGCGAACACGTAGCCGACGCCGCGTACGGTCAGAATCCGTTTTGGCGATTTTGGATCGACTTCGATGGCGGCGCGAATGCGCCCCATGTGGACATCGATGGAGCGGTCGAACGCGTCCAGTTCGCGTCCGCGGACGGCTTCCATGATCTGGTCGCGGGTCAGCACGCGCCCAGCCCGCTCGGCCAGTGCGATCAGCAAGTCGAACTGGTAGGAGGTCAGGTCGCAGGCTGCGGCGCCAACCGTGACCGTGCGGGCGTCGCGGTCAATTTCCAGGCTGCCAAAACGCATTTGTTTGGTGCTATGGGCTGCGCCGTCGCCGCGACGGCGCAACACGGCGCGGATGCGCGCCAACAACTCGCGTGGCTCGAACGGTTTGGGCAGGTAGTCGTCAGCCCCGAGTTCCAGTCCGATGATGCGGTCCATCGGGTCGCCCTTGGCGGTCAGCATCAGGATCGGTACCTGGGCCATGGTGCCGCCCAGTGCCCGGATGCGACGACACACTTCCAGGCCGTCCATATCGGGCAGCATCAAGTCCAGGATCACCAGTTCAGACAGCGGCCCGCCGTGGCCGGGCAACAAGGCCGCCAGACCGGTTTGCGCGTCGCCAGCGTGGCTCACGACAAAGCCGGACTGACCCAGATACTCCACCACCATCTTCGCCAGGCGGGCATCGTCCTCGATCATCAACAGGTGTTGGCTCATGGCGGAAGTCTAGAGGGAGCCGGATTCACGCGCTTGAAGCGGCCGTAAAGTTTGGTAAATGCCACCCGACGCAGGCACTGGAAGTGTTTCCGGATCAGGGCGCATGGTGCCCATTTACCGTGCCCCCTTCACGCGTGCTGACGCGCGAGGCCAACCACACCAGCAACAGCACCGGCACACCCAGCAGCGCCGTGGCGGTAAAGAAATTCGAATAACCAAACGCATCCACATAACGACCCGAGTAGCCGGCCAGGAACTTGGGCAGCAACAACATCATGGAGCTGAAGATGGCGTACTGCGTGGCCGAGTAGGCCACGTTGGTCAACGAGGACAGGTAGGCAATGAAGGCCGCCGAGGCGATGCCGCTGGACAGGTTGTCGGCCGAGATCACGAAGATCAGCGCTGTCACATCATGGCCGCGGCTACCCAGCCAGGCGAACAGCAGGTTGCTGGCGGCGCTCAGTACGGCGCCCAGCATCAGCACCCGCATCACGCCCAGGCGCAGCGACAACACGCCGCCGACAAAGGCGCCCACCAGCGTCATGATGACGCCGTAGACCTTGGTGACCGCCGCCACTTCGTCCTTGCTGTAGCCCATGTCCACGTAGAACGGGTTGGCCATGATGCCCATCACCACGTCGCTGATACGGTAGGTGGCAATCAGCGCTAGCAGCAAGCCCGCTTGCCAGCGGTAGCGGCCAAGGAAGTCGGCAAACGGATCGATCAGGGCGCCTTGCAGCCATTCGGCGGCGTTTTTGGCGGGCGGCAAGTGGTGCGCCAGGGGCTCGCGCGAGAACAGCACCGTGGCCACGCCCACGCTCATGCTGGCGGCCATCACCAGGTAGGCGATTTGCCAGGCCCCAACCTGGTAGCTGGCAGCCTGGGCCACTTCGGCGCGCGCGGCAATCCACAACACGCCGGCGCCGGCCCAGATCATGGCCATGCGGTAGCCGGTTTGGTAAGCCGCCGCCAACGCCGCCTGGCGCTGGGTGTCGGCCGACTCGATGCGAAACGCATCCAACGCGATGTCCTGGGTGGCCGAGCCAAAGGCCACCGCCAGCGCGCACCAAACCATCGGTTGCAAGGCCACGCGCGGGTCGTTGAAGGCCATGCCAGCCAGACCCGCCACGATCACCATTTGAGACAGCAGCAGCCAACTGCGCCGTCGTCCGAGCCAGCGCGTCAGAAGGGGCAGCGGCATGCGGTCCACCAGGGGCGACCAGACCCACTTGAATGCATAGGCCAGGCCGACCCAGCTCAGGTAACCAATGGTGGTGCGGTCAACGCCCGCCTCGCGCAGCCAGAAGCTCAGGGTGCCCAGGACCAGCAGCAGCGGCAAGCCGGCCGAGAACCCAAGCGTGAGCATGCGCAGCGTCGAGGGCTCCAGATAGACCCGAAAGGTGGCGCCCCAGGAGGGCTTGATTTCCGGGCTGTCGGGGGCACTTGTGGTCATGCGGGAATAATACGCGCAGCCCCCTCATCACTTTGGCCTGGACTATGCAATTCTGTGGCGCTTCGAATTCACGGCGGACCGGTCGTCGCGGCTTGGCCGTGGCCTTGTTCTGCCTGGTTGGTGTGCTGGCAGCCGTGGCCCCGGTGTGGGCCCGCGAGGGCGTGGAGGTCGGCGCCAACTCGGCGTTCGCCCGGCTGGTGCCGGCTGAGAACGTCGAGCAATCGGCCGGCCAGCAGTACGGCCAGTTGCTGCGCCAGGCGGCCGCGAGCAATGCCCTGGCCCCCAATGACCACCCGCAACTGCGGCGTCTGCGGGCCATTGCCCACAAGCTCATTCCGCTGGCGACCGAATGGAATCCGCGCGCCAAGGATTGGCGCTGGGAAGTCAACCTGATTGGCAGCAAACAAATCAATGCCTTTTGCATGCCTGGCGGCAAGATTGCGTTCTACAGCGGCATCCTGGATCAACTCAAACTCACCGACAACGAGGTGGCCATGGTGATGGGCCATGAGATTGCCCACGCATTGCGCGAGCACGCCCGCGAGCGCATGGGCAAGACTGCGGTGACGCATGGGGCCGCACGCTTGGGCGGCGCCATTGCCGCCAGTGTGTTTGGTATCGACCCCCGGCTAACCGACGGTTTGGCGCGTGGTGGCGCCAATTTGCTGACGCTGGAGTTCAGCCGATCAGACGAGTCCGAGGCCGATCTGGTTGGCATGGAGCTGGCGGCACGAGCAGGGTACGACCCCCGCGCGGGCGTGACTTTGTGGCAAAAGATGTCGGCCGCCAACAAGGGCGCCCCGCCGCAATGGTTGTCCACCCACCCGTCTGGCAAAACCCGGATCGCCGAGATTGAAAAGAATCTGCCCAAAGTCATGCGTTTGTACGAGCAGGCGACACGAGGCTGATTTTTGTGCTTGATGTCACGTTTCTTTAATTGAATGCTGCGTCATGGCATCGTTTTGAGGTGAAAGATCGTTCATTTCGTCGTCAAGGGACGTGAATAATTGACGCATTCCTACTCTTGAGATGGGTGTTGACATGAACCTCACAGAATCCTTGCTGCATGCTTTGAAAGCGCATGGCGCGCGCCAGATATTTGGCATCCCCGGCGACTTCGCGCTACCGTACTTTCGCGTGATCGAGCAGTCGAGGATCTTGCCGCTGCATACCCTGTCGCACGAGCCTGGTGTGGGCTTTGCCGCCGATGCCTGTGGGCGCATCAGCGGCGGCTTGGGGGTGGCGGCTGTCACCTACGGCGCGGGCGCGCTGAACATGGTCAATGCGGTGGCGTCGGCCTATGCCGAGAAATCGCCCTTGGTGGTCTTGTCCGGCGGACCCGGAAAAACCGAGGCGCGCTCGGGCTTCCTGCTGCATCACCAGGCCAAGACCCTGGACTCGCAGTTCGAGATCTTCAAGGAAATCACCTGCGACCAGATCCGGCTGGATGACGCGGCACGCGCACCCGCCGACATTGCTCGGGCTCTGGCCAATTGTCTGCGCCAGTCGCGGCCGGTCTACATCGAAATTCCACGCGATATGGCCTCGGTGCCCTGCCAGCCAGTGCTGCCGGCACCCGCCGAGGCGGTCGACCCCGATGCCCTGGACGCCTGTGTGTCGGGCATTCTGCGGCGCTTGCGTGAGGCCCGTTCGCCGGTGCTGATGGCGGGCGTCGAGGTGCGGCGTTTTGGCCTGGAATCCCAGGTGGCCGAACTGGCCAACCGCCTGGCCCTGCCGGTGGTCACCAGTTTCATGGGGCGGGGCCTGTTGGCCAACGCCAATGCGCCGCTGATGGGGACCTACCTGGGCGTGGCGGGACAGCCTGAACTGACGCAACTGGTGGAGAATTCGGACGGCTTGCTGCTGCTGGGCGAAATCGTGTCGGACACCAATTTCGCGGTGTCCGAGAAGAAAATCGACATGCGCAAGACCATGCGGGTGCTCGACGGCGAGGTGACCATGGGTTACCACACCTACGCCAACATGCCGCTGGCCGCAGTTGTGGGCCGCCTGCTGGAGCGGGTTGAGGCCACGGGCAAGGTGTTCACGGTCAAACAAGAGCCATTCCCGCGCCATCTGGTGGCCGATGGCGCTCCAATCACGCCGACCGACATCGCCACCGCCGTCAACGACTTGATGGCCGAACACGGCAAGTTGCCGATTGCCTCGGACGTGGGGGACTGCCTGTTCACCGCCATGGACATCGAACACACCGCGCTGGTGGCGCCGGGTTACTACGCCACCATGGGTTATGGCGTGCCGGCCGGGCTCGGCCTGCAAGCCGCCACCGGTCAGCGGCCGCTGATTCTGGTGGGTGACGGTGCGTTTCAGATGACCGGTTGGGAGTTGGGCAATTGCCGCCGTTACGGCTGGGACCCGATCGTGCTGCTGTTCAATAACGCCAGTTGGGAGATGCTGCGCACCTTTCAGCCCGAGTCGTCCTTCAATGACCTGGATCGCTGGGGCTTTGCCGAGATGGCCGCTGGCATGGGCGGTGACGGCGTGCGCGTCAACACCCGCGCCGAACTGAAGGCCGCCCTGGACCGGGCCATGGCCACGCGCGGTCGTTTTCAGCTCATCGACATCACGATCGAACGCGGGGTCTTGTCCGACACGCTGTCGCGCTTCGTGGCCGGTGTGAAGCGGCTCAACGCGCCGCTGATCAGTTGAGGATAGAACTGACGGTCTGTCTCGCAAGGTTTCAGTGAGGTCGGGGGCCCGGCGCGTCAGGTGCCGCCCACGTAGGGGTTGCTCCGGCGTTCGCGGCCAAAGCTGCTCTCTGGCCCGTGGCCCGGGATGAACACTGTCTCGTCGCCCATTGGCCACAACCGCTGCGTGATGCTGCGGATCAGCGTGTCCTGGTCGCCTTGCGGGAAATCGGTGCGCCCGATGGACCCGGCGAACAACACATCACCGACAAAGGCGCGTTTGATCTCGGGTGCATGGAACACCACGTGGCCGGGTGTGTGGCCAGGGCAATGGCGTACGTTCAGCGTGCTGTGGCCAACTTGGACGGTGTCGCCGTCATGCAGCCAGCGCGTGGGGGTAAACGCCTTGGCTGGTGGAAAGCCGAACATCTGGCTTTGCTGCGGCAAGCCGTCGATCCAGAACTGGTCGGCCGGGTGCGGGCCGATGATCGGCAGATCAAAGGTTTGCGCCAACTCGCCGGTGGCGCCGGCATGGTCAATGTGCGCGTGGGTCTGCAGAATCTGTGTCAGGTGCAGGCTGCGCTTCTCGACTTCAGCCAGCAGCAGATCCAGGTCGCCGCCGGGGTCGATCACGGCTGCGTCCAAAGTTTGGTCGCACCAGATGATCGAGCAGTTCTGCTGGAACGCGGTGACGGGAACAGTGAGGTAATGAAGCATGGGTGGGGGTCAAGGTCAGGGGTTGGGCCGCTCGTTGCGGTCTCTCAGAGCGTCGCGCATACGGCGTACTTTATCGCGATTGGCACTCGGTCCGAAACGGAGCGCTCACTTTGCCGAGCCGAACCTCAGCCCTCGACCCCGAGCGGACTTGCGCTCGCCTGGCCGACCGGCCAGGCGTGCCCGTTGACTTCTTCACAAGCGAGGCAAGGCCTTCTGCGCGATCTTCTTGAGCTGTTCCACCGCCGCTGGCGACTTGGGCATGCTGAGGCGCAGGATCAGCGCCCCCTTCTTCACGAACAACTCGGCCGACCCATCCGAGTCGGGGTTGGCGAATGCGTCGGCGCCCAAATCGGGCAAGGACACCGGGCTCTTGCCGCCGTTGCGGCGTTTCCAAGACGCAAGATCGCCATCGTGCAGCCGAATCTCGATCCAGCTCGCGCCCTTGGCGGGGGTGTACTCACACGAGACATCACCGGCCTTGATGTCGCCCGACTTGGGACTCCCCTTCAGGGGCCCGACGATGGGTTCGAGTTCGGCCAGGGCAATCAGCTTGCACGGATCCGGCAACGCCCCGGCGGCGTGCACCGGCGGCGCCAAACCGATGAAGAAAAGGACCAAGGTGGCGCACCGGAGCGTTTCCGACAAGTTCAACGCAGACAAAGTCATTCGATTTCTCCTACCTGAGTGGCATGGGCGCTGCTTGCTTGCCGCCAGCCCATGCAGTCACCGACGGCCCGATGATGTCCCATTTTCGCTAGGCTGTCTTCGTGCGCTCAGTCTGCAGCATCTGCCGCGCACGCGACGACTCCAATCGCTGCATAACGCATAACGCATAACGCACAGCGCCTGAACCGGGCCGCTCGGGAGCGCCCACTTGTGATCGCCGGCTGCAGACCGACCCTCTCCACTCATTGGCTGGTCGCGGCGGGGTTGCTGCCCCTCGACCAGCCCCGACCTCGAACCGCAGCGTCAACGCTTGAAGTCGTACCCGATGGTGATGGGCGCGTGATCGGAGAACTTCTCGCCCTTGTAGATCGACTCGGTGCGGGCGAAGGCCGCCACGGCCGGTGTGGCCAGGTGGTAGTCCAGCCGCCAGCCGACGTTCTTGGCGTAGGCCTGGCCGCGGTTGCTCCACCAGGTGTAGGCCGCGTCGGTGGTTGAGGGCTGCAGTTGGCGGTAGACATCGACCAGACCGGCCTCGCTCAATAGCTTGCTTACCCAGGCTCGCTCTTCGGGCAGGAAACCCGAGTTCTTGCGGTTGCCCTTCCAGTTCTTCAGGTCGATCTCCTGGTGCGCGATGTTGACGTCGCCGCACAGGACGAACTCGCGTTGGGCCTTGAGTGCGACCAGGTAGGGGTAGAACTCCTCCAGAAAGCGGAACTTGGCCTGCTGGCGCTCCTCGCCCGAGGAGCCACTGGGAAAGTAGGCGCTGATGACCGACATCTTGCGCTGCGGGGTGTCAAAGCGCAGCTCCACATAGCGCCCCTCGGCGTCGAATTCGGTCGAGCCATAGCCTATTCGCACATCGCTGGGCTCATGGCGTGTGTAGATGCCCACGCCGGCGTAACCCTTCTTTTGCGCGAAGTGAAAGTGGCCGTTCAGACCCGCCAATTGGTCGAAGCGACCCACCACGTCGTCGGCCTGCGCCTTGACCTCCTGCACGCAAATACAATCTGGCGAGTGGGCGGCGAGCCACGCTTCGAGCCCCTTGCTGGTTGCGGAGCGAATGCCGTTAAGGTTGAGGCTGGTTAATTTGAACAAGGATGTCCCCATGTCGGATGGTGTTGCAGTGGCTGGTGAGCGTGTTCAGCACAGCGCTGACACGGACGGATTGGCGCAAGAGTTCGTCCAGTTTGCGGTGGATTGTGGTGTGCTTCGCTTCGGAGAGTTCAAGACCAAGGCCGGACGGCTTAGCCCCTACTTCTTCAATGCCGGCCTGTTCGACGATGGCGCCAAACTGTCGCGGCTGGCGCAATTCTATGCGCGCCGGATGCTGGCCAGCGGCATCGAGTTCGACATGATCTTTGGCCCGGCCTACAAGGGCATCCCCTTGGGGGCGGCCTTGGCGGTTGAGCTGGCGCGGCTGGGCCACAACCGGCCGTTTGCCTACAACCGCAAGGAAGCCAAGGACCATGGCGAGGGGGGTAGCCTGGTCGGCGCGCCGCTCAAGGGGCGGGTGCTGATTGTGGACGACGTGATGTCGGCCGGCACCGCCGCGCGCGAGGCAATTGGCATCATTGCGGCCGCTGGTGCCCTACCGCACGCGATGGTGGTGGCGCTGGATCGTCAGGAGAAGGCCACCGAGAACGGTGTCGACGTCGCGTACAGTGCCGTGCAGTACGTGCGGCAACAATTGGGGCTGCAGGTTTGTGCGATTGCGAAACTGTCTGATTTGATGCAGTATCTGGGCCAACATGAATCACAAGGGTTGGCCGATGTGCATGCGCGCGTGTTGGCTTACCGCCAGCGTTATGGTGTCGAAGAAGTTTAGTGGGCGCTTGCCCGGAGCAAGGCGGTTTGATCTCGTCCTGCTGTGCGCAGCCCTGGGTCTGGCGGGGCCGGTGTCAGCGCAAGCACCCGAAGTTGGCATCTACACCTGCACCGACGCAAAGGGCCGCAAGCTCACCTCGGATCGCCCGATCCCGGATTGCATCGACCGGGAGCAAAAAGTGCTCAACCCCAGCGGCACCGTCAAGGGCAAGATTGGCCCGGTCCTGACCGAGTTGCAACGCGCCGAGCTGGAGGCCAAGGAGAAGGCCGAGATGGAGGAGCGGGCGCGGCTGGCCGAAGAAAAACGCCGTGATCGTGCCTTGCGCGTGCGTTACCCCAACAAGGAAGTTCACGACCGAGAGCGGCTCGAAGCACTGGCCCAGGAAAACCTGGTGATCGCCACGGCGACCTTGCGGGCGAAGGAGTTGCAGGAGCAGCGTGTGGTGATCGACCGGGAACTGGAGTTCTATCAGAAGGACCCGAGCAAGGTACCTGCGCTGTTGCAGCGCCAGATTGACGAGAACACCCAGAGCCAGGCAGTGCAGCAGCGATTCATCGTGGACAAACAGGGCGAGATCAAGCGTGTCAACGACCGGTTTGATGCCGAACTGGTGCGCCTCAAGCAGCTTTGGCAGTTGCAGCGTTCGGTCGCCGCGCCGGCATCGGCCACCAAATCGCCCTGACGGGATTTGCCCGGCCTGGGCCGCTCTGGATCAGCCGAGCTTGCCGCGCAGCAACTCGTTGACCTGCTGCGGGTTGGCCGTGCCCTTGCTGCCCTTCATGATCTGACCCACTAGCGCATTGAGTGCCTTGCTGTTGCCGGCTTTGTATTCCTCAATGTTTTTCGGGTTGGCCGCCAGTACGGTGTCGACGATCTGCTCCAACGCGCCCGAGTCGTTCATCTGTTTGAGGCCCTTGGCTTCGATGATGGCATCGACATCCGACCCGCACGTGCCCCATAGCACGTCGAACACCTGGCGCGCCGCGTTGTTGGAGATGGTTCCATCGTGGATGCGCAGGATCAGTTGCCCCAACTGGGTGGCCTGGACCGGTGCTTGTTCGATGCCGAGTTCGCCGGCATTGAGCCGGCGCGCCAGCTCGCCGGTGATCCAGTTGCCCGCCAGCTTGGGTTGCTGGCAGGCGCCGCTCGCCGCTTCAAAGTAGCTCGCCAGGGCGGTGCTCTGGGTTAGCGCCGTGGCGTCGTATTCGGACAGGCCATAGCTGTCCATGAAGCGCTGCGCCATCACGCGTGGCAGCTCGGGCATTTCGGCGCGAATTCTCTTGACCCATTCGGGGTCAATCACCAATGGTGGCAAATCGGGGTCGGGAAAGTAGCGGTAATCCGCCGCATCTTCCTTGGTGCGCATGGCACGGGTTTCACCGGTATCGGGGTTGAACAGCACGGTTGCTTGCTGAATGGCGTGACCATCTTCAATCTGCTCGATTTGCCAGCGCACCTCGTAGTCAATCGCCTGCTGCATGAACTTGAAGCTGTTGAGGTTCTTGATTTCGCGGCGCGTGCCCAGGGGTGCACCGGGCCTGCGCACCGACACGTTGGCGTCGCATCGAAAACTGCCCTCCTGCATGTTGCCGTCGCAAATGCCGATCCAGGTCACGATCTTGTGCAACTCCTTGGCATACGCCACGGCCTCGGCACTGGAGCGCATATCGGGCTCGGTGACGATCTCCAGCAGCGGCGTACCGGCGCGGTTCAGGTCAATGCCGGTCTGGCCAATGAAGTCTTCATGAAGCGATTTTCCGGCGTCCTCCTCCAAGTGCGCCCGCACCAGTCGAACCGAGCGTTTTTCCTCGCCAAGGAAGAAAGCGACGTCGCCACCTTGCACCACCGGAATTTCGAACTGACTGATCTGGTAGCCCTTGGGCAGATCCGGATAGAAGTAATTCTTGCGGGCAAAGATGCTGCGCGGCGCGATGTGCGCGCCGATGGCCAGACCGAAGCGAATCGCGCGTTCGACGGCCCCCTTGTTCATCACCGGCAGGGTGCCCGGCAGGCCCAAGTCCACCGCGCAGGCCTGCGTGTTCGGCTCGGCACCAAAGGCGGTGCTGGCGCGGCTGAATATCTTGGACCGGGTGGAGAGTTGCGCGTGGGTCTCGAAGCCGATGACGACCTCGTAACCCGCGACCAAGGGCGATGGGCGCGCGACCGCTGTCGGCTGGGTTGGGCTTGAAGTTGAAGTGATGCTGCTCATGTTCAGAATCCCCTGGGCTTCCTGGTGTGCCAGTCAGTGGCCTGCTGGAACTGATGCGCGACGTTCAGCAGGCGGGCCTCCTGCAAGTAGTTGCCAAGCAATTGCATGCCAACCGGCATGTGGTGGGCACCAAAGCCGACCGGGATGCTCATGCCCGGCAAGCCCGCCAACGAGCCCGGCAACGTGAAGATATCGGCCAGGTAGTTGGCCACCGGGTCGTCGCTTCTTTCGCCCAGCTTCCACGCCACGGTGGGGGCGACGGGGCCAGCGATCACATCGCACTGCTTGAACGCCTGCTGAAAATCGTCGGCGATCATGCGGCGGACTTTTTGTGCCTGCAGGTAGTAGGCGTCGTAGTAGCCGTGTGACAGCACATAGGTGCCGATCATGATGCGGCGCTTGACCTCGTCACCGAATCCTTGCGCGCGGGTCTTGCGGTACATGTCGGCCAGATCGGTGTAGTGCTCGGCGCGGTGGCCAAACTTGACCCCATCAAAGCGACTCAAGTTGCTGGAGGCCTCTGCCGGCGCAATGATGTAGTACACCGGGATCGACAACTCGGTGCGTGGCAGCGAGATTGGCACCAGCGTGGCGCCCAGTTGCTGGAATTGGGCCAGGGCGGCGTCGATTGCGGCGCGCACATCTGCCGCGAGCCCCGCGCCAAAGAACTCATTGGGAATGCCGATCCGCAAGCCCGTGATCGAGTCCGTCAGTGATCGTGTGAAGTCTTCGGCGGGCACATCCAGCGAGGTGGAGTCCCGGTCCGGGTCGGGTCCGCACATCACCGAGAGCAGCATGGCGCAGTCTTGCGCCGTGCGCGCCATCGGGCCGGCTTGGTCCAGACTGGAGGCGAAGGCCACCATGCCGTAACGCGAGGCGCGCCCATACGTGGGCTTGATGCCGGTGACGCCGCAGAAGGCAGCGGGTTGGCGAATCGAGCCACCGGTGTCGGTGCCCGTGGCGGCCGGCATCAGTCGGGCCGCAACCGCCGCGGCACTGCCACCGGACGAGCCACCTGGCGTGCGCGTGCTGTCCCAAGGGTTGTGGACCGGACCAAAGGCCGAGTTCTCGTTGGAGGAGCCCATTGCGAACTCGTCGCAGTTGAGTTTGCCCAGCGTCACAACCCCTTCATCAGCCAGCCGTGCCACGACCGTGGCGTCAAACGGCGAGCGGTAGCCCGCAAGCATGCGCGAGCCGGCGGTGCTGGCGAAGTCGCGCGTGACGAAAATGTCCTTGTGGGCCAGCGGCACGCCCAACAGGGGGTGTTGTCCACCGTCGTTGCTGGCCAGGCGCTGGTCAGCGGCGCGCGCCTGCGTCAGCGTGCAGTCGACATCGCGCGCCAGGTAGGCGCCCAGTGCGTGGTGCGCTTCGGCGCGCGCCAAGAAGTGTTGCGCGGTCTCGACTGCGGACACTTTGCGTGTGCGCAGCAAGCCGGCGAGTTCGGCCAGCGTCAGGTCGTGTAGTTCGGTCGTGGAGGGGGTCATTTCAAACTGCGTCGGGTTGCGCCTACTCGATGACTTTGGGCACCAGGAACAGTCCGTGTTCGACGGCCGGCGCGCTGCGTTGGTTGGTTTCGCGCTGGTTGGGCTCGCTCACGACGTCCTCTCGCAGGCGCAAGCTAATGTCCCTGATTGCGGCGATCGGGTGCGCCAGGGGCTCCAGGCCGGTAGTGTCAACCGCGCGCATCTTCTCGACGATGGCGAAAAAACCGTTGATTTGCGCCATCATGCGTTCACTTTCATGCGGTTGAAGCTCCAGTCGCGCGAGTTTGGCAATGCGATCAATTTCAGTGGAGGTCAGGGACATGGGTTTGGGCGCCAGGAAACCGGATGTAAGACTGCCTTGGGAAGGCCTCTCCGGAGGGGTTATTCACAGGGGATGGAGTATTATCCCGCCTTTGGTGCAAGCCTCGCGAAATCGCTGGATTTGACGTCAAACACCTATTTTGAACCTGTAAATGTGGCGATGGTTGGCCCAAGTTCCAACCGTGTCTGAGAGGATTTTTTGATGTTCGGAGCATTTCGTCAGTATTTTTCAACTGACTTGGCCATTGATTTGGGTACTGCCAACACACTGATTTTTGTACGTGACAAGGGCATTGTTCTGGACGAACCATCGGTAGTGGCGATTCGCCACGAAGGCGGTCCGCAGGGCAAGAAGACGATCCAGGCGGTGGGCAAGGAAGCCAAGGCGATGTTGGGAAAAGTGCCTGGCAATATCGAAGCCATCCGACCGATGAAGGACGGCGTGATTGCCGACTTCACGGTTACCGAGCAGATGCTCAAGCAGTTCATCAAGATGGTGCACCCGCGCAGCATCTTCCGGCCCAGTCCGCGCATCATCATTTGTGTGCCCTGCGGATCGACGCAGGTTGAGCGCCGCGCTATTCGCGAATCCGCCCTGGGCGCAGGTGCCAGCGATGTTTACCTGATTGAGGAGCCGATGGCGGCCGCCATCGGCGCCGGTCTGCCGGTTAGCGAGGCCAGTGGCTCCATGGTGGTGGACATCGGCGGCGGCACCACCGAGGTGGGCGTGATCTCGCTCGGTGGCATGGTCTACAAGGGCAGCGTACGCGTGGGGGGTGATCGTTTTGACGACGCCATCATCAACTACATCCGGCGCAACTACGGCATGCTGATTGGCGAGCCAACAGCCGAGGCGATCAAGAAGAACATTGGTTCAGCCTTCCCCGGCAGCGAGGTTCGTGAAATGGAAGTGCGCGGGCGCAACCTCAGCGAGGGCGTGCCGCGTGCCTTCACGATTTCCTCCAACGAAATTCTGGAGGCCCTGACCGATCCGCTCAACAGCATCGTGTCGGCCGTCAAGAACGCGCTTGAGCAGACGCCGCCCGAGCTTGGCGCCGACATTGCCGATCGCGGCATGATGCTCACCGGCGGCGGTGCGCTGTTGCGGGATCTGGACCGACTGCTGGCCGAGGAAACCGGCCTGCCTGTTCTGGTTGCCGAAGATCCGTTGACCTGCGTGGTGCGGGGCTGCGGCATCGCGTTGGAGCGGATGGATCGCCTGGGCTCCATCTTCACTAGCGAATAAGGCCGGGACACGGCGATGCCACTGGGTACCCTGGACGGTACGCCACCCCCCTTCTTCAGGCAGGGCCCGTCGGCCCGCTCCAAGCTGATCTTCTTCAGCGCCTTGGCCTTGTTCCTGATGGTTGCCGACATTCGCTTGAAAGTGACCGAGCCGCTGCGCCTGGCCATGGCCACGGCGCTGCAGCCGGTTCAGTGGCTGGCGATGCGGCCAGTCTTGTTGGCTCAGGCGGGTGGCAACTACTTTCAAGACCTGCGCTCGGCCCAGCGTGGGCAGGCCGCCGTCGAGAAACGACTCGCCGCGCAATCCCAGAACGCCAACCAGGTGGCGCAACTGAAGCTTGAAAATGCGCGCCTGCGCCAGTTGCTGTCGGTGCGAGAGCGACTGACGACGCCCGGGCAAGCGGCGCAAGTGCTTTACGACTCGGCTGATCCGTACACCCGCAAAGTCGTAATCGACGTGGGCATGGTTGACCAGGTCCAGGCCGGCTCGCCGGTTCTGGACGAGTCTGGCGTGCTGGGTCAGGTGACACGGGTCTACCCGCTGGTCAGCGAGGTGACCTTGATCACGGACCGCGATCAGGCCATTCCCATACTCAACACCCGAACCGGTGCGCGTGGCGTCGCCTTTGGCGATCCACAAGTCCGCGCCGGAGCCCTGGAGCTGCGCTTCATGGCGGCCAATGCGGATGTGCAGGTAGGCGATCTGTTGACCACCAGCGGCGTTGACGGGGTCTACCCAGCCGGCCTGCCGGTGGCCCGGGTTGACAAGATTGAGCGTCGGGTGGACTCGGCGTTTGCACGCATTTCCTGTTTGCCGGTGGCACTGGTCTCGGGTGCCTTGCATGTCGTGGTGCTGCAGCCGATCCTTGCCACACTGGCGCCGCCGGCGCCAGTGGAGCCTGCGGCAGGTTCGGCCAAGAAAGGCGGCCGACGATGATCATGCGACGCGGGCAGCAATTGTTGTTGCCAGCCAATGGCTGGTTCGTCTGGGGCAGCCTGGTTGTGGCCCTGTTGCTCAACATGGTTCAGAGCATGGGCTTGTGGGGGCGCGCCGCCTGGACCCCCGACGCGTTGGCACTGGTGCTGGTGTTCTGGACGGTGCACCAGCCGCTGCGCGTGGGCGTGGGCGTGGCCTTTGTGATGGGCTTGCTGATGGACGTGCACCAGGGCGCCATGCTGGGCCAGCATGCGCTTGCTTACACGGTATTGAGCTACCTGGCGACGGCGATTCATCGGCGCCTGCTCTGGTTCAGCGTGCCCTCACAGGCGTTCCAGATCTTGCCGCTATTCCTGGTGTCGCACGCCATTGCGGTCCTCGTTCGCCTGATCGCTGGTGGCACCTTTCCAGGACTGCCGGTTTTGATCGCGCCGCTGATCGAATCCTTGCTCTGGCCGGTGGTGAGCGTGATCCTGCTGATGCCCCAGCGCCGCACACCCGATCCGGATGCACACCGCCCGTTGTGAACCTTGGCGTCTGACCCCTCTGGTTTGGCTAACCCGACCTTTGCCCCATGACCGAACTGCGTAACGTCGAGGCGGATCTGGCGCGCTTCAAGGCGCGCGTGCTGGTGGTCAGCATCGTCGTGGTGTCGGCGTTCCTGCTGCTGTTCTCGCGTCTGGTCTATCTGCAAGTCGTGCGTCACGAGGACCTGCGCGAACAGGCCGAGGCCAATCGCACCGCCATTGTTCCCGTCGTGCCGAATCGCGGACTGATTCAGGATCGCAACGGCATCGTGCTCGCCACCAATTACTCGGCCTACACGCTGGAGATCACACCATCGAAGACCCCCAACGTCGAGCAGACGATTGAGGAGTTGTCGAAGCTCATTGAAATAACCCCACGTGATCGGCGTCGTTTCAAGAAGTTGACGGATGAGTCCAAGAGCTTCGAGTCGCTGCCGATCCGCACCCGCCTGAGCGACGAGGAGGTGGCCCGATTCGCGGCGCAACGTTTCCGGTTTCCGGGCGTCGACATAAAGGCCCGCCTGTTTCGGCAGTACCCCTATGGCGAGCTGGCCAGCCATGTGATTGGTTACATCGGGCGCATCAACCCGGCCGAGAAGGAGGCCATTGCCGAGGCCGACGACGAGGCCAACTACCGGGGCACCGAGTACATCGGCAAGCTGGGAATTGAGCAGAGCTTCGAGGGTCCGTTGCATGGCACGACCGGGGTCGATTCGGTCGAGACGTCGGCGGGCGGGCGTGCCATGCGCAAGCTCGCCAGCAGTCCGTCCACGCCGGGCAATACGGTCGTGCTGTCGATTGACATCAAATTGCAACACCTGGTCGAGCAGATGTTCGCAGAGCGGCGCGGCGCGTTGGTGGCGCTGGACCCGAAAACCGGCGAGGTGCTGGCCTTCGTCAGCAAACCGACGTTCGACCCCAATCTGTTTGTCGACGGCATCGACGTGGAGAGCTGGAAGGCACTCAACGAGTCCATCGACAAACCACTACTCAATCGCGCACTGCGTGGCACTTACCCGCCGGGCTCGACCTACAAGCCCTTCATGGCGATGGCGGCACTGCAAACCGGCAAACGCTCCGCCACCACGGTGATCAACGACGCCGGTTCGTGGATGTTCGGCGGCCACCAGTTTCGCAGCCATGGCGACCACGGCTTGGGACCGGTTGACATGTACACCAGCATCGTGAAGTCCAGCAACGTCTACTACTACTCGTTGGCCAATGAGCTCGGCGTCGACGCCATGCACGACTTCATGAAGCCGCTCGGTTTTGGCCAGATTACCGGCATCGACGTCCAGGGCGAACTGCGAGGCCTGTTGCCAAGTCAAGCCTGGAAGCGTGCCTACTACAAGAAAGCCGAACAAAAGAAATGGTACGCAGGCGAAACCATTTCACTGGGCATCGGCCAGGGCTACAACAGCTTCACCATGCTGCAGCTCGCCCACGCCACCGCCACGCTGGCCAACAATGGCATTCAATACAGGCCACATCTGGTGATCGCCACGCAGGACGCGATGTCGCGCTTGACCTCGCCCGTCGTTGCCGGCCCGCCGAAGGACCTGGGCTACAACCCGGAGCACGCCGCCACCGTGCGCCGCGCCATGGTGGGCGTGACGCAGGAGGGGACTTCAGCTCGGGTCTTCGCCGGAGCGCCTTACCTGTCGGGCGGCAAGACCGGTACCGCGCAGGCCGTGTCGATTGGCCAGAAGGACCGCTACAACGCCAGCAAGATGGAAGAACATCAACGGGACCACGCGCTCTACATCGCGTTTGCGCCCGCTGATGATCCGAAAATCGCATTGGCCGTGATCGTGGAGAACGCGGGGTTTGGTGCGGCCCACGCAGCGCCGATTGCGCGGCGGGTTTTTGACTATTGGTTGATGGGGCACTACCCCACCGAGCAAGACCTGGCTGCCGTGCGCGTTGGCCAGGCCGCAGCGCCGCTTGGCAAGCCCCGGGCCGTGGCCGATCTGCCGTGGCCACCGACTGGCGCCTCGACCGCCATCGCGCAAGAGCAAACCGGGAGCCCTGCACCGGCGGTGCGTTAGGTGCGTGCCGTTTACGGGAGTGGCGAGCGCCTAGCGCAGAAACGCGTCGTAGCTGGTCTTCAGGATCAGCGCGCTGACCACCAGAATGAACATCACGCGCACGAAGCCGGCGCCGTGTTTGAGCGCCAAATGGGTGCCCAGCAGACTACCGGTGACGTTGGCCAGCGCCATCGCCAGAACGAAGTGCCACCAGATGTGCCCTTTGCTGACGAACAGTATCAGCGCCGCCACATTGGTGCCGGTATTGATCAACTTTGCCGAGGCCGAGGCGCTCAGGAAGTCGTAGCCCATCAGTCGTACAAACAGGAACACCAAAAAGCTGCCGGTGCCTGGGCCAAAGAAGCCGTCATAGAAGCCAATCACCGCGCCGATACACGACGCCAGCACGGCCTCGGTGGTCCCGGTGAAGCGTGGCGTGTGCTGGCGTCCCAACTCCTTCTTGACCAGCGTGTAGGCCAGCACCGCCAGCAGCACGCCGGGCAGGGCCCGGCGCAAGAACTCGGGCGAGATCACGGTCACCAGCCACGCCCCACCGAATGACGCGACAAAACCAGCCACTGCCGCGGGCAACAGGGCGCGCCAGCGCATCGGCACGCGCCGGCTGTATTGCCAGGTGGCGATGCCAGTACCCCACACGGAGGCGCCCTTGTTGATGCCAAACAGCGTGGCCGGATGGGTGTTGGGGAAGGTGGCAAACAGGGCCGGCACCAGAATCAGGCCGCCGCCGCCGACGATCGAGTCCACAAAACCGGCCAGCAACGAGGCCAGCGTGACTACGAACAATTCCATGGTTTGATTCTCGCACCCATGCCTGCACCAGAATGCCGCAAGCAAGCGCCAAGGACACGATGGGCGCCCAGCCGGCTGCGCCCAATAAAAAAGGCACCAGACTGCTCTGGTGCCTTTGAAAACGCATCTACGTGGATGCGGGGTTCTTATTGAATCATTGCGGGACAGACCGCAGCCACGCGAAGCGGGCCAGTTCTGTCCTCAACTTTCTAAGTGCCTTGACTTGTCTCCAGGGGCTCTCGATGATCACGGGCGTTGGCCCGGTTGAGTGAGTGCCGCAAGTCTAAAGACCCGGTCTGGCGCGGGCATCGGGATTTACCCTTTATCGTTCGCGGCCGCTTCAACGATCCATTGGGCCGCTTTCTCGGCGATCATCAGCGTGGGCGAATTGGTGTTGCCGCTGGTGATCAAGGGCATGACCCCGGCGTCGACCACGCGCAAGCCCGCTACGCCACGCACCCGCAGGCGTGCATCGACCACGGCCATGGGGTCGTCGTCGCGGCCCATCTTGGTGGTTCCAACCGGATGGAAAATGGTGGTGGCAATGTCGCCAGCCAGCTTGGCCAAGTCTGCGTCGCTCTGGAATTGCACGCCCGGTTTGAATTCCACCGGCTGGTACTTGGCCATCGCTGGTTGGGCCACGATCTGTCGCGCCACACGCAGCGACTCAGCGGCCACTTTGCGGTCTTCGACGGTGCTGAGGTAGTTGGGCGCAATCGCCGGAGCATCCTCGAAGCGATTGCTGCGGATCTGCACCGTACCCCGACTGGTCGGGTTCAGATTGCACACGCTGGCGGTGAAGGCGTTGAAGGTGTGCAGTGGTTCGCCAAATGCCTCCAGGCTCAATGGCTGAACATGGAATTCAATGTTGGGATAGGGTTGCGCCGGGTCGCTGCGCGTGAACGCACCAAGCTGGCTGGGCGCCATGCTCATCGGGCCACGACGTGTCAGGGCGTACTGCAGCGCGATTTTGGCCTTGCCCATCAGTGAATTGGCCTGGGTGTTGAGGGTGCTGACCCCTTCGACCTTGAATACCGAGCGGATCTGCAAATGGTCCTGCAAGTTGGCACCGACCCCGGGCGTGTCCCGCGTGAGGTCCACGCCGCGCTCTTGCAGCAGCTTGGCCGGCCCAATGCCGGAGAGCTGGAGGATCTGTGGCGAGCCGATGCTACCGGCGCACAGGACCACCTCCGCGCTGGCTGTGGCGGTGACCATTTCGTCGCCGGCCCAAACCTGCGCGCCAATGCAACGCAAGCCACCGTCTCCCTGGCGTTCGATGATCAGGCGCGATACCTGCGCCGAGGTCCACATTTCGAAGTTCGGGCGACCATAACAAGTGGGACGCAGAAACGCCTTGGCGGTGTTCCAGCGCCAGCCGTCCTTCTGGTTGACTTCGAAGTAGCCCACGCCTTCGTTGTCACCCCGGTTGAAGTCGGCACTGGCCGCAATGCCCGCCTGCTGCGCGGCCTGCGCGAAGGCATCGAGCACGTCCCAGCGCAGACGCTGCTTGTCGACGCGCCATTCGCCGCCGGCATTGTGGTGGCGCAGGCCCTGTCGGTAGGGCGTTGCAGCGTCGCGCATCAGTTCCGGCGCCACGCCGCGCGCGCCGTGCCAGGCGTTGGCACCCAGGTGGTGGTGCTCGTGCAGCATGAAGTAGGGCAAGGAATTCTGCCAGCTCCAACTGGTGTCTGCCGTCAGTTGCGCCCACTGGTCGTAGTCGCGGGCCTGGCCACGCATGTAGATCATGACGTTGATGCTGGAGCTGCCACCGAGTGTCTTGCCGAGCTGGTAACGCAGGCTGCGCCCATTCAGGCCGGCCTGCGGTTCGGTTTGGTACAGCCAGTCGGTGCGCGGGTTGCCAATGCAGTACAGGTAACCCACCGGGATGTGAATCCAATGGTAGTCGTCCTTGCGCCCGGCCTCGATCAGCAGCACGCGCTTGGTGGCATCTCCAGAGAGGCGGTTGGCCAGCAGGCAACCGGCGGTGCCCGCGCCGATGATGATGAAGTCGAACTGGGTGCTCACTGGAGTACCTTCGTGCTGCGCACTGCGGTGCGAGCTTGCTTTGGGCGGCCCAGCGCTGCGCTCACGGGGCTGCCGCGCCTAGACGCGCCGCGCCAGTTGGGCGGCCCAACCGGTGTAGCTGGCGGGTGTCATCGCCAGCAGCCGCTGCTTCTGCGTCTCGGGAATCGCCAGTTTGGCAATGAACCCTTGCATCAGGTCGCGTGTCATCGGCTCGCCCCGCGTGAAATCCTTCAGTTGCTCGTAGGGCTTGGGCAGGCCGTAGCGGCGCATCACGGTCTGGATCGGTTCAGCCAGAACCTCCCAGGACTGGTCCAGGTCGCTGGCGACCATCGCCTCATTGAGTTCGAGTTTGCCCAAACCCTGTAACAGGGACTGGTAGGCCAGCACCGCATAGCCCATGGCAACACCCATGTTGCGCAGCACCGTCGAGTCGGTCAAATCACGCTGCCAGCGACTGATCGGTAGTTTTTCGCTCATGTGACGCAACAGCGCGTTGGACAAGCCAAGGTTGCCTTCGGCATTCTCGAAGTCGATCGGATTGACCTTG
>JAUXWC010000121.1 GCA_030685025.1 Rhodoferax sp.
AACGCGGAGTCCGAATAACCTGCAACAAGCAGCTCATGCGGCTTGCTTGCCTTTGAACCGGGCAAAAATTTCAGCGCGCCGAACCGCCCATTCTTCGGGCGTATAGGCACGGTTGCTGCCGTCCGCCAGCCCATCAATAGACGCCTGCACCTTGGCACGAAACCACTTGTCGTAATCGGCATCGGCCTGGGCGGCTTCGTGTGCAGCTTTCAGGGCGGCGCTGCGATCGGGGCGGGCGGTTTTTTCCAGCACGCGGTCTTCGGGCCGCCATTGGGTGGCGTCAATGCGGCACTCGTTCCAGCCGGTGGCGCGCAGCACTTGCAGGGCTTTGCGGGGGTCGGAAAAACGGCGGGGCTGCTTTTTGGAGGTGACCAAAATGGCCTCGTCGCGCTGGGTTTGCACGCTGACCACAAAAGCAGCGCCGTCGCCGCGCAGGGTGATGCCGGTAACGCCCCCGGCTGCGGTGGCGGCTTTGAGCTGTTCTAGGTTAAGGTTTTGCATGGACGGCAGTTTAACTGTCTATTGACATTCAAATAATAGTTATTTGAATTTCAAACTTCTTTTGCTAACATTCCCTCCAGCACCTTCATCCCCCGCGCAATCTCGTCTTCCAGCTTGGCCAGATCCGCCAATATCTCCTGTGGCGCACGGTGCTGTACTTGCGCATGCACCACTTCCTTGTAGCGGTTGATGCTCAGGTCATAACCATTGGCGGAAATGTCGGCCTTGGGCACGCAGAAGCTTTGTTCGGTGCGGCCGCGCTTGCGCTCCGTGCCTTCACGCTGCGCCCAGCGGGTCAGCACATCGGGCAGGTTGTTTTTTGAGTGCTCTTCTTTTGATAGCTTGTCACGCCCATTCCGCGGGGTCTGGAGGCCTAATTTGTCTTCAGGAAGGAGTGGCTGGCGCTTATCGTCAAGGCTGTAGCCGTCGGCCTGCATGTCGCAGAACCAGACCTTGTCCGTGCCACCACTGTTGGTCTTGGTGAAGAACAGGATGGCGGTGCTCACACCCGCGTAGGGCTTGAACACGCCGCCGGGCAGGCTGACGATGCCGTCCAGCTTCTGGTCTTCCACCAGCATGCGGCGCAGTTCCTTGTGGGCCTTGCTGCTGCCGAACAGCACACCGTCGGGCACGATGACCGCCGCGCGGCCACCGGGCTTGAGCAGGCGCAGGAACAGGGCGAGGAAGAGCAGCTCGGTCTTTTTGGTCTTGACGGTTTGCAGCAAATCCTTGGCGACGTTCTCGTAGTCCAGGCTGCCGGCAAAGGGTGGGTTGGCCAGCACCAGGCTGTAGCGGCCCTCTTCTGCGCCATGCTCCTGGCCAAGCGAGTCGCGGTAGGTGATGGCGGGGTTGTCCACGCCGTGCAGCATCATGTTCATGCTGCCGATGCGCAGCATGGTGTTGTCAAAGTCGTAGCCATGGAACATGGCGTGGTTGAAATGCTTGTTCAGCTTGGCGTCGTGGAACAGGCTGGCGTGTTGTTCACGCAGGTATTCGCCCGCCGCCACTAAAAATCCGCATGTACCACTGGCTGGATCGCAAATGGTGTCAGTGGGGGCGGGGGCGGTCATTTCCACCATCAACTGGATGATGTGGCGCGGGGTGCGGAACTGGCCGTTTTGCCCGGCGCTGGCAATCTTGCCCAGCATGTATTCATACAGATCGCCCTTGGTGTCGCGGTCTTCCATGGGCACGGCGTCCAGCAGGTCCACCACCTTGGCCAAGAGCGCTGGCGTGGGGATGGTGAAGCGGGCGTCCTTCATGTGGTGGGCATACGTCGAATCGTCCGAGCCCAGGGTGCGCAGGAAGGGGAAGACGTGTTCGCCCAGGATGACAAACATCTCGCTGGGCGATTCGTTCTTGAAGCGGCTCCAGCGCAGGCTGTCGTACGCCCTGCCCGTGAGTCTGCACCTTCGGGGAAGATGCGGCGCTCCATGGGTTTCTTCAGCCGGTTGGCCTTGTTTTCTTCCAGGGTGTGCAGGTCGTCCAGGCGGCGCAAGAACAGCAGGTAGGTGATTTGCTCGATCACCTCAATGGGGTTGGCGATGCCGCCGGACCAGAAGGCGTTCCAGATCTGGTCGATTTTGCTTTTGAGGTCGCCGGTGAGCATGGGATGGTTGGGGGCAGGCTAACGAGGTGCGCCTGAGTGCAGCGGTGGGCCATATGGCCCACCTGATCGGGTCAGGGTTCACGCGGTTGACAGCCGCACGTGTGATACGGATACTGGTACTCGACATCCAGAATTCCAACCCGCACCGAGGAGACCCTTGATGAGCACCCCCAAGCATGCCCGTTCCCTATTGACCGCTGTGGTTCTGGCCGCTTGCGCCAGTGCCGCCTGGAGCCAGGAAATTGTCTTGAAAGTGGCGCACTTCCTGCCACCGGGCTCCACCGCGCATGCCAAGTTCATCACGCCCTGGTGCGACAAGGTCAACAAGGAGTCAGCCGGCAAGCTCAAGTGCCAGATCTACCCGGCCATGCAGTTGGGGGGCACGCCGCCGCAGTTGATCGACCAGGTGCGCGATGGCATTGCCGACATCGTCTGGACGCTGCCGGGCTACAGCGCCGGCCGTTTCCCCGCCATCGAGGTGTTCGAGCTGCCCTTCATGACCAAGACCGCCGAGGGTGCCAGCCGTGCGCTTTGGGAGTATGTCGCCGTCAACAAGCTGGGGCAGACCGAGTTCAAGGACGTCCATCCAATCCTGTTCCATGTGCACGACGAAGGCCACTTGCATCTGGTCAAGGGACCCATCAAGAGCATGGCCGATTTCAAGGGGCTGAAGCTGCGCGCCCCCACGCGCCAGACCAACAAGTTCCTCGCGGCGCTGGGCGCCACGCCGGTGGGCATGCCGGTGCCGCAGGTGTCGGATGCCTTGTCCAAGGGCGTGATTGACGGCGCCATGCTGCCGTGGGAAGTGGTGCCGTCGGTGAAGGTCCACGAGTTGGTGAAGTTCCACAGCGAGAGCGATCCCAAGGCCCGCGCGGTCTACACCAGCGCCTTTGTCTTCGCCATGAACAAGGCCAAGTACGACAGCTTGACGCCTGAACTCCGGAAGGTGATCGATGCCAACGGTGGCGCCGAGACCTCGGCCTGGGCCGGCAAGATCTGGGACCAGTCGGCCAGCGGGGCGCGCAAGCTCGCGGTGGAGCGCGGCAACCAGTTCAACACCATCGGCGCGGATGAGTTGAAGAAGTGGGAGCAGGCGGGCCAGACGGTGGTGGATTCCTGGGTGGGTGAAGTCTCGGCCAAGGGGCATGACGGCAAAGCGTTGCTCAAGAGCGCACGCGACCTGATCCAGAAATACGATCAGCAGTAGCCGTTGCTCCGAAGGAGCACGACTTGTCTGAACCGCTCGGCGCCCCCCTGCCAACGCCGCCCGACACCATCGGTCGCTGGCTGTTCCACGTGGCGCGCGGCTTCGCGGCCGTTGGCGGAGTGGTACTGGTGGCCATCGCACTGATGTCGGTGGCCAGCATTGCCAGCCGCTTCCTCACATCCAAGGGCCTGCAAGGCGACTTCGAGTTGGTGCAACTGGGTTGCGCCGTTGCAGTGGCGGCATTTCTGCCCTGGGGGCAGATGCGCGGCAGCCACGTCATGGTGGATTTTTTCACCGAAGGTGCTGGTCAGCGTTTCAAGAACGCGCTGGATGCACTGGGCGCTTTGTTGGTGGCGCTCTGTGCCGCCCTGGTGGCCTGGCGCATGGTGATCGGCACGCTGGAGCTGCGCGCCAGCCAGGAGAGCTCCATGCTGCTGGGTGTGCCCACCTGGTACGCCACGCTGCTGATGACGCCCTCTTTTGCCCTATTGGCGCTCACCGCCTTGTACAGCGCCTGGAGCAAATTGCAGGGACGCGCGCAATGAGTGGTACGACCATTGGCGCGAGCTTCTTTGTTGTCATGTTGGTGCTGCTGGCCATGCGGGTGCCGATCGCGATTTCGATGTTTCTCACCGGCGTGGCCGGCTACGTCACCATGGCCGGCTGGGGCCCCTTGCTGAGTTACCTCAAGACCGTGGCCTATGGGCGTTTTTCGGTGTACGACCTGTCGGTGGTGCCGCTGTTCCTGTTGATGGGCTCGTTTGCGTCGCGCGGCGGTTTGTCCAAAGCTCTATTCAGTGCCGCCGGTTCGCTCATCGGTCATTGGCGCGGTGGCCTGGCCATGGCCGCCGTGGGCGCTTGTGCCGGCTTTGGTGCCATTTGTGGCTCCTCGCTGGCTACCGCCGCCACCATGGGGCAGGTGGCTCTGCCGGAGCTGCGCCGGCTGAACTACTCACCCGCATTGGCCACCGCCACGCTGGCCGCCGGCGGCACGCTGGGCATCTTGATCCCGCCCTCCATCGTGCTGGTGATCTACGCCATTCTGGCCGAGCAGAACATCGCCAAGCTGTTCACCGCCGCCTTCGTGCCCGGCATCATTGCCGCGCTGGGCTACATGCTGGCCATTGGCATCTATGTGCGCCTGTATCCGGGGTCGGGCCCGGCCGGCGAGCGCCGTACTTGGGCCGAGCGCCTGCGCGCGCTCATTGATGTCTGGCCGGTGTTGCTTATTTTCCTGCTGGTGATCGGCGGCATTTACGGCGGCGTGTTCACGCCCACCGAGGCGGCCGCCGTGGGCACGCTGGGCACCGGTCTGATCGCCGTCACCAAGGGCATGCGCCTGGCCGGCCTGATGGACTGCCTCTACGCCACGGCCGAAGCCACCGCCATGATCTTCCTGATCCTGCTCGGCGCCGATGTGCTCAACGTCTTCTTGGCGCTGTCTCAAATGCCGGCCGAACTGGCCACCTGGGTGCAGGGCTCGGGCCTGCCGCCGCTGCTGGTGTTGCTGGCCATCATCCTGATCTATGTCTTTCTGGGCTGCGTGATGGACAGCCTGTCGATGATTTTGCTGACCATCCCGATCTTCTTCCCCATCATCATGGGCTTGGACTATTGGGGGCTCAACCCCACGGACAAGGCGATCTGGTTCGGCATTCTGGCGCTGATGGTGGTCGAGATCGGGCTGATCACGCCGCCGGTGGGCATGAACGTCTACATCATCAACAGCCTGGCGCGTGATGTGCCGATGTCGGTCACCTTTCGCGGCATCGTGCCCTTCCTGATTTCGGACGCGCTGCGGGTGTTGTTGCTGGTGTTCTTCCCGGCGCTCAGCCTGTTCCTGGTGCGCTGGATGGGCTGAGCATGGCACACCCCCACACCATGAATGCGGCCCAGACCCTGCTGGAGGCGGGCGCCGACCAGGCCATTGCGCTGGAGTGTGGCGACGAGCGGCTGCGTTACGACGCCTTGCGCCAACGCGTGCGCCGCGCTGCCGGGGCATGGCTGGCGCTAGGTCTGCAACGCGGTCAGCGCGTGGCCGTGTTTGCACCCGACAGCATCGACTGGGTGGTGGCCTACCTGGGAGCGATCTGGGCCGGAGGCGTGAGCGTTGGCATCAACCCGCAAATCGGGCTGGCCGAGCTGGCGCCCATTCTGGACGAGAGCGAGGTCCGCTTTGTCTGGTGCGAGGCCGACAGCACTGCCGCGCTGTCGGGCCTGCTGGCGGGCATGGCGGCAGCGCCCACGCTGGTGCTCGGTGGCTCGGCCCAGTCGCCCTGGTCCAAGCTTGTCGGCCAGACTGGCGAGGTCGATCCAGTCCTGCGGGATGACGACGCGCCGGCGCTGTGGATCGGAACCTCGGGCACGACCGGGGTCCCCAAGGGCGTGGTCCACGCGCAGCGGGTGGCGGGCCAGCCGCATGCGTTTGCCAGCGGCGTGCTGGGCCTCAGCGCCAGTGACCGGCTGTATGCCAGCTCCAAGCTGTTCTTTGCCTATGCGCTGGGCAACAGTCTGTTTGCCGGGCTGCGCGCGGGCGCCACCGTGATTTTGGACCGACAGTGGCCGCAGCCCGAGCGTGTGCTGGCGATGGTCCGCCAGCATCGCCCGACCATCGTCTTCTGCGTGCCCACGCTCTATAGCAGGATGCTGCAAGCGGGCGTGGCCCGCCAGCTCGCGGGGCAGGGTATTGGCCAGTTCGTCTCGGCCGGGGAATCCTTGCCAGCGGCGGTTGGCAGCGCCTGGCGCGAGGCCACCGGGCTGGGCATTGTCAGTGGCTACGGCACCTCGGAAACCCTGTGCTTGATGCTCTACAGCCAGAACGACCAGGGCTTGCTGCAGCCCACGCCCGGCACCCAGGTGCGCTTCGCGCCGGATGCCGACCCAGGCCTGCCGCAACGCATCTGGCTGCGCAGTGGCACGGTGGCGCTGGGTTACTGGAAGCGCCCGCAGGCGCAGGCTGACGGATTTCAGGATGGCTGGTACTGCCCGGGCGATATGTTCCTGCGCCGCGACGATGGCCGGCTCGAATTTGCCGGGCGCAGTGATGATTTACTCAAGATCAGCGGGCGCTGGGTCAGCACCTTGTGGGTCGAGCAGGCCCTCAGCCTGGCGGCGGGGCCAAGTGTGCTGCAACTGGCGTGCATCGGTGTTCCCAGCGAGGACGGTTTGACGGCGCTGTGCCTGCTGGTGCAAGCTGCCGCGGGCCAGCAGGCGGTTGCTGCGGAGCTTATTGCGGCCGGTATCGAGGCCCTGCCCACCTACCGCCGTCCGGCCTGGGTGCATTGGGTCGATGCGCTGCCGCTGACCGCCACCGGCAAACTGCAGCGCGAGCGCCTGAAGGCGATGCACCAGGCAGCGCTGACACCGGTGCCGTGAGCCGTGCCCACTGATTCAGCCGAGCTTGCCGGGCGCCTGACGACGCGCCCGCTACGCCTTGGTTTGTGCTTCCTGTAGCTGACGCCACATCACCTTGCCGGCGCCGCTCTTGGGCAGGGCGTCGACAAACTGCACCGTGCGCGGCACCTTGTACACCGCCATGTTGTCGCGGCACCAGGCGATCAGCTCCTGCTCGCTGAGCTGGTCCTGGTGCGACGGGCGCAACACCACCACGGCCTTGACCGACTCCCCCCGGTAGCTGTCTTGGGAGGCAATGATGCAGGCCTCCTGCACCGCCGGGTGGCGAAACAGCAGCGCCTCCACTTCGGCCGGCCAGACCTTGAAACCCGAAGCGTTGATCATGCGTTTGAGCCGGTCGGTCAGAAAGAAATAGCCGTCTTCGTCCACGTGGCCCAGGTCGCCGGTGCGCACGAAGTGCTTGCCGTCCAGCGTCACAAAGACCGCCTCGGTGGCCGCTGGCTGCCGCCAGTAACCCTGAAACACTTGCGGCCCGCTGACCACGATCTCGCCTTGCTCGCCGGTGGGCAGCTCCTGCAGGGTGTCAGGGTCGAGCACGCGCGCATCGACACTCATGAACGGGATGCCCAGACACTGCTGCTTGGGCGCGTCGGGTGGGTTGCTGTGGGAGGGGGCAGCGGTCTCGGTCATGCCATAACCTTCCACATAGCGCAGGCCAAGGCGCTCCCATAGCCGCTGCGCCACCGCCTGCGGCATGGCCGCGCCGCCACCACCGATGTAGACCAGGCTGGACAAGTCGAACCGTTCGAAGTTGGGGCTGCCCATCAGGTCGATCACCATGGTCGGGATGTTGGTCCAGTGGGTCACCTTCCAGCGCGCGGTCAGGTGGCCGGCCAGCTCGCGGTCCCAGCGCGGCATCATGATGAGCGTGGCGCCGCAGTAGATGCTGGCGTGCATCAGGCTCACCATGCCGGTGATGTGGAACATCGGCACCACCATCAGCGTCACGTTCTCGCTGGTGCCGTTGCCCCACAGACTGCTGGCGACTGCGTTGTGCATGATGCTGGCGTGGCGCGGCAGCAGCCAGTCGGCCCAGGCAGCCGGGAACGCAGCGCCGAGCGCGGCAGAGGCGTCGAACGTGTCTGTGAAATGGGTCACCAGCAGATGCGACAGGCCCTGCCCAGCCGCCAATGCGTCACTGGCGCGCGCCAACTCTGGCGCCAGGTCCGAGGTGGTAATGGCCACTTTGGCCTGCGGGTCGGCGATGTAGTGCTTGAGCTCCTCGGCCTGGTTCATCGGGTTCACCGGTACCACCACCGCGTTGGCACGCAGGATGGCAAAGTGCGCGATCACCAGTTGTGGGCAGTTCTGCATGTTGAGCAGCACCCGGTCGCCTTTTTGCACGCCCAGCGCATGCAGGCGGCCGGCCAATTGTTGTGCTTGGTCGCGCAATTGCGCGTAGCTCAGGGCCTGCCCAAAAAACACCACCGCGGCTTTGTCCGGGTAGCGTCGCGCGCTGGTATCGAGGTTGTCCCACAAGGACGTGGCCGGCACGCTGATGCGCTCGGGCAGGCGTTTGGGCCAGAACGGCTGGTGCGGCCGCGGGCGTGGCGGCACGGTTTGACCCAAGGGAATCGAAGACGTTTGCATCTTGCGTTGCGCTCCATCGCTGCGGGGCACCCCTACACTGGGGCCCTTCAAGGTGAAACGATACGGGAGTTGGCGCGCGGTCGTCGACTTTGCGTGTCCCCACCGTGACGCGCTCGGCGGGGACCACCTGGCTGGCTACTTGCCGTTGATGCCCAGCAGTTCGACTTCGAACAACAGCGTCGCGTTGGGTGGAATCAGGCCACCACCGGCACCGCGCTCGCCGTAGGCAATCGACGCCGGGCAGGTCAGCTTGGCCTTGCCGCCGATTTTCATGCGCTGCACGCCTTCGGTCCAGCACTTGATGACGCCGCTCAAGGGGAACTCGATTGCTTCATTGCGCTTGTAGGAGCTGTCGAACTCCTTGCCGTCGGGGAAGGTGCCGCGGTAATGCACCTTGACCTTGTCGCTGGCGGTCGGGCTGGCGCCGTTGCCGTCTTTGAGCGAGCGGTAGACCAGGCCACTGGCGGTGACCACGGCGCCAGCTTCCTTGGCGGCCGCCGCAGCCACCGCGTCAGCGGCCCAGGCAGAGGGCAGGGTGAAGAGCGCGGCGGCCAGGGCGGTGATGCGGAGAACAGTTTTCATCGGTGATTTAGGGAAGAGTTGAAACAAGGCGCAAATTGTCGCAGCTTGTGTGGATCGTCACGCGGGTGTGGCGCGCGGGGTAGCTGGCGCTCAGGCCAACACTGTCACCGGCGGTTTCCAGCCGTGTGCCACGGCTCGGCGAGCGAACTTGCGATCATCGAAGGTTGCGAGGCTGGTGCAGTGCCGACAAGACGCATGGTGCAAGGCATCGGCAAAATCGAAGCCATCGGCCAGCGCGCTGATCGTCAACTCGATTGCCACCCGGTCTTCGATTTCGACATTTGGCATCGAAACAAGGTGGCGCAACACTGGCAACACGTCAGCGGGCGGGCACTTGTAGTAGCCGCGTAGAACCCATTCCAACTCCAGCACCACCGACTTGCTGACGTACAGTGACTTGCCGCTTTCGATCAGCTTGCGAGCCAGCGCGCTTTGCTGTTGTGAGCCGGCATCGGAGCTGGCGACGTAGTAACGGGCCAGCACGTTGGTGTCGAGGCCGATCATGGCGCGTCAGTGACAAGGCTTGCCACATCGAAGTCCGCAGGAACGCCTTTGCGCCGACTCTTGATCAGGCCGAAGCCGCAGGCAACCGCCTGCCGGGGCGACGGCGCTGGCCGCAGCGCGATATGGTCGCCTTCGATCTCGAAGCTGACCGCCATGCCTTGCTTGAGCCCGAAGTGCTGACGCACGTCACGCGGGATCGTGACTTGCCCTTTGCTGGTAATGGTGGTCTGCATGTCGTTCTCCGGGGAAGTGTTACCGGGTAATACTATCACTCCCGATCTTTTGATGCACGTCTGGACTCACTCGATCAAGACCCGCTTGTTCAGGGCCGCGCAGCCGGTTTTGAGCCCGGCGCCAGCGCCCACCGGGCCTGGTCATCGCGCACCCAACCGGACCATGCAGGCGCGACCGACGACGCGGCGCTTCAAGTCGTATGCGTCACGGGTCGATGATGAGGAGCGTCCCATGACTGCCGGGCGCCACGGCATGCGAAACACCCGCGGGAACAATGTAGACATCGCCCGCCATCACCGGAACCACCGTCTCATCAAAACGCAGATTCATTTGCCCCTCAAGCACGAGCAGCGCTTCGTCGAACGCGTGCACCTCAGCCGGATAGGCACTGCCATCCATGCGCAGAACCTTGAAGTTGGCGCCAGCGGCCTTGCCGACAAGGGTGGACCGCCAACTTGTGGGCAGTGATTCGGCGAGCGACACCAAATTGGTCAGGGGCATGCGTTCAGAAGTGGTCAAGGGAAGTGATGGCGTTCACGAGAGGTGCCGGCACGAGTGGCACCTTGATTGTGGGGCACAACGTCGGCACTGAGTGCACGCCAACGGCGCACTCATTGGGGAGGAGCGGCGAGGAGGGTGCCCTCGTCCTGAATTTCGGGCGATAGTTGCAATTGCAGCAGTTCCCATTCTGCGGGCTGTCGCCAGACCTTCAACAGCCCAATCGGGCGACCGTCCATCGCCAGTATCTCGGCCGACGCGAAGTGCAACTGGACCTTCTCCCGACGTTTCGCGGGCGACTAATCGAGGCCGGCGGCTCGGCGGTGCGGACCCATGGTGGCGGCACGAAGCTGAAGCAAAAACGGCAGGTCCGCTTCAAGTGCGGGGTGTTGCTGAATCGGTGTGGTGCTGAGTCGCGACACGGTTGCCCAGAGCTGCTGTGCTGCACAAAAGGTAGGCCGGCGTTTTCAGCGAACGGCCGCAGATGGCAAGTGGTCAACCGCTTTGAGTGCATAGCGCCCATTGGCCCTTCCTGACCCAATCCAGTAGGTCTCAGCGTTCGTCCCTGCAGCACGCCTACCCCCAAACCACCATCACCCTCAAGCCAAAAACACCATTCCCGCTACCCCGCATCCGGTTGCACCTGCGGCGCCGCCCTTTGAAACGCTGGCAGTGCCAGACAAGCCTCTTCAATGCGCCGGATCGTCGGAAAGGCGTCCAGCGGTGTCGCAAATCGGCGCGAGTTGGCAATTTGCGGAATCAGGCAGCAATCCGCCAGGCCGGCGGTGTCGCCGTGGCAGAAGCGGCCAGTGGCGAGGTTGTTGGCCAGCATGCGCTCCAGCGCCGTGAAGCCCAGCGTGATCCAGTGGCGGTACCAGTCGGCCTTGGCGGCCTCGGTCACTTTCAGGTCGCGCTCCAGGTACTGCAGCACGCGCAGGTTGTTCAGTGGGTGGATTTCGCAGGCGACGGTTTGCGCCAGCGCGCGTACGCGGGCGCGGCCCAGGGCGTCGGGTGGCAGCAGGGCGGGCTCGGGCTGGGTTTCGTCCAGGTATTCCATGATGGCCAGTGACTGGCCCAGGGCGTGACCGTCGTCGTCCACCAGGGTGGGCACCAGTTCGGTGGGGTTGAGTGCCTGGTAGTCGGGCGAATGCTGGGCGCCGCCGTCCTTGAGCAGGTGTACCGGCACGTAGGTGTAGGGCAGGCCCTTGAGTTCAAGCGCGATGCGCACCCGGTACGAGGCCGAGCTGCGAAAGTAGCTGTAGAGCTGGAGCATGGGTGCTGCGTCCTGTCCTCAAGCGTCGATGCTGCGCGCGGGTAGCACGGTGCCGCGCACTTCGCCAAAGCCGATGCGCGCCGCGCCCGTGGCCTTGCAGTGGCCGCGAAACACCACGGTGTCGCCGTCTTCCAGGAAGGTGCGTGTCTCGCCACTGGGCAGGCCCAGGGGCTGCTTGCCGCCCAGCGACAGTTCCATCAGCGAGCCGGCTTGTTCGGGCGTCGGGCCGGACTGCGTGCCGCTGCCCAGCAGGTCACCGCTTTGCAGGTTGCAGCCATTGACCGTGTGGTGCGCCACCATCTGCGAGACCGACCAGTAGGCATCGCGGAAGTTGCTGTGTGACAGGCGGTGGGGCGCCAGGCCCTGTTCGCGCATGGCGGCGCTTTGCAGGGTCACCTCCAACTCGATGCCGATGGCCCCCTGACGGCGCAGCTCCGCAGAGTCCAGGTAAGGCAGGGGTTGTGGGTCGCCTTCGGCGCGCGTCCAGGCCGCGCGGTAGGGAGCCAGGGCCTCCAGCGTCACGACCCAGGGCGAGACGGTGCTGGCAAAGTTCTTGGACAGGAAGGGGCCCAGCGGCTGGTATTCCCAGCCCTGCACGTCGCGCGCGGACCAGTCGTTGAACAGGCACAGGCCAAACACGTGTTGCTCGGCCTGGTCCAGCGCGATGGGCTCGCCCAGGGCATTGCCCCGGCCCAGGTAGACGCCCACCTCCAACTCGTAGTCCAGGCGCGCGCTGGGCGCCAGCACGGGCGCACTGGCGCCGGGGCGCATCACCTGGCTGACCGGGCGGCGCACTGCCTGGCCCGAGATGACTATGCTCGACGACCGGCCGTGGTAGCCGATGGGCAGCCACTTGTAGTTGGGCAGCAGCGGGTTGTCGGGGCGCAGCAATCGCCCGATGTTGGTGGCGTGGTGCACCGAGGTGTAGAAGTCGGTGTAGTCGCCGATGTGCGCCGGCACAGCGTACTCGGCCAAGGCCTGTGGGGCCAGGCACGGCTGCAGGGTCGATTGCAGCGCCGAGCCGTCGCGCAAGATGCGCGACAGTGTCAGGCGCATGGCCGACCATGCGTGGGCGCCCATCGCCATGAAAGTGTTGAGCGTTGCGGCGCGGCAGGCGCGCGCCGGCGCGGCGGCATCGCCGTCAAAGGCGCCGGCGGCGACTGCGGCGCTCAGGTCCAGAATCTGGTCGCCAATCGCCACGCCAATCCGAAACGACTCGTCACTGCCGGCCCGGCGAAACACGCCAAACGGTAGGTTCTGGATCGAGAAGTCGCAGTCGGGCTGGTTGGCCGAGTCGACCCAGCTTCGCAGCGCCGGGTCGTGGGTTTCGTTCAGGCGTGTCACTGCGGACGTCAGGTTCATGTTGGCAAAGGCGATGGGCCTGCGAAGCTGGAATCAGGCGCCAGGATAACCCGAGCCGTCATGCATCCAGGCGGCATGTTTGGGGGCCTTCTTGGTACGGTCCCATTCATTGATCATGTCCCACTTGACGTCGTCCAGGGCCTTCAGCATGGCCGGTGTGCTGGTGTTGCAGGCGAGCTCCAGCCGGTGGCCGCTGGGGTCAAAGAAGTAGATCGATTTGAACAGCGTGTGATCGGTGACACCCACCACCTCGATGCCGCTGGCCTCCAGTCGCGCCTTCGTGACCAGCAATTCGTCCATGCTGCCCACTTCGAACGCAATGTGTTGGGTCCAGGCCGGGGTGTTGCGGTCGCGGTCCATGGGCAACTGATTCGGCAGCTCGAAGAAGGCCAGGATGTTGCCGGCCCCGGCGTCGATGAACACATGCATGTAGGGGTCGGGCGCGCCGGTGGAGGGTACTTGGTCCTCGGCAATAGCCAGCACAAACCGCATGCCCAGGTGCTTCTCGTACCACTCGACGGTTTGTTTGGCGTTGATGCAGCGGTAGGCAACGTGGTGGATTTTCTTGATCGGCATGGTGATCTCCTGATACTTTGCGGGACAGACCTTCAGCTCTGTCCTCAACTGATTGTTGGATGTCGGCTGTTCACTTTGCGGGACAGACCTTCAGCTCTGTCCTCAACTGATTGTTGGATGTCGGCTGTTCACTTTGCGGGACAGACCTTCAGCTCTGTCCTCAACTGATTGTCGGATGTCGGCTGTTCACTTTGTACAGGTTCGGCTGTTTGACTGTCTGGTCGAAAACGTACTGGGCAGGGTCCACAGCGGCGAAGTCGATTTTGGCATCGGTCCGGAGCGCGAGCCATCGGCCGACATCGAGGCGCGGACCTTGTTCGAGCTGCCGTTCGTCGTCGTGTTTCCCAAAGGTCATCCACTGGAAAAGAAGAAGCGTGTCAGTTGGGATGACGCCCTGCGTTACCCGGTGATCGCCCTGCAGGGCGAGTTCACGCAGCGCCTGCGCGTGGACTTGCACGCGTCCTTGAGCGATCAGGCGCTGCAACCCAGCCACGAAGTCAGCTTCATGACGACGGCCCTGGCCATGGTCAGTGCGGGTTTGGGCGTCACCACTTGCCTGCCCTATGCCGATGCGTTGATCACGCGCTACCAACTGCTAAGTCGTCCGCTGCTTGATCCGGTGGTACAGCGCAAGTTCTTCGTCTTCACCCGCAGGGACCGGCCCTATTCACCCGCCGCCCAACGCTTTGCGAGTTATCTGTTCGAGCACATGGCCAGTTATCACCAGGCGCGGTGGGCCGATTAACTCAGGTGCTTTCCGGCAATGCCCGCCAGCTCGAACATCGTGACCTGGGGCTTGCCAAAGACCGCCAGCAGATTGGCGTCGGCATTGATGGCGCGCTTGTTGGTGGCGTCCTGCAGGCCATTGGCTTTGATGTAGTCCCACAACTTCTTGATGACCTCGGTGCGCGCGACCGGCCCGGCGCCGATCACTGCGGCCAGCTCGGCGCTGGGCAGTTTGCCAGTGGCGGCGGTGGTCTTGCGGGGGGTCTTGGGTTTCACGGTCTTGGCGGCGGCCTTAGGCGCGGCCCCACCGGTTGCCGCTTTCTTGGCAGGAGTTCTTTTGGTGCTAGTCCCCGTCGTTGTTGCCTTGGTTGCTACCTTTTTTGTAGCGACGCTTGATCTGGCTGGTGGTTTACCGGCCGTTTTGCGTGGCGGGAACTTGCTCGGGGCGAACTCGAAATTCACCTTGCCGGCCTCGGCGTCCCAGGCCAGCATGGCCTTGAAGGCGCGTCGGGTGCGCATCGAGACGAACTTGTCGAGCAGGTCGGTCTTGCCGGTGTTCAGCAGTTTCTGCATCTGCGCGCGCTCGATCGGCTGCTGCAGAATGATTTGACCGGTCTTGAAATCGCAACTCGGCGTGGGCTGCGCCAGCGTGGGCACCGACTTGTCACACACGTAGTTTTTGCCATGCTCGAATACCCTGCCGCCTGCGGCATTCCCTGTTCCCGTGCCGCACTTGGGGCAGGTGCCGAGGGATTCCTGCGCGGAGAAGTCGATGATTTCGCCGCTTTCCTCGCCCTTTTTGTCGTCGCCGAAGTCGAATTCCAGCTTGTAGTTCTTGGTTTCTTCGTCGAATTTGATGACCATCTCGGCTGTGAAGGGCCAGCCTGCCTTGGAGCGAAAGCCATCGAGCGGGCCGATCCTGCGATCGCGCAGGAATTGCTCCACCTCGGCGACCTCAAAGGTGCGCCCGGCCGGCGTCTTGCCAAAGGAGAAGCCGCAGCCTTCCTCGTTGCCCGATTTGCCGGTGCAGGTGTAACGGCGGTAGTTCTCCTTGACGATGCCGCCGCAGTTGGGGCACGGTGCATGCAGCGTGGCGTAGTCGCCGGGGATGGTGTCGCGGTCGTATTCCTTGGCTAGTCTGACCATGCGTTCGGTCATGGCGGCGATTTCGGCCATGAAGGTCGCGCGGCTGAGCTTGCCGTGCTCCATTTGGTTGAGCTTGTACTCCCACTCACCAGTCAACTCGGCCTTGGAGAGTTCTTCCACGCCCAGGCCACGCAACAGGGTCATTAACTGGAAGGCCTTGGCGGTGGGGATCAACTCGCGGCCTTCGCGCAGCATGTACTTCTCGGCAATCAGGCCTTCGATGATGCTGGAGCGGGTGGCGGGTGTGCCCAAGCCTTTTTCTTGCATGGCTTCACGCAGCTCGTCGTCTTCGACGGTCTTGCCAGCACCTTCCATGGCGCCGAGCAAGGTCGCCTCGGAGTAGCGCGCCGGCGGGCGGGTCTTCAGGCCCTTGGGCTCGACGGTTTCAGTTCTCACCTTCTCGCCCGGTTGCACCGGCACCAGGCTTTGGCCCTTGTCGCCGTCTTTGGCGTCAAGCACTTCGTCAGCGGCTTCCTTGCCATAGATGGCCAGCCAGCCCGGTTTGACCAACACCTTGCCTTCGGTCTTGAAGTTGTGCTTAATTGTCGCTGTGGGGGCCACAGTGGTGATGCGCGTGGTGACTTGGTACTCGGCACTGGGGAAGAACACCGCCATGAAGCGGCGCACCACCAGATCGTAGATTTTTTGTTCGGCTTCACTCAGACCATGCGGCGCCTGCAAGGTTGGGATAATGGCAAAGTGGTCTGACACTTTGGCGTTGTCGAACACCCGTTTGGTGGGCTTGACGTAGCCGCCCTTGATGGCTGTGGCGGCAAACGGCGCCAGGTGTTTCATGCCGCTGCTCGACAGCATCTCGAAGGTCTCTTTGACTACCGGCACGTAGTCTTCTGGCAGGGCCCGTGAATCGGTACGCGGGTAGGTCAGGGCCTTGTGGCGCTCGTACAGACTCTGCGCGATCGACAAGGTGGTCTTGGCGGAGAAGCCGAACTTGCCATTGGCCTCGCGCTGTAGGGAGGTCAAATCAAACAGCAAGGGGGAGGCCTGCATGGTCGGCTTGCTTTCCTCGGTGACGGTGGCCGGCTGGCCGCGCACCGCATCCGCAATCGCCTGAGCCTCGCGGTGGGTCCAGACGCGGTCGGCCCTTTTTTCTGCGTCATCGACGTCGCGCTTGTGCTGCGGATCAAACCACTTGGCAGGGTAGGTACCAGCCTGCGCTGCAAAGCTGGCATGGATCTCCCAATAATCCCGGCTGATAAACGAGCGAATCTGTTCTTCACGCTCCACTACCACCGACAGCGTGGGCGTCTGCACCCGGCCCACGGTAGTCAGAAAGAAGCCGCCGTCACGGGAGTTGAAGGCGGTCATGGCGCGCGTGCCGTTGATGCCCACCAGCCAATCGGCCTCTGAGCGGCAACGCGCGGCGTCGGCCAAGGGCTGCATCTGCTTGTCCGTGCGCAAGGCGCCAAAGCCATCACGAATGGCCTGCGGCGTCATGGACTGCAACCACAAGCGGCTGACGGGCTTACCCAGGGGCTTGGCGCCACCGGCGTACTGCTCGATCAGGCGGAAGATCAGCTCCCCCTCGCGGCCCGCGTCGCAGGCGTTGATGAGCTTGTCGACGTCCTTGCGTTTCGCCAAACGCACCACCGCGTTCAGTCGGGTCTTGGTCTTGTCCACCGGTTTGAGGTCAAAGTGTGGCGGGATCACCGGCAAGTGGGCAAAGCTCCATTTGCCGCGCTTGACATCAAATTCCTCGGGCGCCTGAATCTCAACCAGATGCCCGACGGCACTGGAAACCACGTAGGTGTCGTTTTCAAAGTACTCGTCGTGCTTCTCGAATTTGCCAGCCAGGGGCGTGAGGGCACGCACGATGTCCTGGGCAACGGAGGGCTTTTCGGCAATAACCAAAGTTTTATTGAGAACTACGTTTTTCATCTGACTACAATCCACTTTCTCGCGTGCGCGCAGGCGCACACACATACGTGAGCGCGCACACACGCGCCCATACGAGTTCACCATACCAAATTTTTTCGCACCGTGTCCAACAACCCCAAGCCAGCCAGCGGCCGCCGAATTCAAACCCGCCGCTCCGGTGTGCATGGCAAAGGTGTTTTTGCGGTGCAGGATATCGCCGAAGGCGAGAGCATCATCGAGTATGTGGGTGAGATCGTCAGTTGGCCTGACGCACAGGCGCGCCATCCGCACAACCCCAATGATCCCAACCACACTTTCTACTTTCACATCGACGAGACGCGCGTGATCGACGCCCTGCACGGCGGCAACTCGTCGCGCTGGATCAATCACTCCTGTGCGCCGAACTGCGAGGCCGATGAGCAGGACGGGCGCGTGTTCATCAAGGCGCTGCGCAACATCGCGGCCGGTGAAGAGCTGCACTACGACTATGGCTTGATCATCGACGAGCGTTACACCCCCAAGCTCAAGGCCGAATACCCGTGCTGGTGTGGCGCCCAAGATTGCCGCGGCACTTTGCTGGCGCCCAAGCGGCGCCGCGCCGGCAGCGCATGAGCGGTTCGGCTGTTTCGGGGGGGGGCACCGCCTGGCCGCGTGAGCAGATCGAGCACGACCTCTCGTCTCTGGTGCCGGGCTTCACGGTCGAAGTGGTGCCCACCATCGGCTCAACCAACACCGAGTTGATGCAACGTGCCCGCGCCGGACGGCTTGAGCCGGTGCTGCTGCTGGCTGAGCTGCAGACCGCAGGGCGCGGGCGCTTGGGACGGCAGTGGCAGAGCGGCGCCACCGCGTCGGCGTTGACGTTTTCGCTTGGGCTGGTGCTGGCGCCAGCGGATTGGTCGGGGCTGTCCTTGGCGGTGGGCGTCAGCCTGGTGGACAGTCTGCACCCAGCGTTGCGCTTGAAGTGGCCCAATGACCTGTGGTGGCGCGACCGTAAACTGGCCGGCATCCTGATCGAAACCGCCAGTCTGGGTGAAACGCGTTACGCGGTGGTGGGCGTGGGCATCAACCTGGCGAAACCGAAGGCCGGCGATTTCTCCACCCCCCCGGCCGGGCTGGGCGAGGTGATCCCAGGCGTCACGGCCCAGGCGGCGCTGCGCCAGATCGCGGCGCCATTGGTGCGCGCCGTGAAGGGGTTTGAAGCCACCGGCTTTGCGCCGTTCAAGGATCGTTTCAACCGCTGCGACGCGCTGGCTGGTGTTGACGTCACCCTGAGCGATGGCGTGGATGGCACCGCCCGGGGCGTGGATGAACGCGGCGCCTTGCTGGTGCATACTGCGCAAGGTTTGCGAAAAGTCACCAGTTCTGAAGTCAGCGTGCGGCCCTTGCGCCCGCCTGATTACGAAAACATCTAGTTCGACCGGGCCGGGTCAACGTTGCGTCTGTGTCCATGTTGCGATTTGCTGTTCTGTCCCTGTTGTTGATCAATGGTTTGTACTTTGCATGGTCGCAGGGGCTGTTGCGCGCCTACGGTTTTGCGCCCGCGGAGCAGCGTGAGCCGCAACGACTGGCGCAGCAGCTTCGCCCGGAGGCCTGGCGTCTGCTCAACCCCGAGGAGTTGCGTCGTGTCGAAACGGCGGCACGGGTGGCGTTCAGACCGACCGAATGCCTGATGGCGGGGCTGTTTGATGAGGAGCGCAGCGCGACGTTGCGACACACATTGGAGCGCAGCGCCCTGCCGGCCGGTTCGTGGTCGCTGGATGAAGCCAGCGAGCCTGGGCGCTGGATTGTGTACATGGGCAAGTATCCCAGCATGGAGGCGGCAAGGAAGAAGCGTGCTGAACTGGCCTCGCTCAGCCTCAAGTCCGAATTTGTGGGTGATCCCAAGCTGGAGCCAGGGCTGTCACTGGGCGGCTTCGACAGCGTCGCGGCGGCCAATTCCGAGCTGATGGAGCTGGTGAAGAGGGGGGTGCGTGCGGCCAAAGTCGTTCAGCTTCGTGAGCCGGTGCAAGGCATCCGGTTGCGCCTGTCGTCGGTCGACGACACCCTGCGCGCGCGGCTTGACGAGATCAGGCCGGCGTTGGCCGACAAGCCGCTACGACCGTGCCCCTGAGCCTGGTGTCGCCTCAGCCGCTGCCTCGGCCGCAAAGCGCACAACGAAGCGCGCGCCAGGCGGGGTCTGACCTGGCTTGGCGTCTTCCACCGTGACGACGGCCCGATGATGCTGGGCAATCTCCAGCACAATCGATAAGCCCAATCCTGATCCGTCGACCTCGTTGCCCAGTGCCCGGTAGAACGGCTGGAACACCAGTTCACGCTCGGCCACCGGGATGCCGGGCCCGGAGTCTTCTACCTGCAGCACCAGAGTGTTGCCGAACGGATCGGCCAGCACCCGCGCCGTGATGATGCCGGGGTTGGTCAGGCTCGATGGGGTGTAGTTGATGGCGTTGTCCACCAGGTTGCGAATCAACTCCTTGAGCAGGGTCGGGTTGCCGCTGAGTTGTCCGCCACTGGCGCCGGGCAAGGCTCCCTCGTATCCCAGGTCGATGTGCTTTTCGATCGCCCGCGGCACGCTGTCCTGCACCACCTCCATGGTCAGCGCCGCGACATCGCAGCTTTGCCGGCTCATGGCCGCGCCACTGCTCTCGGCCCTGGCCAGCGACAGGAGTTGATTCACCGTGTGGGTGGCACGGATGCTGGAGCGCCCAATCTGCCGCAACGACTGCTTCAGTTCCTCGGTGTTGGCGCCTTCGCGCTGCGCCAGATCGGCTTGCATGCGCAAGCCCGCCAGCGGTGTCTTGAGCTGATGGGCCGCGTCCGCCAGGAAGCGTTTTTGCGTGGCGATGGAGTCCTTCAGGCGCATCAACAGGTCGTTGACCGACGCCACCAGTGGTGCGACCTCGAGCGGTACCACCTCGGCCTCGATCGGACTCAGGTCATCGGGCTTACGGGCGCGAATGCGCTCCTCCAGCTCGTTGAGCGGCTTGATGGCCTGTACCAGGGCCAGCCAGACCAGCAGCACAGCCAAGGGCAGGATCACGAACTGCGGCAACATCACACCTTTGGTGATTTCGGTAGCCAGAATGGAGCGCTTGTCGAGCGTCTCGGCCACTTGAACCAACGCCGGCTTGGCCTCGGGCAAGTCCAGCCGCACCCACATGTAGGCGACCTTCACGCTAACGCCCCGAACCTCGTCGTCGCGCAATCGGACCTCGCCCAGCACCATTTTTTCCTCGTCTGGTGGCAGGGGCACATCTCGTTCACCACTGAGGAATTCGCCGCGTGCGCCGAGGATTTGGTAGTACACGGTATCGCTGTCGTCGGCGCGCAGCAACTCACGCGCGGGCAGCGGCAGGTGGAACTGCACCTTGTTCTGCTTCACCGTCAGCAGTTGTGCCAGCGCCGCCACGTTGTATTCCAGGGCGCGATCAAAGGGTTTGCCGGCAATACCCTGCGCCACCAGCCAGGTGAGCACCAGGCTCACTGGCCACAGCAACAGCAGCGGCGTGAGCATCCAGTCCAGGATCTCACCAAACAGGGAGCGCTGCTCGCGCTGGAAGAGTTTCATCGCCAGCGCGTAGCGATGGAAGGTCCGAGCGCCGCCGGGCCGCCCCAAGGCGCGAGCGCCCCCTTGGGGGGCAGTGACCACACGCAGTGAGGGAGCGTGGGGGCCCTGAGTGCCGCCGGGCCGCCCCAAGGCGCGAGCGCCCCCTCGGGGGGCAGCGCAGCACACACCGTGGCAAGCGTGGGGGCCATATCCCTACCCTGGGATCTTCTCTAGGCAGTAGCCCAAGCCGCGCACGGTGGCGATGCGGATCGGGCCTTTCTCAATCTTCTTGCGCAGGCGATGAATGTAGACCTCGATCGCGTTATTGCTGACCTCTTCGCCCCACTCACATAGCCGTTCGACCAACTGATCCTTGCTGACCAAACGCCCCGCGCGCTGCAGCAACACTTCGAGCAGGCCCAGCTCGCGCGCCGACAGGTCTACCATCACGCCGTCGATGGTCGCCACCCGTCCGGACTGGTCATAGACCAGCGGGCCGTGCTTGATCATGCTGCTGGCCGAGCCCATACCGCGGCGACTCAGGGCGCGCACCCGCGCTTCGAGTTCCTGCAGGCTGAAGGGCTTGGCCATGTAGTCGTCGGCGCCGTAGTCCAGGCCCTTGACGCGCTCGTCGACGCTGTCGGCGGCGGTCAGGATCAATACTGGCAGTGAAGAACCGCGCGCGCGCAATTTTTTCAGCACCTCCAGACCATGCATTTTGGGCAGGCCAAGGTCCAGGATCAACAGGTCGAATTCGGTATTGGTCATCAACGCCGCGTCAGCCTCGTTGCCATTGGCCACATGGTCCACCGCTGCACCCGAACTGCGCAAGGTGCGCATCAGGCCGTCGGCCAGCACCTGATCATCTTCGGCAATCAGAATCCGCATGTCTGTCTCCTGGTTTGCGCCCTGCTTGCGCCCGCGTTTTTTCCGATTCTAGGCGTCCGCAGGAAAGGCGTGATCGCGTCTGGTCAGTGCGACGGCATTCACGCCACGTAGGCCTCCAGTCCCAAGGCGATCACAGTGGCCACCTCCGGGCCAATCGCTTGGCGCATTTCGTCCTCGGCTTGGGCAACGGCCATTTGAAAGGCGGATAACCATGCCAGACCAACGGGCGTAAACTGAACGGTGCGCGCGCGCGCATCCAACGGATCGCTGGTCCGACATACCAGGCCCCACGCCTCACACTGGTCGACCAACTTGCCCATCGCCTGTTTGGTGATGCCCGCGCGGGCCGCCAGATCGGTCAGACGTGCGCCCTGCTCTGGCAGGTGGCGTGTGATCTGGACATGCGCCGCCGTGAGCTGGCATCGGGCGGCGAGGTTGGACAGCGCGAGGGGCACATCTTCATTGCGCGCCATCAGGCTTAACACACGGGCATCAAAGCGACCCAAGGCCCGGCTCATCAAAGTGCCCATGTGGGTGTGGCGCCAGTGCTGGCCTGGGTTGGAGTTGTGCATCGCTCAGATGGTAAATCAAATTGACTAAATATTGCAGTTGCACAAATAGACTTACCGACTAAACTACTGTTCAAGCATCCAGCCTGTCATTAATTGCAGCGCTTGCCCTGAACCTAACTCATTGATTCAACAGGAGATTTTCCATGGACGCACCCGTCAAGAACCTAAGCGTAGCCGCCAGCGAAAAGGCCAAAGCCCTGCAGGTGGCGCTGGCCCAGATCGAGAAGCAGTTTGGTAAGGGCACCATCATGCGTTTGGGCGAGGGCGAGGTGATTGAGAACATTCAGGTGGTTTCCACCGGCTCGCTGGGGCTCGATATCGCCCTCGGCGTGGGTGGTCTGCCGCGCGGTCGGGTGGTTGAAATTTACGGACCGGAGTCGTCCGGTAAAACCACGCTGACCCTGCAAGTGATTTCGGAGATGCAAAAACAGGGCGGCCAGTGCGCCTTTGTGGATGCCGAGCATGCGCTGGATATTCAATACGCGCAAAAGCTGGGCGTCAACCTGCAAGACCTGCTGATCAGCCAGCCTGACACGGGCGAGCAGGCGTTGGAGATCGTGGACAGCCTGGTGCGTTCCGGCGCGGTCGACTTGATCGTGGTGGACTCGGTCGCGGCCCTTACCCCCAAGGCCGAGCTGGAAGGTGAAATGGGCGACTCGCTGCCCGGCCTGCAAGCGCGTTTGATGAGCCAGGCCCTGCGCAAGCTCACCGCCCACATCAAGAAGACCAACTGCATGGTGATCTTCATCAACCAGATCCGCATGAAGATTGGCGTGATGTTTGGCAGCCCGGAAACAACGACCGGCGGCAACGCGCTCAAGTTTTACGCCTCGGTGCGGCTGGACATTCGCCGCACCGGCACCATCAAGAAGGGTGAGGAAGCGATTGGCAACGAGACCAAAGTCAAGGTCGTCAAGAACAAGGTGGCGCCACCGTTCAAGACTGCCGAGTTCGACATTCTGTTTGGCGAGGGTATCAGCCGCCATGGCGAGATCATCGACATGGGTGTGAACGCGCGCATCCTGGAGAAGTCCGGCGCCTGGTACGCTTACAACGGCGAAAAAATAGGGCAAGGCCGCGACAATGCGCGCGAGTTTCTGCGCGAGAACCCGAAGCTCTCCCATGAAATCGAGAACAAGGTGCGTGAGTCGCTTGGTATTCCGCTGCTGCCTGAAGCCGTCGGAGCGGAGCCTGCGGCGCCCACCAAGGGCAAAAAGGGCGACTAGCCACTGAAATAGGACGTCGCCAGCTATCCAACAGCTAGCTGGCGGTTCTGGTGACTAGCCATGACTGCGATGCCCCCTTCACTCAAGAGCCGGGCCTTGCGGCTGCTCTCGACACGCGAGCATTCGCGCTCGGAGTTGCAGAGCAAGCTCCGGCCCCATGCGCAAAGTCCAGACGCACTGGCTCAGGTGCTGGACGAACTGCAAGCCAAGGGCTTCATCAACGAGCAACGCGTGCTTGAATCGGTGTTGCACCGCCGAGCCGTCAAGCTTGGTGTTTCACGTATTCGGAAGGAACTCTTGGCCAAAGGCCTCGAACCTGCCGCCATATCGCAAGCAGTCAATCAGTTGCGGGAGAGTGAACTGGCGCGCGCCCGCGAGGTGTGGCGCAAGAGATTCGGAAAGCAGCCACTTGACGCCACCGAACGGGCCAAACAGATGCGATTTCTTGCGAGCCGCGGATTTTGTGGCGACACAATACGGCGAATTGTGTCGGGCTCAGACGATGACTGAAGCCCGGACCGGTCATCCGCCAGGGCAGTCGTCAAACGCCGAAGGTTCTGGTCTTCAGAGTCCCAGCATCAGTTGCAGATTCTGCACCGCCGCCCCGCTGGCGCCTTTGCCCAGATTGTCCAGGCGTGCAATCAACACTGCATGGCGAAAACCATCGCCTGGCCCGTGATTGCCAAACACCCGCAACTCCATCTTGTTGGTGCCCTGCAGCGCGACGGCGTCGAGTTTGCCGTCCTCGCTCGCCGGCTCCACCGTCACCCAGTGGCTGCCCGCATAGTGGCGCGCCAGCGCAGCGTGCAAATCCTGCATAGTCGGATTGCCCGGTAGTTGATCCAGGTGCAGCGGCAATTGCACCAGCATGCCTTGCCTGAAGTTGCCCACCGATGGAACCAACAAAGGCCGACGGGTCAGGCCCGTGTAGCGCATGATTTCGGGCAGGTGCTTGTGTTTGAGACCCAGGCCATAAACTTCAAAAGCGCTCGCCCGGCCCTGCTCGTAGGCCTCAATCATGCTGCGCCCGCCGCCAGAGTAGCCGCTGACTGATGGCAAACACAGGGGGAAATCGGCTGGAATAATGCCGGCGTCCACCAGGGGCCGGATCAGGGCGATCGCGCCGGTGGCATAGCAGCCAGGGTTGGCGACGCGACGGGCCTGAACCACAGCTTCGCGCTGCCCGGCGGCGAGTTCGGGAAAGCCATAGACCCAGCCGTCCTGTGTTCGGTGCGCGGTTGATGCATCAATGACCTTGGGCCCCCGGCCACCTGACTGGCGCTCGATGGTGTCCAACACAGCCACTGACTCGATCGCAGCATCATCATGCAGGCACAAGATGACCAGATCCACCTGCGCCATCAAGGCACGTTTTGTCTCTGGGTCTTTGCGCAGTTCAGGGGCAATGCTGACCACGTCAAGCTCGGGCATCAGCGTCAGGCGTTCCCGGATTTGCAGCCCGGTCGTGCCTGCTTCTCCGTCAATGAATACCTTGTACATGCTGGGTCCCGTCTGGCTGCGCCTGTAAGTTAGACAAAAGATTGGTGCGTTGCAACATGATACATTTGTCGGCTGCGTTGTCCAGTGCCTGCCGCAAACGCCCGCCCAGCGTCGCGGCCGGATCAATAGTATCCATCCCTGAAACCTTGCGGGGCAGACCAGCTACGCGCTTGCTGAGCCAGCTCTGTCCTCAACCGATTGAGACCTATGAAGATTCACGAGTACCAAGGCAAGGAAATCTTGCGTCAGTTTGGTGTGCCAGTGCCGCGCGGCATTGCTGCCTTTACCGTTCAAGAGGCTGTCGAAGCCGCGCAAAAACTAGGCGGCCCGGTTTGGGTCGTCAAGGCACAGATCCATGCGGGTGGCCGTGGCAAGGGTGGCGGCGTCAAGCTGGCGCGTTCCATCGACGAGGTTCGCAAACTCGCTGGTGAAATTCTGGGTATGCAGTTGGTCACGCACCAGACCGGCCCGGTCGGACAGAAAGTGCGTCGCCTGCTGATCGAAGACGGCGCCGACATCAAGAAGGAGTATTACGTGTCGGTGGTGACTGATCGCGCGTCGCAACGCGTCGCGATGATTGTCTCGAGCGAAGGCGGGATGGACATTGAAGGCGTGGCGCACGACACGCCTGAAAAGATCATCACCGAAATCGTCGACCCTGCGCTCGGCCTGACCGATGACCAGGCAAAGAAGCTCTCAGACGCGATTGGCGTACCTGCAGCTTCGACAGTACAAGCCGTGGATGTGCTGCAAAAGGTCTACAAGTGCTACATGGACTCCGACGCCAGTCTGGTCGAAATCAACCCCCTGATTCTTGAAGGCAATGGCAACATCAAGGCGTTGGACGCCAAGTTCAACTTTGACGCCAACGCTTTGTTCCGCCACCCTGAAATCGTGGCTTACCGCGATCTGGACGAAGAAGACCCGGCCGAAGTCGAAGCCAGCAAATTCGATCTGGCCTACATCAGCCTGGATGGCAATATTGGCTGCCTGGTCAACGGCGCGGGCTTGGCCATGGCCACCATGGACACCATCAAACTGTTTGGCGCAGAACCCGCCAACTTCCTGGACGTGGGCGGCGGGGCCACCCCCGAGAAAGTGACCGAAGCGTTCAAGATCATGTTGAAAAACGACAAGGTCAAGGCGATTCTGGTCAACATCTTCGGCGGCATCATGAAGTGCGACACCATCGCCACCGGCGTCATCACGGCCTGCAAGGCGACCAACCTGAACGTACCCCTGGTGGTACGCATGAAGGGCACCAATGAGGAGTTGGGCAAGAAGATGCTGGCCGATTCGGGCCTTCCCATCATCAGTGCCGACACCATGGCCGAAGCCGCCCAAAAGGTGGTTGCCGCTGTAAACGCCTAAGCCGCAAGGAAACAGACATGTCCATTCTGATCAACAAAGACACCAAAGTCATCACCCAGGGCATCACCGGCAAAACCGGCCAGTTCCATACCGAAAAGTGCCAGGAATACGCCAATGGCAAGAACTGCTTTGTCGCTGGCGTGAACCCCAAGAAGGCCGGCGAGAAGATCTTTGATATTCCAATCTACGCCTCGGTGAAAGAAGCCGCTGGCCAGACCGGCGCCACCGTTTCCGTCATCTACGTGCCCCCGGCAGGTGCCGCCGCTGCCATTTGGGAAGCGGTCGAGGCCGAACTCGACTTGGCGATCTGTATCACCGAGGGCATTCCGGTACGGGACATGCTGGAAGTGCGCAACCGGATGAAGGCCAAAGAGGCTGCTGGCGGCAAGAAGACCTTGCTCCTGGGTCCGAATTGTCCCGGTCTGATCACACCAGATGAGATCAAGATCGGCATCATGCCCGGCCACATCCACCGCAAGGGTCGCATTGGCGTGGTCTCGCGCTCCGGCACGCTCACCTATGAAGCGGTGGCGCAGTTGACCGAGATTGGACTGGGGCAGTCCAGCGCCGTGGGTATTGGCGGCGACCCCATCAACGGTCTCAAGCACATCGACGTGATGCGCTTGTTCAATGACGATCCCGACACCGATGCGGTGATCATGATCGGTGAGATTGGTGGACCCGACGAGGCCGAGGCGGCCCGCTGGTGCCAGGCCAACATGCGCAAACCCATTGTTGGCTTCATTGCGGGCGTCACGGCCCCGGCTGGCAAGCGCATGGGCCACGCTGGCGCGCTGATTTCAGGCGGTGCCGATACGGCTGACGCCAAACTGGCCGTGATGGAGGAGTGTGGCTTCAAGGTCACCCGCAATCCGTCCGAGATGGCCAAATTGCTCAAGGCCCTGCTGTAGGCGGGCCGCCACGTGGCGGTACAGCACCGCCAAATTCGCGTGCATCACGAGGCCGCCGCAGCGCCACCTCGTGACACCCGTGTACGCATTGTCACGACTGTGGTGACGACGTTGCAGGGCTACACTTTCGGTTAAGAGTTAGCAGCTGATCGGCCATGAGCGCTGCTTGCATTGACTGGATTGGAGATACGCAGATGGAAATGCTGCAAAGCGCTGATTTCTGGATCGCCGTCGGGCAGATCATCATGATCGACATCCTGCTCGGTGGCGACAATGCCGTGGTCATCGCGCTCGCATGCCGACAGTTACCTGCGCACCAGCGCACCAAGGGCATTCTTTGGGGCACTGCTGGTGCAATCGTGCTGCGGGTGATACTGATTGCGTTTGCACTCACCCTGCTGCAAGTACCTTATTTGAAGCTGATCGGCGCGGCCTTGCTGATTTGGATCGGCGTCAAGCTTCTGGTTCCACAGGACGAGGACGGGCATGCCAGTATCCGAGGTAGTGACAAACTCTGGGCCGCAGTCAAGACGGTCATCGTGGCGGACCTGGTGATGAGCATCGACAATGTTATCGCCATCGCAGGGGCAGCGACCGGGGCCGACACCTCGCACCAACTGCCACTGGTTATCTTCGGCCTGTTGGTCAGTATTCCCATCATCATTGGCGGCAGTCAGCTAGTGCTCAAGCTGATGGACCGGTTTCCGGTCATCATCACCATTGGCGGCATGCTGCTTGGCTGGATTGCCGGAACCATGGCACACAGCGATCCCGCCGTGCTGCAGTGGCTGCCCCAAACCAAGGTCTGGAACTATGGACTGGGCGGGGCAGGGGCTCTGTTGGTGTTCGCGGTGGGCAAACTGATGGCCGGTCGCGCATCGGACCCCCCCGAGGCGGCCGACCGCTGAGCGCAAGAGCCGTGCGCGCGACAGGTCGTTGGGGCAAAAAAAGACATTCGCGCGTGAACAAGTCCCTTGTCGCGGTGTGCGGGGTCTGCTAACGTCGCAACTTCGTAGCAACCATTGAACTGTCGCGTACCGGAGCGTCCGTGGCAATGGTTGTCCACACGCAGATTGGTATACGGGGCGAAGGCGGCACGTGGCAGTTTCTCCAACATTCAAGAAGAGTCGATTTTGGCGTGCTGATTGGTTCGCAGGACTGTTGATGGTCCTGGCGGTTCTCGTACTCCACAATGTCACTGATCTCTTCGACACACTGGAGCGGCGTTTTTACGACTTCGCCAGTACCAGCACCGCGCGCCAGCCGTCGGATCGAATCGCCGTCATAGCGATTGATGACCAAAGCATCGACAACATCGGCAGGTGGCCCTGGCCGCGCGACGTCCATGCCAAGCTGATTGACCAGTTGGCTGCGGCCAAAACCAAAGTCATTGTTCACTCGGCTTTTTTCTTTGAGCCGCAGGTCGACCGAGGATTGACCTTCATCCGCAAGATGAAAGGCGTGCTGGCCACTCCGAACGATCCTTCGCAGGCGGTCGGCGGGCCGCTTGAGGAGCAGTTGCTTAGAGTTATTACCGAGGCCGAGACGGCGCTGGATACCGATGCCATGTTGGCGCGCAGCATGAAGAGCGCGGGCAATGTGTTGATCCCATCTTTCTTCGTGCTGGGCGAGCCGGCAGGCAATGCGGACAACGCTTTACCCGGCTTCGCCTTGAGAAGCGCATTCGACGAGAGCAAGGGCTACTCGGTACCGGCGACACGCGCGCAACAACCCATTGATGTCATCGGCGCCGCAGCGGCGGGCGTGGGACACCTGAACCCGTGGCCGGACGGGGACGGGGCGGTGCGCTCCGAGGCACTGTTGGTCAACTACTACGGCAAAGCCGTGCCGTCCCTGTCCTTGCTGGCGGCGATCAAGAGCCTCAACTTGTCGTCCACCGACGTCAAGTTCAATGTGGGTGAGTCGGTGCAGATTGGCAAACTGCGTATCAAGACCGACGATGCGGCCATCATGCGCCCTCAGTTCTACAAGAGCCGCGACGGCAAGCCCGCGTTTGCCGTGGACTCTTTCTACGATGTGCTCACTGGCAAGATCCCGGCTGCGAAATACGCTGGCAAGATTGTCATCATCGGCGGCACCGCTGCTGGCGTAGGCACTCACTTTCCAGTTCCTGGGCACCCTTCGCTGACCCCGGCAGAAACGATGGCGCACGTCACGTCGAGTATCCTGAGCGAGCATTTCATCGTCCAACCGGCGTGGGGTGGCATCGGTCTGATCGGGATTGTCCTGCTGATTGTTGCTTACCTGCTGCTCGGATTGCCGCGCCTGCCGGCGGGGGCGGCGGCGGTGGTCACGCTGTTTGTGTTTGTGGCGCTGTTGGGCACCGAATTCGGGATGTTGTCCGGCGCTGCGGTGTGGCTCAAATTGGTGTTCCCCGCGGGTCTGCTGGTGATCGGCCACCTCGCGCTGACCACCAAGCGGTTCTTGATGACCGAGGCCGGCAAGGTGAAGGCAGACGAGGAGTCCGCCGAAACCAACCGCATGATGGGCCTGGCCCTGCAGGGGCAAGGCCAGCTTGATATGGCGTTCGACCGATTTCGCCGCGTGCCCATGGACGAGCCCGTGATGGGCAATCTATACAGTCTGGCGCTGGATTTCGAGCGCAAACGCCAGTTCAACAAGGCGCAGGCGGTGTACGAGCACATGGCTGCCTACAACAAAGACTACAAGGACTTGAAGACCAAGCTCAATCGCGTCAAGAACCTGTCCGAGACGGTCATGTTGGGTGGTGGCGGTTCACACGCGGGCGGCACCATGCTGCTGGACGGGGGTGCGGTTGCCAAGCCCATGTTGGGGCGCTACCAGATCGACAAGGAGCTTGGCAAGGGTGCCATGGGGGTGGTGTACCTCGGCAAGGATCCCAAGATCGGTCGCGTGGTGGCGATCAAGACCATGGCATTGAGCGAAGAGTTCGACGGTGATGAACTGGTCGATGCCAGAGAGCGGTTCTTCCGCGAGGCCGAGACGGCGGGGCGCCTTCAGCATCAGAACATTGTGACGATCTTCGATGCCGGCGAAGAGCATGACCTGGCGTATATCGCCATGGAATTCCTTAAGGGCAAGGATCTGGTTGACTATTGCCGCGACGGACACCTGCTCCCGGTGCCCAAGGTGCTGTCGATCGTCGCACGCGTGGCCGAAGCGTTGGCCTATGCACATCGACAAAACGTGGTGCACCGCGACATCAAGCCTGCCAACATCATGTATGAGGTGGACAGCGATACGGTCAAGGTGACGGATTTTGGAATTGCTCGGATCACCGATTCCAGCAAGACCAAGACCGGGCTGGTGTTGGGAACACCCAGTTTCATGTCACCTGAGCAATTGGCGGGCAAGAAGGTGGACGGGCGATCTGATCTGTACTCGCTGGCGGTGATGATGTTTCAGATGCTTACCGGCGTGCTGCCCTTTCGCGGGGACTCCATGGCGGAGTTGATGTACAAGATCGCCAATGACCCGGCGCCCGACATCCGAGCGATTCGAAAGGAGTTGCCCCAAAGCTTGGCCAAGCTGGTCGCGTTTTCGCTTAGCAAACGTCCAGAAGCGCGTTACCAGAGCGGTGAACAGTTCGCGGCGGACCTACGCATTGTCATCGCCGCGCTGCTCGACAAGCCGACGCCCGAGCAAGCGGCGCGACCGAACGTTCAGGGCCCGACCAGCCCGCCGGCCAGTCACAAGACGGCGGTTTTCGCCGCCACCGTGCCTGGGCTAAGCTTGGATATGATGCGCTCTGGAGACAAGAGCCAGGACAAGGATGCCGGTTTTGCGGCCACCGTGCCCGGCTTCCCGGCTGGACCAGTCAAGCCAGCGCCGCCGCGCGGCGCCGCGATCAAGCCGGAAGGCTCGAATCGCGGCGGCGCGGATATCGAGATATAGCCTTACAAAGATGATCTTTACCTTTTGCGCCAAAACTGACCCGGGTCGAGCCAGAGACAATAACGAGGACTCCGCTGCGTTCGACGAGGGCGTGCGCTTGGGCGTCCTGGCCGACGGCATGGGCGGCTATAACGCCGGTGAGATTGCCAGCGGCATGGCTACGGCCTTTATCAAATCCGAGCTTAGTCGCTGGTTGGCCGAGGCTGGCCGATCTGCCAGTGTCCGTGAAGTTCGGCGAGCGATGGAGATTTGCGTCGACAACGCCAATCTTTCCATCTTCAATGCGGCCAATTCCAATCCGCATTACGCCGGCATGGGTACCACGCTGGTGGTGAGCGTTTTTCAGGACAGTCGGCTGCTGTTGGGGCACATCGGGGACTCCCGGTGCTATCGGTACCGGGGCGGTGAATTGGTTCAAATTACCAAGGATCACTCGCTACTTCAGGAGCAGATTGACGCTGGTCTGCTGACCCCTGCGCAGGCCGCGCTGTCATCCAACAAGAACTTGGTCACCCGCGCCCTGGGTGTGGAGGATGGGGTGATGCTGGAACTCAATGAGCATCATGTCGAGGTCGGTGACCTGTATTTGATGTGTTCCGATGGCTTGTCCGACATGATTGACGACGCCACGATTGCTCGAATCATCCAGGGCGACGAGACGCTGGAGCACCGGTCCGAACTGCTGATTGCCGCCGCCAATGAGAATGGGGGACGGGACAATATTACAGTTATGTTGGTACAAGTTACCGCCGAGTTGGAAAAGCGCGGTTTAATATCCAGACTGCTTGGAAAGTAGTAACCTCATGCATTCCCCAGAATCTAATTACAGGAACAGGAGCCGGTCATGCCGAAAATGATCGTATCGATCGACGGAGTGGTTATCAAGGAAGTCCAGTTGACCAAGGACCGGACCACCTTGGGTCGGCGGCCGTACAACGATATCGTGATCGACAATCTGGCGGTCAGTGGAGAGCATGCGGTTCTACAGATGAACGGCAATGAGGTGTATCTGGAGGACCTCAACAGTACCAACGGTACTTACGTCAATGGCAAGGCCATCAAGAAGCAACTGTTGCAGAGTGGCGACAGTATTGAGGTCGGCAAGTATCGCATCAAGTACGAAACCGACTCCGCGCCTGGTTACGAAAAAACCATGATTTTCAAGCCCGGATCCGGCGCCCTGGGTCCGATTTCCAGCGCACGGCCCTCTGATTTCCAGCCCAGTCTGTCCGGCGATTCGACTGGCCTGGCGGTCGTTCAGGCGGCAATCAAGGTGTTGTCTGGTGCAGCGGCCGGACGCGAAGTGCCATTGACCAAAGTGGTTACAACCATCGGCAAGCCCGGTGTCGCGGTGGCTGCCATTACGCGGCGCCAACAGGCCTTCGTCGTCCACCATGTCGAAGGCGTTGCCAAGCCCACGCTGAACGGTTTACCGGTGGGTGCCGACCCCGTGTCACTGAAGAACGGCGATGTGATTGAGTTGGCCGGAACACAGATGCAATTTATCCACAGCTAGGGGCATGCGCCCGAGCCTGCTGGCTACTATCAGGCGATTGGGCTGCGGGGCGCCATGGATGCCGTTCTAAAGCACTGGCGCCGCATTGCGGTGACCCTGCTGCCCTTGGTATTCGCGCTGCTGCATGCCGCGGGCGCCGTCCGAATCGACGTACTCCAGCGCCTGGAGGACATCATTTACGACGCCCGACTGCGCGCCACCATGCCGGGCACGCTGGACGAGCGAATCATCATCGTCGATATTGACGAGGCTAGCCTCGCGGAGTTGGGCCGTTGGCCGTGGAGCCGCAACAAGCTCGCCGCACTCACAAATGAGCTTTTTGATCGCCAACAAATTGCCTTGCTCGGCTTCGATGTGGTGTTTGCGGAGCCGGATGACAGTTCCGGGCTGAAGCAACTATCACGCTTGTCACAGAACGAGTTCCGCGACTTTGCGGCCTTCGGCGAGAAGCTCGACGCGCTACGTGGGTCACTTGACTACGATGTCATGTTCGCCACGGCATTGCGCGGGCACCCCGTCGTACTTGGCTACTACGCGACCAGCGACCGCGAGGGTCGGACTTCGGGCACTCTGCCAGCGCCGGTGATGGTGCAGAACGCTTTGCTGGGTCGTGCGCCGGTGTTTACTTCCTTCAATGGTTACGGTGCCAACATCGAACCTTTGGCCCGCGCCGCACCGGTGGCTGGATTCTTCAACACGATCGCCGAAGTCGATGGGGTGGTTCGCACTATTCCCTTGATCGCTGAAGTCAACGGCGAATTCCACGAATCCCTGTCCTTGGCCATGTTTCGCATGCTCGCGGGTTCACCGGCGGTAGCTGCGGAGTTCTCACGGGAGCGTTATCTCAGTCGCAATGCACACGGCCTTGAAAATATCTTGCTCAGTCAGGGCGGTCGGGTTCATGCGATTCCAGTTGACCGGCGCGGCGCGATTCTGATTCCCTACCGCGGCCCAGGCGGCGTCAAGGGGGGGTCGTTTCGCTATGTGTCGGCTGCCGATGTGTTGGCAAGACGGATACCTGAGGGCAGCCTGAAGGGGAAAACGGTTCTACTGGGTACCACCGCTCCCGGATTGCTTGATCTGCGCACCACGCCAGTCGGCCAGGCTTACCCCGGTGTGGAGGCCAATGCGAACGTGCTGTCCGGTCTGCTCGACAACCGTGTCTTCGTGACCCCGGATTACGCTCTGGGCTATGAAGTCGCGATTCTGATGCTGGCTGGGTTGTTGTTGGCGGTGGCATTGCCGCTGGTGTCCGCGCCGCGCGCCGTGATGCTCAGCGTGGCGGTGGTCCTGGCGGTGATCGCCCTGAACTTCTGGCTGTACGGCGCCCATCGCCTGGTGTTGCCCCTGGCTTCGGCGCTGGTGATGGTTGTCACCGCGTTCGCGTTGAACATGAGTTATGGCTATTTCGTGGAAAGCCGCTCGAAGAGGGAACTGGCGCATTTGTTCGGAACCTACGTGCCGCCCGAGTTGGTTGACGAGATGGTCAAGGATCCGGACAGCTACAGCATGATGGCCCGCAACAAGGACATGACCGTCATGTTTTGCGACATGCGCGGCTTCACGAAACTCTCTGAACATCTGGAGCCAACGCAGTTGCAGGAGCTGCTGAACAGTGTCTTCAGTCGCCTGACCCAAGTGATCCGCGCCAATCGAGGCACGATCGACAAGTACATGGGTGACTGTGTCATGGCATTTTGGGGTGCTCCGGTGGAGACATCAGAGCATCCCTACCTGGCGGTCAAGACCGCAATGGAAATCGCCCAATCGGTTCGGGCGTTGAATCAGGAGCATCTCGCCAAGGGCTTGCCCGAAATCGGCATTGGGGTGGGCGTCAATACCGGCACCATGTGTGTGGGCGACATGGGCTCTGATATCCGTCGCGCGTACACGGTGATTGGCGATGCAGTCAACCTGGGCTCGCGCCTCGAAGGATTGTCCAAGGTCTATGCGGTGGACGCCGTGGTCAGCGAAGCCACGCGCATGCGGGTGCCGCAGGTCGCATGGGCGGAATTGGACAAGGTCCGCGTCAAGGGCAAGGACCAAGCCGTTTCGATCTATTGCCCGATTGCGCTTGCGCATGAGTTGTCGGCCGAACAGGCCAAGGAAATCAAGACCTGGACTTCGTTCCTGAAGGCCTACCGGGCCCAAGACTGGGAGCAGTCTGACAACCTGATGCTCAATCTATTGCGAATGAACGCGAAAAAGTACCTATACCAGCTCTATTCCGAGCGCGTCGCCTCTATGCGCCTGTTGCCCTTTGATCCAAAATGGGACGGTGCAACGAATTTTGAAACGAAGTGAGGAGCGGCGATGAAAGTACGTGTGCTGGGCTGCTCTGGCGCGATCGCGAAGGATTGCCGGACCACTTCGTTCCTGATTGACGATGATGTGTTGGTCGATGCGGGGACCGGCGTGGGAGATCTGACGCTTCAGGAAATGCGGCAAATCAACCACGTCATCCTGACGCACTCGCATTTGGATCACATTGCTGCTTTGCCGTTGATGGTCGACACCATTGGCAGCAGCCGCGCCACACCCTTGCAGATTCATGCCCTGGCTGGGACGATCGAAGCATTGAAGGTCCACGTTTTCAACGACATCATCTGGCCAGACTTCAGCCGCATCCCGGCGCCGGAGTCGCCGTTTGTGAGCTTTCACGAACACCGAGTGGGCCAGACCCTGCATATCACTGGCAAGGCAATCGAAGTATTGCCAGCGGTGCATACCGTGCCGGCTTGCGGCTACGCCATCACGACGGGCGGGGGCTGCTGGGTTTTCTCGGGTGACACTGAACGCAATCCCGCGTTTTGGCGGAGAATTAACCAGTTGGAGGTGGCCATGCTGGTGATCGAAACAGCGTTCAGCAACCGGGAGAAGGACCTGGCCAAGCGCAGTCTGCACCTGTCGCCCATGGTTCTGGCCGATGAACTTGACTTCATTGCCAAGGACAAACGCTACCCTATCTACATCACGCATACCAAACCCGCCGAGACTGAAATGATCATGGCCGAAATCCAACGCTTTGACCAGACCGCCGTGACCGGACCCAATGTCACACATGACATTCGGTGGTTGCGCGCGGGGCAGGAGTTCATCCTGTGAGCGCCGTACTGAAAGCCGGCGGCGCCGAGCGCAATTCGGAGCAGGCATTCTTTGAGTCGCAAAAACTGCCGGCGGAGAAACGTGGGCTGACCTTCGAGGCGCTGTTTTACAAGCAGTTGCAGCAGGTCACGGCACGGATCCACGAAACCGAAAACCTTGAGCAAATCATGCTCGACGTCAGCCAAGACATCTGCAAGCTGCTCAACGCGGACCGGCTCACGCTGTACGCGGTCAACGAGGATCAATCCTCGATTGTGTCGAAGATCAAGACTGGGCTAAACAGCAGTCGCGACCTGAAGCTTCCGATCACCCCACAGAGCATTGCGGGTTATGCCGCCTTCAGTCGTGAACCGCTGAACCTGAGCGATGTCTACGACGAGGATGCCCTCAGGAAGATCCATCCGGCGTTGACCTTCTTGAAGGAGGTCGACAAACGCTCTGGCTACCGCACGCGGCAGATGCTCGTCGCCCCGATTGTTGACGCAAACGTGTTGTATGGCGTGCTGCAGGTCATCAATAACAAGAACGACCAAGCTTTTAGTGGTCTGGAAGTTGAAGGTGTCACCCAGCTTTGCAAGACCTTGGCGACCGCCATCCGTCAGCGTGTGCAGAAGAGCGAGGATGGCTTGCGCAGCAAGGCGACCAAGTACGACGGTCTGGTCGCTGACGGTGTGATGACTGCGGCCGAACTCCAGCAATGCCTGCAAGCGGCGCGCACGGAGGGCCAGGCCGTTGAACACGTGTTGATGGCGCAATACAAGGTCCGACCGGCCCAGATCGGCCCCTCGCTCTCGAAATTCTTCCGCGTGCCGTACGAACCTTTCAACGCCGGGCGAATTCGCTCGGAGATGTTGCACGGCCCCCTGAAGCGCGATTTCCTGGAGGAGCAGGGCTGGATTCCGCTTGAGGAGTCGCCAGAGGGCTTGGTCATCATGTGCGTCGACCCCGAAGCAGTTCGGGGCGCCAGGGTGGTGCCGCAAGTGTTTCAGCGCATCACCAAGTTCGCCTACCGGGTGACGACACAGACCGAGTTTCAGGAGACCTTGGCGCAGCTCTTTGGCACCGGCGCCGAGAGCGGGACAATCGACCAATTGCTGGCCGACATGGACTCGCCGATCGAGGACCTGGGCAACGACGACTCCCTGGAGTCGGCTGCGGCCGACAATGAACTGGTCAAGTTTGTCAACAAGGTGATCGTTGACGCTTACAACCAAAAGGCTTCCGATATTCACATTGAGCCGATGCCGGGCAAATTGAAGACCGGCATTCGCTTTCGGATTGACGGCACGTTAATGCCCTACATCGAAGTGCCTGCACACTTCCGTCAAGCGATGGTCACGCGCCTCAAGATCATGTGTGATCTGGATATTTCAGAACGTCGCAAGCCCCAGGACGGCAAGATCAAGTTCAAAAAGTACGGCCCGCTTGACATTGAACTGCGGGTAGCGACCATTCCGTCAGCCGGTGGGGTTGAAGACGTGGTGATGCGGATTTTGGCTGCCGGCGAGCCGATTCCGTTGGACAAGCTGGGGCTGACGCCCCATAACAAAGAGCGCGTGATCCGCACGGTCGAAAAACCCTACGGCCTGTTTTACGTGTGTGGTCCGACCGGTTCCGGCAAGACCACCACGCTGCACTCCATTCTCAAACACCTCAACACCCCCGACACCAAGATCTGGACTGCCGAGGACCCGGTTGAAATCACCCAGAAAGGACTGCGGCAAGTTCAGATCAATCGCAAGGCGGGCATTGACTTTGCCCTGGTGATGCGCGCCTTCTTGCGGGCCGACCCCGACATCATTATGGTCGGTGAGTCGCGTGACAAGGAGACCGTGTCGATGGGTGTCGAGGCTTCGCTGACAGGTCACCTGGTGTTCTCGACCTTGCACACCAATTCGGCACCTGAATCCATCACCCGCCTGCTCGACATGGGCATGGATCCGTTCAACTTCGCTGACGCCTTGCTGGGCATATTGGCCCAACGCCTGGCCAAGAAGCTGTGCGACTGCAAGGAGAGCTACGTTCCGGACAACAGCGAATTGCGTCGCTTCGCCGTCGAGTACGCTGAAGAACTGCGGCATTCGTCGGCCTGGAAGGCCGACTACGATGGCGAGATGCAGAACTTGGTGGATGGCTGGGCCAGCACGTTTGGTGACGGCGGTCCGCTCAAGTTTTATCGCGCGGTGGGCTGCGACAAATGCAACAAGACTGGCTACAAGGGCCGCATCGGCCTGCATGAACTATTGATTGCTGACGACCCGATCAAGAAGCTGATCCAGGAGCGCGCCCGCGTGGCCGAAGTCTTCGCCGCCGCCGTCGAGGGCGGCATGCGCACCCTGAAAATGGACGGCATGGAGAAGATCATGATGGGCTTGACGGATATCAAAATGGTGCGACAGGTTTGCATCAAGTGATGCGTGAGTTTGCTATTCATGGATAGCAAATACGAAATGTCATTGCATAATGCAATGAATGAGTAGCAATGCAGAAGCCAATTTGACGCTTGCACAGGTCGGAAGCGCAATTCGCCGTGCTCGCACGTCCCAGAAGTTGTCGCAAACCGAGCTGGGTCATAAGGCAGGGTTGTCGCGCATGCCAATTTACCGAATAGAGGCGGGACAAGACATTTCGCTGCGCAGCTTGTTGTCGATCCTCTCCGCGTTGCGTTTGGGGCTACAGATGCCGACCTTACCCCAGGGTGTGCCCAATGTTCAGGCATTGCAAAGGGCGTTTGCCCACTTGCACGCAGAGGATGGCGAGTGAACTGGCCCGAACGGCTTAAAGAGTTGCAGATCAGCGTCGCCGGTCAAGCTACGGCCGCATTGCTCAAGCAGTCGGTCTACCAACTGGTGTATGAACCGGGTGCGCAGCGTTGCGTAGGGCTGGGCCTGCCACCAAGCGAGCGCGTCTTCCAGGATGGTGATTTGTTCGCCGCGCTGGATATGAATCTGCCCGAAGGCTACCTATTTGACCGGATCCTGGATCGATACCCCAAATTTGCGCTCTCCAAAATGCACCTCCTGGCTCTCATGGGTTCGGGTGGCATTGGCCGTTTGGGCTACAGCATGCCTGGCGCGCCACCAACTGAAGCTCCCGCCAGCGTGTCTCGGCAAGACCTGTTGCGCGGCGGACGTAGCGCCGCAATGTTTGAAGAACTGATGGACGCCTACTTGGGAGTCGGCACTGCTTTGTCGGGCGTGCAGCCCAAAGTGATGGTGCCGGTGGCAGACAAGGCAATCATCTCCACGCCCAATGTGATCGTTAAAGCCGAAGGGGAGCGCTACCCTGGCCTGTGCGCCAACGAGTGGATGTGCCTGACGGCGGCACGGTGTTCAGGTCTCGCGGTGCCGCCCTTCGCGCTGTCCGACGACGCCCAACTGCTGGTGATCGACCGATTTGACATCACCCCCACCGGCTGTCGCTTAGGCTTCGAAGACATCGCGGCCGTCATGCAACTGCGCGTGCGCGACCGCCTGAGCAGCCGCAAGTACATTGGTAGCTATGAAGATGTGGCAAGCGCCTTGCAACTCGTGTGCACCGACGCCCCCGCCGCGTTGCGCCAGTTTTTCGACTTTCTGGCGCTTAGCGTGCTTCTGCGCAATGGTGACGCACACCTGAAGAACTTTGGTGTGCTGTATGACGAGCCCAGCCCAGGTGACGCGCCCAGCGTATGGCTCAGCCCGCTCTATGATCAGGTCACCACCACTCTGTACACCTACGAGCGCCCTGGTGGCATCGAGACAGTGGACCACACCATGGCCCTCAAACTACGGCGCGGCCAGCGCAGCGGCGACCGATCGCCCGCACGCGGCTACCCGGTGCGCAAGGATCTCGAAAGATTTGGCCGCGACATATGCGGCGTGCAAGACCCATCCGCAGTGGTGGACAAGCTCAGTGAGGGCATGAGCCAGGCCCTTCAACTGGCGCGCGGCCATGGCAGCATTTCGCCAGCGTTGCATCAAAGGATAGAGACAATTTGGGATGGTTCGCGCCAAGGCTATTGAACAATGTCTTGAACACACCTGGCAGTAGAGCCGTTGTGGGCGGCTGGGCCACGGAAAAAATCATGATGGGCTTGATGGATGTCGAAATGGTGCGACAGGTTTGTATTAAGTGAGGTACTCCCCCAAATGGGGTATCATGAACTCTCAACTGACGGGAAATAGCAAATGACTGCGAACACATCCAAGATGAAGGGCGCCAAACTTCTCCCAAAGAGGGCAAGCGCACGTGCCACGTCGAGAGTCGGCATCTCGGTAGTGCCCCGCACGGTGGGTTCCCGCACAGCTCAGCATACGACAGAGCCTGTAGCTTTGGTTGGGGAAGCCAATGCGATCGGTGTGTCCCTCTACCGTGCTGCAGACCAGGAGTACGTTGACAAGATTCGCGCTGGCGTGCCCGCCTCTTATGTGATCAAACTTGCCCGCGACCTTCGGTTTAGCAGGGAGAGCTTTCTGCATACCCTGCATTTCCCGGCATCCACCATTGAGCGCAAGATCCAGAAATCGGAGAGACTTTCCAGCGAGCAATCGGAGCGCCTGCTTGGTGTCGCACGCCTAATTGGACAGGTGCAGGAAATGGTCGCCCAATCCGGCAATCCTGAAGGATTCGAAGCGAGCCAGTGGCTGGGGCAATGGCTTAACCGACCTCTACCGGCACTCGGTGGCGAGAAGCCGGGTGACTACATGGACACGATCGCCGGCCAGCAAGTGGTATCCAGGTTGCTGGCTCAGATCCAATCCGGAGCCTACGCTTGAGGCGGGTTTGGCGCATCGCCACCGACACACCCGACTACACCTCCGATGACCTCACCGGTGCCGGCGCGAAGGCCACGGGTGGCCGATGGAACCGTGCCGGTAACGCCGTCCTGTATTGCGCCGAGACGCCATCCCTGGCGTGTCTGGAAACCCTGGTGCATCTCGACAGTGGCGGCTTGCCGCTGAATCGCTACCTGGTCGCGATCGACATCCCGGCTGATGTCTGGAAGAAGCGCGACGTGCAAACCGCCGTGACGCTGGCGGTCGGTTGGGACGCCATCCCGCATGGCATGGTGAGCCTTGACTTTGGCACGAATTGGCTCCTGTCAAAGCGTAGCGCGATCCTGACCGTGCCGTCCGCCATCGTGCCCGAGGATGCCGTGGTCTTGGTAAATCCAATGCATGTCGATGCGCGCGCGATGATCGCCGTCAAGCTGCGCAAGTGGACATTCGACTCGCGGTTTCGTACAGTTCCCCTGCCCAAGCTTGGTGCTGTTCGCCGCAAGCCCTGAGCGCTGCTTGGTCGTTCCGCATCGCCTGGTGATGGAACGATGGATTGACTTGGCAACGGAATTGTCAACCCTGCGGCTGATCAAAGACACCGGCTGAACGATGGCGAGAACTTAGCACTGTCCAGTTAAGTGACGTGTGCTCCAAGAGACGTACCCCCCAGAAGCGTCAACGGAGGCCTTGCGGTGCCCGATGAAGGGCTATAATTAGCTCTGAATAAGGAGCCGATCATGGAAACTGTTTTTGCCGACCTGACTATCAGCATGTCCGAGTTCAAGAAGAATCCGGCCGCTGCGCTGAGAGACGCGCGCAGTCGGCCCGTTGCGGTGCTCAACCATAACAAGGCCGCCTTTTATATGATTAAGCCGGCGCTGTTCGAGGCCATGCTTGAAGAACTGACGGACCAGGAACTGCATCGCAAAGTTCTGGCTCGCCTGAGTGAGCGCGCTGATGCCATTGAGGTGGACATTGACGCGATCTGAGCCCGCTCGCAAGCACAGGTACCGTCTTGCGTTTGTTCCATCTGCCTGGCAAGAGTGGCAACAATTGGATGGCTCGGTAAAGGAAATGCTGCGAAAGCTGCTCAAGAAGCGCTTGGACAACCCCCACGTACCGGGTGTGGCCCTGCATGGCGAGCTGGCGGGACATTACAAAATCAAGCTCAGAAAGCAGGGTTATCGGCTGGTCTACGGGGTACGGGACGATATTCTGGTGGTCATGGTGATGGCCGTTGACAAGCGCGAGGACAGCGCCGCCTATCAGTCGGCAGTCGCGCGCCTTTCCGAGAAGGTATCCGAAATGGCCAAAGCCGCACAAAAAAATCTGACGCACTAAGGATGCGCCGAGAAACAACTCACCCTGCTTTGTGGCGGCGACAAGCGGGCGCAGGATGCGGACATCAAACGCGCTGGCGCATATTGGCAGGACTGGCAAAAAGAGAACGCACCATGAAAAGCAGAGCACACGACGACGCCATGGCCGAGCTATACAGCAAAGACCCGGAGTTTGCCCGGCAAGTGATCAACAGCATCCTTGAGGACGAGAATGGCGACCAAGGTGAACTGCTGATCGTATTACGCCAAATGGCAAAAGCATTCGGTGGTGTACAAGCCGTAGCCGAACAGGCGCACCTGAACCTAACACAGCTTTACCGTACATTGTCGCCAGAGGGCAATCCTGCATTGAGCAGCTTTTCCGCGATCCTCAAAGCAATGGGTCTGCGTCTTTCAGTGCAACCTATGCACGCTCCAGCGGCGCACTGAAAAGTCTCAACGGCTCATGCCGCGTCCCTCAGTTGCTGGAGCGTAACGGCGATGGGCACCCCCAAACTTCTGGCGCGCTACGCGATGGGTCCGACCCCGGTCACGCATCTGGTGTGTGGCTCAGCCCTCGGACAATACCGCGCGCATGGTTTCAATTGTCATCAAGAGCGCCATCGGTTGCATGAGTATTCCGGTCCAACGTGACTGCACGAAACCGCGCGAAAGGTAGAACCGTTTGGCTTGATCAGAGATGGCGTGATGGCGTTGGAGCCGCGAGAAAGCGCAAGCTCACTTTTCCCAAGGAGCTTTGGTGCTGAGCAAGCGGCGAAGCTGGTCAGTTGGCGGCAGTGGCTGGTCCAACAGTTTCTGGAATTTGGCGAAGGTACCTGAATCCACCGTGAAGAACGCCTGATCCAGCAACACGTCTTGCGCCTCACGACAAGAGACTTCGAGCGTGAAATCTGAACGGCTGCGACCCAGTCGGCCAGCAGCCTGATCGATCAAGTCCCTCTGCTTGGCCCTGGCGCGAATATTGATGGAAACCGGCCCGCTTGCCTGTGCGTTGGACATTGAACTACTCCTGCGTATGGGGAGTGGACTGTAGGTCATTGTGTCGCATTTGTCCCCACAAATGCGAAAGCTGGCGTAACCAGCACGGATAGTCCTCAAACTACGGGTTGGGCAGGACGTGGCCGACATCAGACTGGTCCGACAGGGTTGGTTCAAGTGACATGAATGGGGTGACAGAAATGTCGCAACATGGCGCCAAAACGCCGCTTACTGGGGTTGCCGGTCAGTCGCTCGGGAAGCGTGCTCTGGATAGTGATCGCGTTCCGAGCGATGCTTGCGAATGGCACGGATCATGCAGTAGCAGTTTGTCCCCTTCATTTCTTTAA
>JAUXWC010000134.1 GCA_030685025.1 Rhodoferax sp.
AGCTGGAATTGATTTCCAGCGAAACTATCGATTGGCTGTCCTGGGCGAAGAGCAACGGATTGTCCACATAGGCATGGGTCGAAAAGGCGTGCCACAACCCCATCTTCCGGCTTGGCGAGCTATTGATCGGTGACCAACCCACCTGACACCCACCCATGACCATCGAGCTCCTCAAAGAAGCACAACAGCAAGCGGTCGCCTCCATCGAGCGCTACTTCCTGGAGAACATGGACGAGCGCATCGGCAACATGGCGGCCGGTGCCTTGCTCAATTTCTTTCTGGCGGAGATCGGCCCTGCCGTCTACAACCAGGCCGTGGCCAAGGTACAGGATCGCTTGCAGCAACGGGTCATGGAGCTCGATATCGAGGTGCACGAAGACGAATTCACCTACTGGCGCAAGACTGAGCGTGCCCGCAAGGACAAGTAGGGCACCATCCGGACAGTGCCGACGTCAACACCAACAGAAAGAACGACACCCATGGACCTGCGCCTGGCTTTGTACGAACTAGCCGCCCAGCACCAACTGGACGCCGCCGCCCACCAGAAACTGCAGCAACTCGCGGGCCTGAACCGCGAGCCCTCTCGGCTGGGCTACTGGCTGCCGCGCGGCGTGGCGGTGCTGGCGGCGGCGCTGGGCGGTTTTGGGGTGATTCTGTGGATCGCCGCCAACTGGGACACGCTGGGACGTTTCGGTCGCTTCGCCCTGCTGCAGGGTCTGTTCGCGGTGATGTGCTTTGGCGCGCTGCTCAAGCCGGTGGCGCGTGTGCCATTGGGGCTGCTGGCGCTGCTGGCCATCGGTGGGCTGTTTGCCTACTTCGGCCAGACCTACCAGACCGGCGCCGACCCGTGGCAACTGTTCGCGCTGTGGGCGGTGCTGGCCTTGCCACTGACCTTGAGCGTGCGCAGCGATGTGCTGTGGACACCCTGGGCCTTGATCGTCGTCACCGGCATCTCGCTGTGGGTGCACGCGCACACCTCGCACCGCTGGCGCGTCGAGCCACAAGACCTGGGGGTCTATGCCGCTGGCTGGAGCGCCGCGCTGGCACTGACCTTGGCCTTGAGCCCGGCATTAAAGCGCTGGAGCGGCGCTGGGCCCTGGGCCATGCGTACCGCCGTGACACTCACGCTCATCATGATCACCGGCACCGCCCTGGGTGGCCTGTTTCAAAACGAAGTGGCAGCGCTGTACTGGCTGGGCCTGACGCTGCTGGTGCTCGCCGGGGCGGGTTTGGCATCCAAGCAACTGTTCGAAATTTATGGGCTGAGTGCGGTCAGTCTGGGTCTGAACACGCTGCTGATATTCGGCCTGGGGCGGGCCCTGTTCCATGACTCACGCGGCGATAACTGGTTGGGCGCCATGTTGCTGCTGGGCTTGGTGGCGGCGGCCTTGTTGGCCGGCACGGTCAGTGTGTTGTTACGCCTGTCACGCCGTTACGCCACACCAGGAGCCGCAGCATGAGCGCGCTGGGCCGCCCCGAGGGCGAACACCGAAGGGCACAGCCCGAAGGCAGCCTGGTGATCCCCGACCGTTTGGACCACATCATTCAGCACGCTGTCGCCGCCGGTGTATTGCCAGCCAACGCTACCCGCCCACAGCAGGACCACCGCCCTTGGCCGGTGGTCTTGTTGACCGCCTTGGGCGCCTGGTTGGCCGCCGTGCCCTTGCTGATTGTGGTCGGCTTCATGTTGAGCGATGTGGCGCTGCGCGGCGCAGGCACCTATGTGGTGGGCGCATTGGTATTGGGCGGGGCCGTGATGATGCTGCGGGCACGCAAGCTCCCGCTCTTCGTCGAACAACTGGCGGTGCCCGCATTGATCGTCGGCGGCAGCTTGTTGGGTTATGCGCTGTTTCGTGATTTGCCCCATCGTGGCGCGGCGGCTGCGGCGGCGATGTTGGTCGGCGCCGTGGTGTGGGCCGTTCCCAAGCCGTGGCTGCGCGTGTTGTTGGGGGCGGCGGCCGCAGTGCTGGTTGGCCTTGCCGTTGCACCCCTGCGCTGGAGCTACCTGGGCCGCTCGGAGTGGCCCTCGGTCTGGCTGGCGCTGCATGTGCTGCTGGCGGTGGCGTTGGTGGGCGCGTGGATTCAGCGCGATCTGCTCAACCGGGGTGAGGACGCCCGCGCGGCGGCCGCGTGGGAGTCCTTGTCGGTCGGCTGGCTGTTGGTCACGCTGGCCGGCCTGGCCTTCTGGGCCGGCATGACTTTCCTGGTCGGCGCCAGCCTGGGCGGCAGTGGTGAGGTCGGTGAAATCGCGCGCGCACTCAGCCCCAAGGCCTCATCAAGGTTGGGTGACATGGTGCTGTTGCAGCTCGGATCACTCACGCTGGCGACCGCCGGCGCTGCCTGGCTGGCCTACCACTGGCCCGCCTTGCGGCAAGCCTGGTGCGCGGGTGTGGCGTTGGTGCTGCTGGGGCTGGCTTGGTTCATGCCATCGCTGGGGGGCGTGCTGCTGGTACTGGCCTATTGCGTGGCGGGCGCGCGCTGGCGCGTGGCGGCGGCGGCGGGCGTGGCGGTGGCCTGGATCATTGGCGCCTTCTATTACCAGTTGAGCTGGCCGCTGGCTGACAAGGCCCTGTTGCTGGCAGGCGCCGGCGCCGCGCTGGGCGCGCTGGCGTGGGGCTCGGCGCGCCGCACACCCGCCTCGTCAGCGTCGGCACCCGTCGCGGCAAACCCGCTTGCGCTTGGCAAGACGCAGGCAGGCATGGCTTTGGGCGCGCTGCTGGTGCTGGCGGTGGCCAACATCGGGATTTGGCAGAAAGAGAGCCTGATCGCGCATGGCCAGCCGGTCTTTGTGGCGCTGGCACCGGTGGACCCGCGCTCGCTGATGCAGGGCGACTTCATGGCGCTGCGCTTTGCGATCCCCAGCGAGGGCGCCGACGCCATGCACGACAAGGCTGGCGGGCGGCGCCCCCATGTGGTGGCCCGGCGCGACGCCCGTGGCATCGCCACGCTGCAGCGCCTGGATAGCGGTGAACCACTGGCCAGTGACGAGTTCCGCATCGAACTCTCGCCCAAGAACCAGGGCTGGGTACTGGTCACCGATGCCTGGTTCTTCAAGGAAGGCGAGGCCGAGCGCTGGGCCAAAGCCAAGTACGGTGAATTCCGCGTGGGCAGCGATGGCCGCGCGCTGTTGGTGGGGCTGCGCGGGGCGGAACTGCAGAAGTTGTAGCCGGCAGGGCGGGGCCAGTTCTTGGCTTCGATACTCCGACCAGTTGAGCCAATATTGGCAATAAGTCGCGACTTTTTGTCAATATTATTTAAAATAGTCGCATGAAACGCTATTTGGATGACCGTGTTCGCCAGGACCTGACCAAGAAGATGGTGCTGCTCACGGGGCCACGCCAGGTCGGCAAGACCACGCTGAGCCAGCAATTGCTGGGCGAACAGCCCGGCGGGCAGTACCTCAGTTTCGACGTGGTGGCGCACCGTAGCGTGATCCAGTCACAAAGCTGGCGCCAAAGTGCGCCACTGCTGGTGTTCGACGAAATTCACAAGATGCGCGATTGGAAAGCCTGGCTCAAGGGCGTGGTCGACGGTCGAGCACCGGGCCAGTCGCTGCTGGTTACCGGCAGCGCCCGCATGGATACTTTTCGACAAACCGGCGAATCATTGGCGGGGCGCTACTTCAGGCTGCGCTTGCACCCGCTGTCGGTGCGCGAGTGGTGTGACGGCACTGGCGCCACCCCGCACGCAGCCCTCACCCATCTGCTGGCGCGAGGCGGTTTCCCCGAGCCCGCCCTGGCCACCAGCGACACAGACGCCCAACGCTGGCGCGCCGACTATTTTTCTGGCCTGGTGCGTGAAGACGTGCTGGAATTTTCGCGTCTGCACGAAGTCAACGCGATGCGGCTGTTTGCGCAGATGCTGCGCTCGCGCGTGGGCTCGCCCTTGTCGCTTGCGTCGATGGCGCGCGACCTGCAGCTTGCCCCGAGCACGCTGGGCAAGTACCTCGACATTCTGGAGGCGCTGTTCATCGTGTTCATCGTGCGGCCGTGGCACCGCAACATTGCCCGCGCCACCTTGCAGTCGCCCAAGGTCTACTTCTTCGATACGGGATTGGTCATTGGCGATGAAGGCATCCGATTTGAAAACCTGGTGGCCTGCCACCTGCTCAAGCAGGCGCAGTGGCAGCAGGACACGCGCGGCGCAGCGGTGGATCTGCACTACATCCGTACCAAAGACGAGGCGGAAGTGGACTTCGCACTCAGCGAAGGCGACACCCTGACGCACTTGGTCGAATGCAAACTCTCAGACACCAAGCCGCATCGCGCACTGGCACGGTTCGCCGAGCAATGGCCGCAGGCGCAAGCGGTTCAGTTGGTGCGCGAATGCAAGGCCGAATCCGATGTGGGGCGATTGCAAATCCGTGACGCAGCGCCGTGGCTGGCAAGCCTGGAAACGTGATTCCGCGCGCCACAGCGCAGTGACCGCACACGCCGTCAGCACTCGTTCGCACCGCGACAGGCGCTAGACTCTCCCGGAACAAGACTGCGTTTGAAATCAGGGTTGCGATCACCCTCGACGGCAGCCCAAAACGAGTGAACTGGGTTACGGTTTGAAGTTTTGGCCGGGTAGCCTAGAGGCGCTGACTGAGAGCATGGCGCACTTGGTAAGCTTTTCGCCGCCGAAGTGATGCTGATTTTGGCAATCAAACGGGCAAAAAAATGCAGACCCCAAGTTCGAGTGTCCCACCCATTCGGGCTGCCAATATTGCCCCTGGCCTCTACAAATCTTGCGCTTGCATGCACGGCCGATTTTAGCCAACGAAGTCCAACCGGGGAACCAAAATGATCAAAAGTGCAAAGACCACTGAGCCAGCAAACCACATCGCCGTTTTTCAGGAGTCAAGCATCCGACGGGTCTGGCACAACGAGGAATGGTGGTTTTCAGTGGTGGATGTTTGTGCCATCCTGACCGCGAGCCCGGATGCCGGTGCGTATTGGCGCAAACTC
>JAUXWC010000260.1 GCA_030685025.1 Rhodoferax sp.
GTCTTGCCGGTTCCGGTGGCACCGGTGATCAAGCCATGCCGATTGGCCTTGTCGGGCCGCAGGAAGCACTGGGTCTGGCCGTGTTGCGCCATCAGAATCGGGTCCGCCATTGGGAAACTTTCGAAAAGTACAATCCAGGCGATAGCGTAACGATTTTTTGAAGGATTCCGCGTGGCAGGACACAGTAAATGGGCCAACATCCAGCACCGCAAAGGTCGCCAGGACGAAAAGCGGGGCAAGATCTGGACCCGCATCATCCGTGAAATCACGGTAGCGGCACGCGCCGGTGGCGGCGACCTGAGTGCCAACCCACGCCTGCGTCTGGCAGTGGAGAAGGCCAAGGCTGCCAACATGCCCGCCGACCGGGTCAAATACAACATTGACAAGGCCACGGGCAACGCCGAGGGCATCAGCTACGAGGAAATCCGCTACGAGGGCTATGGCATTGGTGGCGCGGCCATCATCGTCGACACCATGACCGACAACCGGGTGCGCACCGTGGCCGAGGTGCGCCACGCGTTCAGCAAGCACGGCGGCAACATGGGCACCGAGGGTTCGGTGGCGTTCCAGTTCAAGCACTGCGGGCAATTGGTGTTCGCCCCAGGGACCAATGAAGACAGGCTGATGGAAGTGGCACTTGAAGCCGGCGCCGAGGATGTCATCACCGATGATGACGGGGCCATTGAGGTCACAACTGCACCGGCGGACTTCGAAGCGGTCAAGCAGGCGCTGGATGCGGCCGGTCTGAGGCCCGAGGTGTCGGAAGTGACCATGCGGGCCGAGAACACCATCGACTTGTCCGAGGACGATGCCGCGCGCATGCAGAAGCTGCTCGACGTGATCGAAGACCTGGATGACGTGCAAGCCGTCTACCACAACGCAGCGTTATGAGCCCCCACGTTCGCTATGGCTCTCTGCCCCCCGCGGGGGTGCTCGTCCGCCTTGAGGCGGCTCTGCGGAGGACGACATGAAAGTCCTCGTCATTGGTAGTGGCGGCCGCGAGCATGCGCTGGCCTGGAAGCTGGCGCAAAGCCCCAAAGTGCAGGTGGTCTATGTCGCGCCTGGCAACGGCGGCACGGCGTCGGACAAGCGCCTTGAAAACGTCAACCTGACTGCCAACGCCGAGTTGTGCGCCTGGGCGCTGGCCAACAAGATCGAGTTGACGGTGGTCGGCCCGGAAGGACCCTTGGCTGCGGGCGTGGTGGATGAGTTTCGCCGGCACGGCTTGCGCGTGTTCGGCCCCACCCAAGCCGCCGCCCAGTTGGAGAGTTCCAAAGCGTTCTCCAAGGCCTTCATGCAACGCCATGGCATCCCGACGGCCGAGTACGAAACCTTTTCCGACCCCGCGGCGGCGCACGCCTACGTGGCGCGCAAGGGTGCGCCGATTGTGGTCAAGGCCGACGGCCTGGCGGCGGGCAAGGGCGTGGTGGTGGCCAGCACCCTGGCCGAGGCGCACGATGCAATTGACTTCATGCTGGGTGACAACAAGCTGGGCGTGGTGCACAACGACGGCGGTGCGCGGGTTGTGATTGAAGAGTTCCTTCAGGGCGAGGAGGCCAGCTTCATCGTGATGTGCGACGGCAAGAACGTGTTGCCCCTGGCCACCAGCCAGGATCACAAGCGTCTGCTCGATGGCGATCTGGGGCCCAACACCGGGGGCATGGGCGCCTATTCTCCGGCCCCCGTGGTGACGCCGGATGTGCACGCACGGGCCATGCGCGAGATCATTCTGCCCACCATCCGAGGCATGGAGCAGGATGGCATTCCGTTCACCGGCTTTTTGTATGCCGGGTTGATGATTGACGAGCAGGGTCACCCGAAAACGTTGGAGTTCAACTGCCGCATGGGCGACCCCGAGACCCAGCCAATATTGATGCGCTTGAAAACCGATTTGATCGAAGTGCTGTGGGCCGCTACTGAGCCCGGGCCGCATGGCAAGCTTGACCAGGTTGAGTTGCAGTGGGATCGGCGTTATGCGCTCGGTGTGGTGATGGCCGCCCATGGTTATCCGCTCAATCCCCGCAAGG
>JAUXWC010000147.1 GCA_030685025.1 Rhodoferax sp.
TCGCTTTATCATGGGCGGAGCCATCGCCGCGTGTGCCGCGTCAGGCCCATGCCTAGTCGGCGCGGTAGTTGTAGGAGGCGTCGCGTTGGCTGTGAATGCGGCGGCGGACAAGAAGCCTGACGAGGTTAAGCCGACTGAGGAGGTGAAGCCTCCCGACAGTATACCGACCGAGCCTGTAGGCAAACTGACGAAACCAACCGACAAATGGCTCAAGGATCAAGGCGTGAATCCACACGACTTAAAGAAAGGGCAGGGTGACAGCAGGGTTGACACTTATGTGGACCGAGCGGGAAACATTTGGACCCTCCCCAAGAACTCGCGCGACGCGGAGCCACAGTATCAGGGTAATCTGGACCAGTTTAAGGGAGACTGAAGATGAAGACGGCTGTTTGGGAAAGAGATCAATTGGGTCACGCGGCGATGATCGTTTCGCAGAACTTCTCGCGAAGACTGACGCCGACATTCGCCAACCAGCTCATTCAACAGTACATGCTTCGAGTGAATTTGGTCAGCGCTGAGTTTGGTGGTGATCCATGTGTTTACGAACATGTTTTGTCGATTGCGAGGGTGTTGAAGGGACGGGTGGAGGCTTTTGGTGTCTTTCTCGGCGGCGATGATGCTTACCGCAGGGCTTGTTTTAGGCGCGCTACTTGGAATGAGGTTCGAGGAACGCTCCCTGAAATTTTGCAGGGTCTGCAAATCGAGTCACTGTTCTTGACAGACTTCCATGTAGCCATTCATTCGCTCGTCGATCAAGCAATGAGCGATGGCCTCGAACGGTGCCGCATAGCGCCTATGCGGGGTGTCGTCGATGATCATTGGAGCGAGATGAACTACTCGCTACAGATTCATTCTTGTTTGCTCGAAGGGCGGTACTTCTGTGCGCAACATAGCAACGAGCTGGTTGAATATTTGTTTTCTTCCTTGCAGCGATTGTCCGAGGAGCTTCCAGGAAACGCGTGCTCATTGCCAGATGTCGGCACCTTCAAAATCTCGTACCGCGATGGCCCTGTGATTTGACAAGAAGAATTTTCGCGGGAAAAGTGGAAAAGGGGCCACGCTCGAATTAAACTCAACGCCCCGAGTTGCTATAAATCCAATAGCTGAAAGCGCCGTATCCACAGCGCTTTCAGTCGCATGTGTCACACCAAACCCGACTGAATCCGCGTATTCCCTGTTCGCCCAAGGTGATGCCCAACGTCCCAACCTCTTTCGCCGTAGCAATTCTGTCGGCCCTCCTGTGCCTCAGCCCCACAGCCCAAGCCGACACCAAAACCCGCACCACCAGCTTCGACTACGACACCACCGGCCTGCTCAGTAAAACCACCAGCGAACCGAGCACACCCAACGACTGCCTGCAAGTCAGCTACGCCCGCGATGTCTTCGGCAACCCCACCAGCACCAGCACCTCGGCCTGCCCCGGCGCCACCGGCGACGCGATATCGAGCGCCGCCACGCCACGCACCAGCAGCGCCAGCTTTGGCACCGACGGCCGTTTTGCGATCAGCAGCAGCAACGCCCTCAGCCAGTCCGAAACCCGTGTCCATAACCCCCAGAGCGGCACCCTGGCCAGCCTGACCGGCCCCAACGGCCTGAGCACCAGTTGGCTCTACGACAGCTTCAACCGCAAAACCAAGGAAACCAGAGCCGACGGCACCACCACCACCTGGGCCTACCAACTCTGCACCGAGCCCGGCGCCGACTGCCCCGCACCGATTGCCGGTGCCGTCTCCGTCATGCTCGCCATCGAACAAAGCTACGCCGCC
>JAUXWC010000148.1 GCA_030685025.1 Rhodoferax sp.
TCGCTTTATCATGGGCGGAGCCATCGCCGCGTGTGCCGCGTCAGGCCCATGCCTAGTCGGCGCGGTAGTTGTAGGAGGCGTCGCGTTGGCTGTGAATGCGGCGGCGGACAAGAAGCCTGACGAGGTTAAGCCGACTGAGGAAGTCAAGCCAGATTCCACGAAAAAGCCAGATGGACTACCGACTGGTACGAAAGATGTCGACAAGGACAAGCGGCTGAAAGGTGGCAACAAGATTCATGACATAAAGGACGAGATTGGCGCAGGTCCGCAAGACTGGACGGGCATTAGTCCGGACGGGCATATTTGGACAAACGTCGAGGGAGCGCCATATGATTGGGGTCATTACTCAGACCTGATTCCAGGCAACGCTGGGCCAGGAAACGGACGCCCCGGCAAGTAAAAGTGAGATTTTATGGACGAAGCAACCTTGGCCCTTTCAATTCGACTCCGACACCCAACGATGAATGTAAGGGATATTTCACGTGGAATGGAGTTTGTGCCGGTTGTTGCTCATCAAGTTGGCGACGTGAAGACCAATCGTGCGGGTCAAGCCTTGGGCGGAAGGTATGCGGAGTCGTATTGGGTGTGTCGTCCAATTGATACCGAGAGCATTGGGCTGGCAACTGCAATAGCGATGGCGAATCAATGGATGAGCGCGAGGGCAGTCTTTGTTACCAGTTTCGGCGAGTCGGGCGGCGCAGCAGAATACTATTTGACAGCTTATTGCACGGGCCTGTTTGGATTTGAGTTGGACCCACAATTGCTCCATCAGTGCGCGGCCCTTCGCGTCAAACTGGCGGTCGAGGTGATCTCCGCAAGTGACGAATAACCAGGACGGATCAGTACAAATGAGTGGTGAATCAAAGTTGAAAGTTGGCGAGAGAAAAGGGGCCGAGAGAAAAGGGGCCAGGATCGAATTAAGTCCGGCGAACAGAGTCCGGCTCACAGAGTTGCTACAAACACAATAGCTGACTGCGCCCTATCCACGGCGATTCCAGCCTGGTTTAATGTGTGAGCCTGAACGAACCCGGTCCGCTCTCTGATCACCCAAGACGATGCCCCGCAGCCTCAACACCGTCATCGCCTTCGCGACCCTGTCCGCTCTGCTGAGCCTGAGTGGCGCAGCCCAAGCCGACACCAAAGTCCGCACCACCCGCTTCGACTACGAAGCCGCCACCGGCCTGCTTGCCAAGACCACCAGCGAACCCAGCGTCGCCAACAACTGCCTGCAGGTCACCTACCTGCGCGACAGCTTCGGCAACCAGATCAGCACCAGCACCTCGGCCTGCGCCGGCGCCACCGGCGACGCGATATCGAGCGCCGCCACCCCGCGCACCAGCACCAGCAACTTCGGCGCCGACGGTCGTTTTACCCTCACCAGCAGCAACGCCCTCAGCCAAACCGAAACCCGTGTCCATAACCCCCAGAGCGGCACCCTGGCCAGCCTGACCGGCCCCAATGGCCTGAGCACCAGTTGGCTCTACGACAGCTTCAAGCGCAAAACCAAGGAAACCAGAGCCGACGGCACCACCACCACCTGGGCCTACCAACTCTGCACCGAGCCCGGCGCCGACTGCCCCGCACCGATTGCCGGTGCCGTCTCCGTCATGCTCGCCATCGAACAAAGCTACGCCGCC
>JAUXWC010000153.1 GCA_030685025.1 Rhodoferax sp.
AGGAACTGTCAAAGAATTACTTTTACAACTTGGCGCGGAGTGTTCGGGGTTGCCTGCTGATTCGTCCCGATCCGGCCGGAATGATTGCGTAGTTCCATTCACCATGAAACTCGTCGGGAATCAAGTGCAGGGCAGCCATCGTGGCGTCGTCGACTTTGATCCCCGTCGGGTACTCATCGGTGTCGAGCGCCGCACGCACTCGCAGCCCCTTCGTGGTGGTCGTGCTTGCAATCAGGTTGACCACGACCTCGAGGCTCTCGAGCGGCCGGCCGCGCCAGTTGCGGGTGATGTGGCAAAACATTCGGTGCTCGATTTTGTTCCATTTGCTGGTGCCCGGCGGGAGGTGGCACACACCGATCTTCAGGCCCGTGGCATCGGCCATGCGCTGCAGGGCCACTTTCCACAACCGCGTGCGCGATCCGTTGCTGCCGCCGCCGTCTGCGGTAATGAGCAGATCGCGTGCCTCGGGATAGGTCTTGCGACCCATCTGGCGCCACCAGCAGTAGATCGACTCGACGGCGAACTCGGGCGTGTCGTGATCGATTCCGACACTGACCCAGCCGGCGTTGGCACCGAGGTCGTACACGCCGTAGGGAATCGCCTTGCCCAGCTCATCATCCTGGAAGTCGTGCACTCGCACGGCCGGCGGCTGGCCCTGGGGATGCCACTCACGCCCGGCATTCTTGAAGTCCCCCACCAGCTCCTTCTTCTTGGTGTCCACGGAGATCACGGGCTGAGCGCGTTGTTGGAACTCCTTGGCGCGCCGCGCAATGTGCTCGAACTGCGCGTTGCGATCCGGGTGCTCAGAGCCCTCGCGCGTCTTGCGATTGGCCTGAAGGCTGTAGCCCAGGCTTTGCAGCACCTCACTGACCGTCTGATGGCTCACCGCGTGACCCTGGCGCGTCAACTCGGCGGCCAAGGTGCGCACGCTCTTGCAGGTCCAGCGCAACGGCGACATCGGATGACCTCGCGTCGTCGGTTCCACCAGTTCCTCCAGCGCCGGGCGCAGCCCCGCATCGATGTCCGTCAACCGAGGCCGGCCCGCACCTTCGCGCCGCACGCGGTGCTCGGGCGCCATCGGCACGAGTTGTCTGGCGTCACCCAGCTCCTTCATTCCCGCGGTGATCGTCGGACGCGTCAGACCGACCGCTCGCGCGACGGTGCTGACGCCGCCGTACCCCAGCGCACGAGCCTCTGTCGCAGCCCACAGTCGGCGCATCTGCTCGTCCATCACACCACAAAGCGCTTCGTACTTCTCGGCGATCTTGGATTCGTCATCAACCATCTCGCAATGCTATCGGGTTCGACTCAACTTGTAAAAGTAATTTGCTGACAGTTCCT
>JAUXWC010000159.1 GCA_030685025.1 Rhodoferax sp.
GAGCGTGGTCCTCTGTTCAGATGTCAGCACCAACGCAGCCCGTTTGGATTTCCTTGCCATGGTCACCGCCTTCAGAAGTTGAAGAAGAAGCATGGCAATTATCACTCAATTTGCATCTGTTTTAATGGAACGATATACTAGTTGAAGCTTCTTTCTGCTTCAGAGGTGCCACTTCTTCACTTGCGGCGTACACGGCGGCGCGCGCAGCGTGCGCAGCGAGCGCAGAGATCGGATCTAGAGCCTTCTGAGCCCAATTCCTCACGGTAAAGACGCCGTCATTTGCCAGAAGTTCGAGAACTTGTTTGGGCGTCACACGATTGAAGGCCACTCCAGCGCGTAAATGAGCCTTCTTGCTCTTGGCCAGTTTCAGGAGAACCTCTACCGGTACCGAAGGGTTGCTTGCGGCGCATCCCGAAACAAACGGATCCACATCCTTTACGAGAGCCTGCAACGCTCGGGCTGGCGTAGATTTATTCTTGGCTACCGAATGCCGCACATACCTCCCCTTATCGGTTGCCAGAAGGGCGAGTGCGCCCTCGGGTGTCGCAGCATTCGCCGCGACATCAGCTCTGACCTCGTCAACCTTGTGTCCAGCCAAAACCTCAAGAAGTGAAGGAGGAGTTAGGGGATTCGATGCGACTTTCCTTATGTAAACATCGCGGTCTATCAGCTTCTGAAACGCCAATGTGCGCGTCGCAACAGAGGTTGCAGCGTTTTCTGCGACCGCAAGTAGCACCAACTCTCTATCGCCGTTTGCCAGCATTTCCAGGACCGCTGACGATGTCTGCGGGTTCTTTGCGGCAACCAACTGGGCAGTTGGGTCAACAATTGCTGCTGAACCGTTCACGGGCCGTGGCGGGGGTTTCGCGACGGCCACCCCGCTCGCCTCCACCTTCGAGTAACCCTTGGCAAGCTTTTCAAGCACCAACTTGTTTGCGTGCACGGAAGCTGCGGTTGCATCCCCAAACTCTTTGGTCTGGGATTGCCCAGTCGTGCCAATTTTTCCGTAACGAACATCGACACGGCATTCGGCACCCGAAATCTCCCAAAATTTTGAAGACTTTTCGTCGACAAATTCAAAATATTGAACCGTTTTAGCAAACTTCGTATTTGGTTTCTTGCTCGCCATATTTCACTCCTTTTGGTTAATTTCCGCCGTTTGTCTTTTCAGTTGTTGGCGCCGACACCAAACTGACCCAGGGGGACCGCAGTCCCAGATTGTGGGTCAGTCCAAAGTCGGCTCGTTAGCTGAAAACCCGTCGGCACCAACATCCTTGAACCATCGTCACCACCGTCTCCCCTTCATGTCCAATATCGCTGCCACCGCCGTTCCTCTCGCTCAGGTACGACGTCCCAAGCGCTGCGTGTTGATTTCCCGCTCCATTGCGGTCAAACGCAATCTTGAAGCAACTGCGGCTCACGCTGCGAGCCTGATCCAACACGCGAGACCCGCCTGAGGGCTGGACGATTGACCAGTGGCGCAGGATCACGACGTGAGCCTGGCACGTGTCAGCATGTGCCATGTTCCTGGAGAGATTGATCGCAGCACTGAACGACCTGTTCGCAAGCTTCTGGCTCGTCGTTATCATCCTGCTGCCCTTTGTGCTTGTTCTGGGCTGGATCATCAAGTGGTTTGGTGGCTAGAAAGAAAGGAATCTCAGTGTCCCGTGTCACCACCCTACGCAACCTGATTCTCAAAGCCAAACACGCCTACTACTACAGCGGTGCGCCCATCATGAGCGATGCCGAGTACGACGCCCTGGAGGACGAACTGCGTCTTTTGGCGCCCGACGATTCGGTACTGGCCCTGGTCGGCTCGCCGGTGCCGCCCGACACCATGTTGACCAAAGCACGCCATGCAATGCCGATGGGCAGCCAGGGCAAGGTCAATTCGGCGGACGAGTTTCTGGCCTGGTGTGTCAAGAATGAAGTCAAAGCCATCCATGCCAGCGTGAAAGGTGACGGTGCCAGCGCTGCCGCCTACTACCGCGACGGGCAATTGGTTCAAGCCATCACGCGCGGCGACGGCACGGTGGGCGAAGACATCACGGCCAATGCCTTGCGCTTCAAGGGCCTACCGGCGTGGGTTGGCACGCCGGACCAGGGGTTCACAGGTGCGGTGCGCTTCGAGGTCATTCTGACGGTGGAAGACTGGACCCGCATCGACCCGACCCGCAGCAAGAACCCCCGCAATGCCGGCAACGGCATCATGGGCCGCAAGAACGGACACCAGTCGGATTGTCTGACGATCTTCGCGTTTGACCTGGATGAAACCCTCGAAGGTCGCTCGGTCGACTTCGCTTTGGAGACCGACAAGACCGCGCGGCTGGCGGAACTCGGCTTCAACCTGGTGCCCCATGCCCGTATTGAGCGAGCGCAGGACGCGGTGGCGTACTTCGAGCAAGTGGCCGCTACACGCAACGAGTTGCCGATCTGGATCGACGGCGTGGTGATGAAGGTGGACGACATCGCCCAACAACGCGCGTTGGGCGTCACGGCCGGTCGACCCAAAGGCCAAGTAGCCTGGAAGTTTGACTCTGCAGGCGCCGAGTCGGTGCTCGAAGGCGTGGTGGTCAGCGGCGGCCACACGGGCGGGCTGTACCCCACCGCGCAACTGCGCCCGGTGGACATCGGCGGCACCACCGTCAGCAATGCGTCGCTGGCCAATTACGACGAGATCGAACGGCTGGACCTGGCCATTGGGGACTCGGTGTGGGTCGTCAAAGCCAACGACATCATCCCCAAGATCATCCGCGTGACCGAACGCCCGCCCACTCGCCAAGCCATTCTGGCACCCACCGTGTGTCCGTTCTGCGGTGGCGAGGTCGGCCGGCGGCGCATCAGCAGCGGCGACGAGGGCGTGATCATCGAATGCCGCAACGCCGATTGCCCGAAAAAGTCCACCGGCAAGATTCGCCGCTGGATCGCCAGCCTGGACATTCTGGGCATTGGTGATGTGGTGCTGGAGTCGATGATCGAGCGTTTTGATCTGGCCGACGCGGGTGACCTGTACACCTTGCGGGACCGTGCGGAAGAACTGGCGAACCTGGTCACCCATGCGGAGCGGGAGCTTCGGCTGGGCGAGAAACGTGCCGCGTCGATTCTGAACGCCATCGATGCAAGCCGCACGCTGACGCTGAGCCAGTTACTGGGCTCGCTTGGCATCGATCACCTTGGCAAGCGCCGGGTCGAACTGATGATCCAGTCCGCCGAGGGCGCGCTGGACACGCTGGAGGCCTGGCGCTCAGGGCTGCTGCGCGACCCGGATATGGCCGTGCAAGCTGGCGTGCCCAACATTGGCGGGCAGATTCAAGACGGCATTGATGCGATGGCAGCCGTGATTGACAAGCTGCTCGCAAACGGGGTGACGGTACTTCCGACTGAACGAAACAGTCAGGCCAACGACGTCCCAGCGGCCAAGACCGTCTGCATCAGCGGCAAGTTGCCCAGTGGCAGCAAGAAGGCGGACTACGAGCAACCGCTTCGCACGGCTGGGTACAAACTGGTGGATGACGTCACCAAGGGCCTGGGCTTTCTGGTGCTGGCCGATCCGGGCTCAAACAGCAGCAAGGCGGAGAAGGCGCGCAAGCTGGGGGTGGAGGTGATATCGGAGGAGCGGCTCAAGGAACTGATTGAGCTTGGCCAACTGACTCCATGACGAGATCGCAAACGAGGATTACACGCGCGGCACAAATCGCGTCCGAGCAGATCGAACCAAGGAGAAACTTCCGTGCCCCGTTTCCTGCATACCGCTGATTGGCAAATTGGCCGCCAATACAGCCAGTTTTCACCGGATGACGCCGTCGCACTCGCGAGTGCGCGGCTGGAAGTCGTGGAAACCATCGCCCGCCTTGCGAGCGAGCACAAGGTCGACGCAATATTGGTCGCCGGCGACGTATTCGACGCACAAACGGTGGCCGAGCGCACCATCCGCAAGCTGTTCAATGCGATGCAGGGCTTCTCCGGTCCTTGGATCATGATCCCCGGCAACCACGATGCGGCGCTGACGGAAAGCGTGTGGACGCAAGCCAAGCGCTTGGGCGTTTTGCCCGCCAACCTGCATCTCGCCTTGCAAAGCGAGGTAGTCGAGTTCCAGGCATTGCGGTTCGCTGCGCTGTGCGCCCCGCTTACCCAGCGGCATACCTACAACGACTTGACCGAACCCTTCAATGGCCTTCAAACCTCGCCCGGGCTGCTGCGAATTGGCTTGGCTCACGGGAGCGTGCAGGGCGTGTTGGCCGATGACGTTGACTCGGCCAACCCGATTACGCCGGACCGGGCCAGCAAAGCGCGGCTTGACTACCTGGCCCTGGGCGATTGGCATGGTTGCAAGCAGATCGACCTACGCACCTGGTACAGCGGCACGCCTGAACAGGATCGGTTCAAGGGCAACGAGCCGGGTTTTGCACTGTTGGTCCAGATCGATGGGCCGGGCTCTGAACCGGTGGTAACCCGTTTGACGACCGGCAAGTTCACATGGCAAGCCTGGCAGCACGAGCTGTCCGTCGTCAGCGACGCAGATGAGCTGATTGCAAGACTCGATGCGACCAGCTCGACCGACGTCTTGCACGTGACCCTGACCGGGCAAACCGATCTGTCTGGCCAGCAAAGGATTGGCGCCGCGTTCAACCGAGCGCACGCGAGAGCACGCAGCGTCGAATCAAATCTGACCGGCTTGCGCCTGCTGCCTACCGCCGAAGACATTGCCGCCTTG
>JAUXWC010000185.1 GCA_030685025.1 Rhodoferax sp.
TGACGCGGCGGATGCTGCTCACCACCTCACTCATGGTGGTGCCGGCCTGGTCGACCAGGGCGGTACCCTGCTCGACCCGCTGCACGCTGTCGGTGATCAGGGTCTTGATTTCCTTGGCGGCTTCGGCAGAACGGCCGGCCAGACTGCGAACTTCGCTGGCCACCACGGCAAAACCACGGCCTTGTTCACCGGCACGGGCGGCTTCCACCGCGGCATTCAGGGCCAGGATGTTGGTCTGAAAGGCGATGCCGTCGATGACGCTGATGATGTCGCTAATCTTCCGGGAGCTGTCGTTGATGCCTTTCATGGTTTGCACCACCTGGCCCACCACTTCGCCACCCTTGATCGCCACGCTGGAGGCGCTCATGGCCAGTTGGTTGGCCTGGCGCGCGCTGTCGGCGTTTTGCTTGACGGTGGCACCGAGTTGCTCCATCGACGCCGAGGTTTCTTCCAGCGCGCTGGCCTGACTCTCGGTGCGCGCGCTCAGGTCCTGGTTGCCCTGGGCGATTTCGGCGCTGGCGGTGGCGACGTTCTCGGAGCCGTGACGCACCTCTGACACCACGCGCGCCAGACTGGTTTGCATCGCCCCGATGTGGGCCATCAAGCTGCTTTGATCACCGTCGCGCACCGCAACGGTCTGCGTGAAATCACCCTGCGCCACGGCACGCGCCAGATCGGCGGCCACGCGGGGCTCGCCACCAAGTTCCTTGAGCAGGCTGCGCGTGATCATCCACCCCATGGCGGCGGCCAGCGCCAGGGCCAGCAAGCCCAGCGCGATCATCGTGGCGCGAGCCTGGCCATAGGTGTCGGTGGCGGCCTTGGCGGTGGACGTGATCAAGCTCACCTGCAGTTCGATCAAGGCGCTGGTGGCCACCTTGTAGCTGGCCAGCACCGGCCGCAACTGCGCGCTTAGATACGTCTTGGCTTCGTCCTGCTTGTCGGCCAGCACCAGCGCCATCAGGGCGTCCTGCCCGGCGATGTACTTGGCCCGTTGTTCCCGCACCTGCTGCAGCAGTTCCTTGCCTTTGGGCAGCGTCACGGTGCGAGCCAGCAAGTCAAGACTCTTGGCAATTGCTTCACGCGACTTGGTGATGCTGTCGACCTGCTTTTGCCGGTCGGCGGCATCCTGCGTCAGCATCATGTTGCGCAAGGCAATGGCAATCGCGTCAGTCTGGGTGAGGATTGAAGTGGAGGCCTCGATCTTGGGCCAACGGTCATTCACCACCTCTGTCATGCCGTCCTGGATTCGACCCAAGGAGTTCAGACCCATGACAACAATGACCAGCAACAGCGCGCACACGCCGCCAAAACCGGCGCTCAGGCGTGATTGAACCTTCCAGGCAGAAATATCCATTTGTTTGCTCCAACTATTCGGTATCGAACGATTTGCGCGCCATCCTAACCCAAAGCCACCAGCGCCGCACGGGCGCACGCTTGCGGTTCGGGCTTGCTATCCTCGGTGCCATGAGCACAGCCGTTCGCCGCATCGCCCACCTCGACATGGACGCGTTTTATGCGTCGGTCGAGTTGTTGCGCTACCCGCAGCTCAAGGGGCTACCAGTGGTGATTGGCGGCGGGCGGCGCGCGGTGGACGACCTGTTGGCGCGCCTGCAAGTGGCGCACCCCGAGCGCCACTGGACAGCGGACGACCTGGCCGATATTCCGGTCGATTTCTTCCCTCGCCTAAGGGACTATGTGGGACGTGGTGTGATCACCACCGCCACCTATGCGGCACGCCAATTCGGTGTAGGTTCGGCCATGGGGCTGATGAAAGCGGCGCGGCTGTGCCCGCAGGCTTGTCTGCTGCCGGTCGACTTCGAGCAATACCGCCACTACTCGCGCCGCTTCAAAGCCATCATCACCGACATTGCGCCGGTAATGGAGGATCGCGGCGTCGACGAGGTCTACATCGACTTCACCGACGTGCCAGGTGGTCAGCGCGAGAGTGGCCGGGTGCTGGCGCGACTGATCCAGAAGAGCATCTTCCAGGATACCGGCCTGAGCTGTTCAGTCGGCGTCGCGCCCAACAAACTGCTGGCCAAGATGGCCAGCGAGTTCGACAAACCAAATGGCATCTCGATCATTCAGGCGCATGAAGTGGCCACCAAGATATGGCCCTTGGCCTGCCGCAATATCAACGGCATTGGGCCCAAGGCCGACGCGAAGCTGAAGAGCCACGGCATCGAGATGATCGGACAACTCGCCGCGTGCGAGCCAGCCTGGCTGCAACACAACTTCGGCAACAAAACCGGCACGTGGCTATTCGATGCCGCGCATGGCCGCGACGAGCGGCCGGTCGTGACACACAGCGAGCCGGTGTCGATGAGCCGCGAGACCACCTTCGAGCGCGACATGCATGCGGTGCGCGACAAGGCCGAGCTCGGGGCCATCTTCACCGAGCTGTGCCAGAGCGTGGCCGCCGACCTGCAGCGCAAGGGCTATGTGGGCAAGACCATCGGCGTAAAACTGCGCTTTGACGACTTCAAGAGCGTGACGCGTGACCAGACGCTGGCGTTTTACACCGCCGACGCCAGCCTGATCCGCCAGACCGCCGGCCAATGCCTCAAGCGCGTGCCTTTGCAGCGCCGCCTGCGCCTGCTGGGTGTGCGCGTGGGCTCGCTTGCGCGCGCGCAGGATGATGCCGAATCTGGCCAGATCGAGCAGCCGACGCCCAAACCTCGATCTCACGAGGCGATTGATTCGGGCGCTATCGAGCCGCAACTGTTCTAGTCCCTCAGGCAACGTGACCGTCAGCGGCGTGAACCTTACGCGGCGTTGACAACAACTTACTGGCAACTTAACCAGACCTGGGACGCCATGCTGATCCTGTGGGTGATGGGTCGCGTTGGCTGGCTGCCGGCGTTTGCCCTGGACGCCCCTTGGTGTTACCCGCTGTGCCTGGTCAGCATGATGGCCCCCTCGCTGTACGTAATGTGGCGCAGTCACGCGCACGTCACGCGTAAGCTGCGCTGTGACTGGCTGGCAACCAGATCTTAGGTCGATGAGTCGTGGCAAGCAGGCATCCGGCGGCGGCCCCGGAGAATTGGCTTAGCGTACCGGCATTCGGTGTACAGTAAGACGCGTTGGATTGCCGAAGATTGACCAAGTAACAGCCAACATCCGACAATCAGTTGAGGACAGAGCTAAAGGTCTGTCCCGCAAAGTATCAGGAGCCCCCTATGCCGTTTGCAAGTTTGATGCGCCGTTTCACCATCCGTTTTCGCATGTTGGGCGCCATCGTCATTGTGGTGTTGTCGCTAGCCAGTATTGGCGGAATCGGCGTGGTGGCGCAGTTGTATGCGAATAACATCACCAGCAATCTGGTCAGCCGCGACATGGCGTCCATCGCCGAATTGGGTCGTCTCCAGCAAGCCATGGCCAGCCTGCGGCTGAACGAGAAAGACATGGTCATCCAGTACGAGAACAGTGTCGAGGCCTCCGCGCACAAGGAAGAGTGGACCAAGTCCTACCTGCAGCTCGATGCCGCCGCCAAGGCACTGGAGCCACTGCTGCCGCTGGACACGCAACGCACCCAGCTCAAGCAGATCATGGCCGACATGCATGAGTTCAGGAAAGAGTTCGCGCCGATGGCCAAGCAGTTGGAGAGCATGGCCTTCGCCTCGGCACAGGTGGCCGCCGCCACGATCGGCAAGATCGAGCCGATCTTCCAGAAGGCCAACAACGGAGTCAAGGCGCTGGCCAAGGAGCTGCAAAACGCCACGCAGGCCAATCAGTTGGCGGTGCAGGCCACCGTCAACCGCGTCGTCTGGCTGATCGCCGGTGCGACCGCCTTGCTGCTGGCCATCATCGCGCCACTGACTTTGTGGAACTCGCGCTCGATCTGTCGGCCCATCGACGAGGCGGAGCAGGTTGCACGTGCCATTGCCAAAGGCGACCTGACCGAGAGCAACATCAATACCGAGGGACAGGACGAGGTGGCCCACTTGTTGAGCTCGCTGGCGGAAATGCAGCGCTCGCTGCGCGGCATGGTAGGCCAGGTGCGCAGCGCAACGGACAGCATTTCCACCGCCAGCGCCGAGATTGCCTCGGGCAATCAGGACTTGAGCATGCGCACCGAACAAACCGCCTCCAATCTGCAGCGGGCCGCGTCCAGCATGGAGCAGCTCACCAACACGGTGCGCCAGTCGGCTGACGCATCGCGTCAGGCGAATCAGTTGGCCGCCTCGGCCGCTACCGTGGCGGTGCGTGGTGGCGACGTGGTGTCCAAAGTGGTGTCCACCATGAACGACATCAACGCCAGTTCCAAGAAGATCAGCGACATCATCAGCGTCATCGACGGCATTGCCTTCCAGACCAACATCCTGGCCCTTAACGCGGCGGTGGAAGCCGCGCGCGCCGGTGAACAGGGGCGCGGCTTTGCGGTGGTGGCCAGCGAGGTGCGCTCCCTGGCCGGGCGCAGCGCCGAGGCAGCCAAGGAGATCAAGAGCCTGATTGGCGCCAGCGTGGAACGCGTCGAAACCGGCTCGCGGCTGGTGGCCGACGCCGGCAAGACCATGGCCGAGATCGTCAGCTCGGTACAACGTGTCTCCGACATCATTGGCGAAGTCACCTCGTCAGCGGCCGAGCAGAGTGACGGCATCGGGCAGGTCAATACCTCGGTGGTCCAGCTCGATCAGATGACCCAGCAGAATGCCGCCTTGGTCGAACAATCGGCCGCTGCGGCCGAGAGCTTGCGCGAGCAGGCGCAACGGCTGGCCCAGATCGTGGGCACCTTCAATCTCGGCAACGAGCGCCGCCCGAGCGCCGCGCGCACTGGCAGTGTAGGCTCCAGCCCCCTGCCCAGCAGTCGGCCAACGCTGACCAAGACCGCAAGTCGGTCCTACCCAGCCCTTACCTGAGACCTTGCGGGACAGACCTTCGCTGCGCGACGCTCTGTCCTCAACTGATCAGGGGTGTTCTTGCGGGACAGACCGGAGCGCAGCGACGCTCTGTCCTCAACTGATCAGGGACAAACCAACTACTGCCGCGCCGTTCGGACGTTGGGCGGCAAGGCCTGCGGGTGGCTGGTGCGAAATGGGTTGATGTCGAGTCCGCCCCGACGCGTGTAGCGCGCATAAACGCCCAGTTTGACGGGCTGGCAGCGCCTCCAGAGGTCCATGTAGATGCGCTCCACACACTGCTCGTGGAACTCGTTGTGCTTGCGAAAACTCACCAGGTATTGCAGCAGCCCCGCATGGTCGATCTGGGCCCCGCTGTAGCTGATCTGCACACTGCCCCAGTCGGGCTGACCGGTCACCAGGCAATTGCTCTTGAGCAGGTTGGAGGTCAGCACTTCACTGACCGGCCCCTCCTCGGGCAAGGTATGCAGCAGATCGGGCGCGGGCGTGTAGCGCGTGCACTCGATGTCCAGGCGGTCCAGGCTCAGCCCATCGAGTTCGTGCACCGGTTCGCGGTCAAACTGGCCCGGCAACAGGATGTTGACGCCCACCGATCCCGACGGGACCGAGTCGCCGCCCGGCACCCGCCAGGCCGCCTCGCCCAGATCGGCACGCAGGCGGCGCTTGAGCTCATCGACGTCACTCAGACGCGTGTTGTTGAAGCTGTTGAGGTAGAGCTTGAAGGACTTGCTCTCGATGATGTTGGGGCTCTCCGACGGGACGGTAATGTGCGCCAGCGCCACCTGCGGCTTGCCACGCGAGTTGAGCCAGCTCAGTTCGAACGCCGTCCACATGTCGGCGCCCAGGAAGGGCGGCGAGCCGACAATGCCGATCTCCAAGCGCTTGCCCGCGCGGGCGATCGGGAACAACAGCGAGGGGTCATACTGGTCCACATAGGCCGATGCCTTGCCCAGTCTGGACTGCTCGGGGGTGTTCATGCTGCCTCCAGATGCGCCAACAAGGGTGGCAACAGGCGCTCCACCACGCCAGGCGGCAGGTCGTGGCCCATGCCCTCGATGCCCACCAGTTTGGCGCCGGCAATGCGCCGCGCGGTATCTTCGCCATGGACGTAGGGCACCAGCGGATCAGCCTTGCCATGCAGCACCAGGGTGGGCACGGTGATTTTTTCCAGCTCAGCGGCTCGGTCCACGTCGGCCACAATCGCCAGCATCTGGCGCAAGGTCCCGACCGGGTGAAAGGATCGTTGCAGGCCGTGGTGGATGCGCTCACGCATCTCGCTCTCGGGCGTCGGGAAGCCAGGACTGCCAATTACCTTGAACAGCTTGACGTAGTGGTCGCCCACCGCCTGCATGCTGTGGTTGGCCGGGCGCCCCAGCAATGTGCGCGTAACCCTGCGACGCGCCCGCGGCAAGCCTCGCGCGCCACTGCTGCTCATGATGCTGGTGAGGCTGCGCACACGCGGCGGCGCCATCAGTGCCAAGTGTTGGGCAATCATGCCGCCCATGCTGACACCCACCACGTGCGCCTTGTCGATGTTCAAGGCATCGAGCACGCCCAACGAATCGGCGGCCATGTCGCGCAGGCTATAGGGCGCACGTGGCGTCAGGCCCAGCTTGTACTTGATGCCCTCCCAGATCAGGTTGGGCGTGCCCAATGCGTCAAGGTGCTGGCTCAAACCGACGTCGCGGTTGTCGTGCCGGACTACACGGTAGCCCGCACCCACCAGCGCCTGCACCAATTGCGGCGGCCAGGCGATCAGTTGCATCCCCAAACCCATGATCAGCAGCACCACCGGGCGATGCTCACCCGGACCACCGGGACCCGTATCTTCGACTTCGATGTTGATCCCATTAGCTCTCGTTTTCATAGCATGATTCGCTGATGGAGATTGCCAAAAACACCTATTCCCGCCCGATATCTGATGCCGGCCGTGGCCGACGGAACACCAGGCGATCGGCGCGCGAGACCGCCGCGTCAAACACGTAACCCTCGGCATCGAAGGCTTCGAGCTGGCGCGGTGTCACCACCCGGTGCTCGACCGCATACCGCGCCATCAGGCCACGCGCGCGCTTGGCCATGAAGCTGATCACCTTGTACTGCCCGGCCCGGTATTCCTCAAACACGCACTCCACCACGCGCGCTTTGAGTACTTTGCGGTCGACCGCCTTGAAGTACTCCTGCGAGGCCAGATTGACCACCACCGGCGACACATCGGTCTTGCAGCGCTGGTTGAGGTAGTCCGAGATCTGCGTGCCCCAGAACTGAACCAGGTTGGCGCCATGCGTTGTGGCGAGCCGGGTACCCATCTCCAGGCGATACGGTTGCATCCAGTCCAGCGGGCGCAGCACGCCATACAAGCCGCTGAGGATGCACAGGTGATCCTGGCTCCAGGCCAGCTCTTCGGCGCTCAGGCTGGCCGCGTCCAGGCCGCCGTACACGTCCCCGTTGAAGGCCAACACCGCCTGCTTCGAGTTGCGGCCGGTAAAACGAGGTCGCCAGGCCTGATAGCGCGCCACGTTGAGGCCCGCCAGCGTGTCGCTCAGGCTCATCAACTCGGCAATCTGCTGGGGGGATTGCTGCCGCAGTATGTCGATCAACTCCGCCGATTGCCTGGCGAACTGCGGCTGGCTGTGCGGTACGTCGCCGGCGGGGCTTTCGTAGTCAAGCGACTTGGCTGGGGACAACAGGAACAGCATGAAGAATGGGAAAAGGAAAAACAAAGAGGCTTCTTGACGAAGCCTCGATTATCACAAGCGCGTACACGCACCCTAGGTGAGGTCGCCCGCAAGGGATACAAGCGTCTCCGCAGCGACGCTGACATGCGCCGGATAGTGCGTGTGATCGCATCCGATCTTCACGCCCGCTCCAGCCTTGACCGCGGCACACATGGCCGGCGTCAGCTCGAAGCGGACAAAGTGCACGGCCGAGGTCTTCTCGTCGTTTTCGCGATCCAGGTCTTCGTCGGCAATGGCGTAGACCCGCTCCATGCCTTCGACCTCGACAAACAATCGGTCTTCCACCCCGATCAAACGGGCCAGCTCGCGCTTGCGCTCGTTGACGTCCGGGTACTCGATCATCATGGTGGCCTTCCAGTTGCCGCCGTCCGGCACCAAGGGGGCATAGGCTTCGATTTCTTGCAGGATGCCGTCTTCCTCGAAGATCTTCTCAATGCGCAGCATCTCCTGAATCTGGTAGCGGATGGTGGTCGCGCTCTCGAATTGCAGGTTGATGTGCTCGCCCAGCCGCACGCTGCGCAACTTGCGGTGCGCCATGATCGCGGTCTGGTTCGCCTTGCGGTACTTGGCGTAGGCCTCCAAGGTCATGAGACTCTCGGGGGTGATGGTTCCAGTGATCTGCATGTGAACTCCAATAATTAGACTCTTCGTCGCCGCACGTGCCCGCCATGTCCGCCTACTTTAAGCCGTAGGCCTTGGCCACCAGACTCAAAGGATGCCGCAACTCAGGCGCGCCGTGGCCGTTGACCTCGAAGCCCTGCGCAATGTGGTGGCCACCCAGCGGGCAATCCGAGCTGATGAAGTCGGGCTTGCTGCCGTCCTTCATGGTGGCCATGGCCTTGAACACTGGCTTGCCGATCTTCATGGCCTGCTGGTGGTGCGCCTTCTTCACGCCAAAGGTGCCGGCGTGGCCAGAACAGCGCTCCACCGTGTTGAGCGTGGTGCCGGGAATCATCTTGAGCATTTCCTCGGTCTTCTTGCCGATGTTCTGCACCCGGCCGTGGCAGGGTATCTGGTAACTCACCTTGCCCAGCGGCACCGGGAATTCAACCTTCAGCAGGCCGTCGCGCTTGCGCTGCATCAGGTACTCGAAGGGGTCCCACATCGCGTCCTTGACCAACTGCACGTCGGTGTCATCCGGATACATCAGGGGGATTTCCTGCTTGAACATCAGGGCGCAACTCGGCACTGCGGCCAGGATCGCGTAGCCGTCTTTGGCATAACGCGCCAGCACCGGGATGTTGGCCGCCTTGCTGGCATTGACCGACTCCAGGTCGCCCAGTTCGAGCTTGGGCATGCCGCAGCACTTCTCCTTGTCCACGATGACGTAGGGGACCTCGTTGTGGTCCAGCACTTTGAGCAGGTCCAAGCCAATGCCGGGCTCGTTGTAGTTGATAAAGCAGGTTGCGAAGATGGCTACCTTGCCAGGCGTCTTCGCGCCGTCCTTCACCACCGTGGCCTGGGCCTTGGGGGTGCCGGAGCGAAATCGTTTTGTGGCCAGTGAGGGCAACCAGGCATCCTTGTCCACGCCAGCCACGCTCTGCATCAGGCTGCGCACGACTTTGGTCTGGTTCGCGGCATTGGCCACCTGCACCACGATGGGGATGCCCGCGAACTGGCCGTGTACGTCGGTCGAGGCCAGGAACTTCTCGGCCGCGCCGACCTCGCCGTTCTTGAACTTGATGGCCTTGGCCCGCAGCATGGTGTGGGGAAAGTCCAGGTTCCACTCGTGCGGCGGGGTGTACGGGCACTTGGTCATGTAACACAGGTCACACAGGTAACACTGGTCGACCACCTTCCAGTAGTCCTGCTTGGCGACGCCGTCGACCTCCATGGTTTTGCTTTCGTCAACCAGGTCAAACAGGGTCGGAAAGGACCCACACAGGCTGACACAGCGCCGGCAACCATGGCAGATGTCGAAGATGCGTTCGAGCTCCTTGAAGGCCGAGACTTCGTTGTAGAAGTCGGGGTTCTTCCAGTCGAGCGGGTGGCGGGTGGGGGCTTCGAGATTGCCTTCGCGTGCGGCCATGGTGTGTCTTTCGGTCGACAAATCGTGCAAGTGTTGTGCATTGGGTGCTGCCTTGCGGCAACACCCAACACGCAAAACTCAATCAACCAGTTCCGCAAGCGCCCGCGCGTAGCGGTTGGCGTGTGAACGCTCCGCTTTGGCCAGGGTTTCGAACCAGTCGGCGATTTCGTCGTGGCCTTCGTCGCGCGCGGTCTGGGCCATGCCTGGGTACATGTCGGTGTACTCGTGGGTTTCACCCGCCACGGCGGCCTTCAGGTTGTCACGGGTCGGACCAATCGGCAAGCCGGTGGCGGGGTCACCGCACTGCTCCAACCATTCCAGATGGCCGTGCGCATGGCCGGTTTCACCTTCGGCAGTGGAGCGGAACAGCGCCGCCACGTCGTTCTGGCCTTCAATGTCGGCTTTGTTCGCGAAGTACAGGTAACGGCGGTTGGCCTGAGATTCGCCCGCGAAGGCGGCTTTCAGGTTGTCTTCCGTCTTGGAGCCTTTGAGTGTTGCCATGGAAATCTCCTTGCAAGTTGGATGGAATGAGCCCTTGTAGCTTGGCCACGGTTGCGGCAAAGACCAACGTAGATTAGCCCGCTTGGCGAAAGCTGTCTAATTGGCTGTCTTTATGCCGGACATTGAAGTTGGCTATTGATGCACGGCTCTTGATCGTGACTATGAAAAGTGGTGCGTTTCTTGATGCTCCCTACGCATCGGGGTTTACCCGCGTTTGCGCATCGCCACCCGCTCGATCAAACTAGGCTGAATCCGACAAAAAAGAAAGGCCTTGCATGAACTCCCCGACCACCGACAGCAATGCCGCACCCGCCCATCCAAGCTATGCCTTCACGGTGGGGACCGGCTACACCCTACCCACCTACCCGTTTACCAAGCCCCCCGAACTCAGCGGCGGCACGACACGCCGCTACCCGGTGGTCATCGTCGGCGCCGGCATCACTGGCCTGACCATGGCCTGCGCCCTGGCCAAGCTGGGCATCGAGGCTGTGTTACTGGACGAAGACGATACGGTAGGCGTCAAAGGTGCGTCCTCGCGCGGGATCTGCTATACGCAGAAGTCGCTGGAGATTTTCGAGCGGCTTGGCGTCTACGACCGGATTGCCGCCAAGGGCGTGCAGTGGAGCGTGGGGCGCACCTTCGCCGGACACGACGAGGTGTATTCCTTCGACCTGCGCCAGCAAAGCAACTTCGGCCTGTCCAGCCAGCCGCCCTTCATCAACATCCAGCAGTTCTACATCGAAGGCTTTTTGGTCGAGCGCATTGGTGAACTCGGCCACGTCGATGTACGCTGGCGCTCGCGCGTGGTGGCGTTCGAACAGGATGCGCAATGCGCCAACTTGACGGTGCAGACCCCTGCGGGCAATTACCAGATCCAAGCCGATCATGTGGTCGACGCCAGCGGCTCCCACACGCCGTTTCACGCCTGGTGCGGTGCCGCCATGACCTCGCGCCGCGGCGACGACCGCTGGTGCATCGCCGATGTGCGCTTCAGACAACCGGCCCCGGCGGAACGCCACACCTGGATCGAGGCACCGTTCAACGAAAACCGCGCCGTGTGGCAACACCTGATGGCCGACGATGTCTGGCGCATCGACTACCAGATGGCGCCTGACGCCGACCCCGAATTGGTCGCCAGCGAAGCCCAAGTGTGTGCGCGCCTGCGCGCCCAGTTTGGCGAGGACGTGGACTGTGAAATCGTCTGGGTTGGCGCCTACACCTACCGCAGCCAGTGCCTGGATCAACTGCGCTACGGCCGCGTCTTCTTCATGGGCGACACCGCCAAGATCGTCAGTCCGTTTGGGGCGCGCGGCGGCAATACCGGCGTGGCCGATGCCGACAATCTGGCCTGGAAACTCGCCGCCGTGGTACGCGGCTGGGCCAGTGAGCGCCTGCTGCAGAGCTACAACGAAGAACGGCTGGAGGCGGCCCAGCAGAATGTGCTGGTGACCAACCGCACCGCGCGCTTCCTGCGTCCGAATGATGGCGTGGAACGCACCTTTCGCGATGCCACCATCTCCCTGGCGCGTCAGTACCCCTTTGCGCGCCAACTGGTCAACACCGGACGCATGGCCGTGGCCAACAGTTATACGCATTCCAGTGTGTGCGAGGTGGGCGGCGGCCAGTCGGTTCAAAACGTGCGCTTCTCCTGGAGTGACGGCAGCACCGGATTTGTGGTGGACTTGCTCAATTGGGCCGAGGGACGGCTGCTGGTGCTGGTGTTTGGCCAGCTCTCGGCGGCGGCGTCAGCGCGCCTGCAGCAGCTATCCCAGGGCACACCCGTGCGCTGTGTCCAGGCGGTGGATGCCCATTCCAAAGCCCAGGCCCGCGAACATGTGCGCGACCCGCTGGGCCATCTGCAAGGCGCTTGCCACGTGTTCGGCCATGCCTGGGCGATTGTGCGGCCCGACGGTTACCTGAGCGCCACCGGCGAGGCAGTGGACGCGCAGTTGGTCAATTCCATCGAACATGCGCTGGGCGTCGCCTGACCCACCAGAAAGAGGACTCCACCATGAAAACCACCCTGCACTTCACCGATGCCGACCGCTTCTATGAGCAACTGCTGGACGCCCATCTGGGCTTGAGCCCGCAGCAGTCCGAGTTGCTCAACGCCCGGCTGATTTTGCTGCTGGCCAACCAGATTGGCGACGCCAAGGTGCTGCGCGAGTGCATCGAGGCCGCACGCGTCGAATAAAATCAGCAGTTCCCCTGCCCCGCCACAGACGGCACCTCAATGGGTGCCGTTTTCGTTTGCAGACGCCTTCGGGCCCTCAAACCGCTTTGAAGACACCATGAACGACGCATTGCAACAACCCGGCTTGAACCGCCTGTCCAAATCCTTTGAGCCCGCCGCCATCGAGGCGCATTGGGGCCCCGAGTGGGAGCAGCGCGGCTACGGCGTGGCCGGTTACCGAGGCACCCAAGCCGCGCAAGCGGGCGCGCCGGCTTTTGCCATCCAGTTGCCGCCGCCCAACGTGACCGGCACCCTGCACATGGGGCACGCCTTCAACCAGACCATCATGGACAGCATGACGCGCTACCACCGCATGCTGGGGGACAACACGGTCTGGGTGCCCGGCACCGATCACGCCGGCATCGCCACTCAGATCGTGGTGGAGCGCCAGTTGCAGGAACAGAAAGTCAGCCGCCATGACCTCGGGCGCAAGAACTTCGTCGCCAAGGTGTGGGAATGGAAGGAGCAAAGCGGCAACATCATCACCAGCCAGATGCGCCGCATGGGCGCCAGCGTGGACTGGAGCCGCGAGTACTTCACCATGGACGAGGACCTGTCGAACACGGTCACAGAGACCTTCGTGCAGCTCTACGAGCAGGGTCTGATCTACCGCGGCAAACGCCTGGTCAACTGGGACCCGGTGCTGATGAGCGCGGTGAGCGACCTGGAAGTGGAGAGCGAAGAGGAAGATGGCTTCCTGTGGCACATCACCTACCCCTTCGCCGAGGGCGCGCAACTGGTCGGCGACCAAGCCGCCTTGGGCCTGACCGTGGCCACCACCCGACCCGAGACCATGCTGGGCGACGTAGCGGTGATGGTGCACCCCGAGGACGAGCGCTACAAGCATCTGATAGGCCACAGCGTCACGCTGCCGCTATGCGGGCGCAACATCCCGGTGATTGCCGACGACTACGTGGACAAGGCCTTCGGAACCGGTGTCGTGAAGGTCACCCCGGCGCACGACCAGAACGACTACGCCGTTGGCCAGCGCCACAAACTGCCGATGATTGGGGTGCTGACGCTGGACGCCAAGGTCAACGATCTGGCACCCGCTGCCTACCAGGGCATGGATCGCTTCGTGGCACGCAAGCAGGTCGTCAAAGACCTCGAAGCGCTGGGCCTGCTGGTCGAGGTGAAGAAGCACAAACTGATGGTGCCGCGCTGCGCCCGCACTGGCCAGATCATCGAGCCGATGCTGACCGACCAATGGTTCGTGGCGACCAGCAAGGTGAGTCCGTCCGATCCGACCGGCAAGTCCATCGCGCAAAAGGCTATTGACGCAGTTCAGTCCGGTGAGGTCAAGTTCGTACCCGAGAACTGGGTCACCACCTACAACCAGTGGATGAACAACATCCAGGACTGGTGCATTAGCCGCCAGCTCTGGTGGGGGCATCAAATCCCCGCCTGGTACGACGAGGACGGCAAGGTCTACGTGGCCCGCGACGAGGCCGAGGCGCAGGCCAAGGCGCCCGGCAAGACACTTACGCGCGACCCTGATGTGCTGGACACCTGGTACTCATCAGCGTTGGTACCTTTTTCCACGCTGGGTTGGCGCGCTGGCGACTTCTCCGCCGGCCAGGCTGGGCACGGCCTTGCTCATACTCGCTACGCTCGCCAAATCGCTGCGTCCGCACCCAGCCCGTCCAACGGAGAAATCGCGGTGTCTGCATCGGCAGCGAACAAGAACACAGCGCTGGGGCGAGGCGGAGACGGGCGCAGCGATTTGGCGAGCGAAGCGAGTATGAGCAAGACCGTTTCCGCCTCGACCCAGTGCGATGAAGCAGCCAACAACGATGGCGCACACGGCAAGGACACAACAAGCTCCGACTACGACCTCTACCTCCCCAGCAGCGTGCTGGTCACTGGCTACGAAATCATCTTCTTCTGGGTGGCCCGGATGATCATGATGACGAGCCACTTCACCGGCCGCGTGCCCTTCAAAACCGTCTACATCCACGGCATGGTGCGCGACAGCGAAGGCAAGAAGATGAGCAAGTCCGAGGGCAACGTGATTGACCCGGTGGACCTGATCGACGGCGTGGACCTCGAGACCCTGGTGAAGAAATCCACCGTCGGCCTGCGCAAACCCGAGACCGCGCCCAAGGTGGCGGCGCGCGTGCGCAAGGAGTTTCCCAGCGGCATGCCGGCTTATGGCGCCGACGCGCTGCGCTTCACCATGGCCAGCTACGCCAGCCTGGGGCGCAACATCAACTTCGACACCAAACGCTGCGAGGGCTACCGCAACTTCTGCAACAAGCTGTGGAACGCTTCGCGCTTTGTGCTGATGAACTGCGAGGGCCAGGACTGTGGCCTGGACACCGCGAAAATGAACTGCCAGAACACGCCCGGCACGCCCGACGCCTGCGGCGACTACATGCGCTTCAGCCCGGCCGACCGCTGGATCGTCTCGCTGCTGCAGCAGACCGAGTTAGAGGTGGCCAACGGTTTTGCCCAGTACCGGCTGGACAACGTCGCCAACACGATCTACCAATTCATCTGGGACGAGTTCTGCGACTGGTACCTGGAAATCGCCAAGGTGCAGATCCAGGCCGGCGACGCGGCGCAGAAGCGCGCCACGCGCCACACCCTGATCCGCACGCTGGAGACCATCCTGCGCCTGGCGCACCCCATCATCCCGTTCGTGACCGAAGAACTGTGGCAAGTGGTGGCGCCCATCGCGGGCAGGCCTGGGGCATCGATCAGCATCGCGGCCTACCCCATCAGCCAGCCCGATCGCATCGACCCCGCCGCCATGGCCCACGTGGCCCGGCTCAAGCAACTGGTGGACGCCTGCCGCAACCTGCGCGGCGAGATGAACGTGTCACCCTCGACCCGTTTGCCGCTGTTCGTGCTGGCTGGCGATGCCGCCGAAACCGCCTTCCTGCAGCAATCAGCCCCGGTGCTGCAAGCCCTGTCCAAGCTGAGCGAAGTGCGCTTGTTCGACGACGAGGCCACCTGGGCCGCTGCCGCGCAGGCCGCCCCGGTGGCGCTGCAAGGCGCCTCCCGCCTGTGCCTGTACATGGAAGTGGACGCGGCCGCCGAAAAACTGCGGCTAGGCAAGGAAGTGGCTCGCCTGGAGGGTGAGCTGGTCAGGGTACACTGCAAGCTGAGCAATGAGTCCTTCGTGGCACGCGCCCCGGCCAACGTGATCGAGCAGGAGCGCAATCGCCTGGCCGACTTCGAGTCGACACTGATAAAAGTCAAGGACCAGTTGACGCGGCTCAACTAGCCTGCGACACCATGACCCACGCAATGACCCACTCCAAACTCTCCACCTCAGTTCAGACGGCGGTCTTCCCGGTAGCCGGTCTGGGCACGCGCTTTCTGCCCGCCACCAAGGCCGCCCCAAAGGAAATGCTACCGGTGGTGGACAAGCCCTTGATCCAGTACGCGGTGGAGGAGGCCTACGCGGCGGGCATCCGCCACATGGTGTTTGTCACCGGGCGCAACAAGCGCGCCATCGAAGACCATTTCGACACCGCCTACGAGCTTGAGAACGAGCTGCTGGCCAATGGCAAGGACGACTTGCTGGCCCTGGTGCGCTCGGTGCAGCCCGACGACATGCTGTGCTCCTACGTGCGCCAGCCGCGCGCGCTGGGCCTGGGCCACGCGGTGCTGTGCGCCGAACACCTGACGCGTGGGCAGGCGTTTGCGGTGCTGCTGGCCGATGACTTGATGCTGGGCCCAACGGGCGGTCGACCCGTTCTGGCCCAGATGGTCGATATCTTCGCTGAGCATGCAGGCTCGGTACTGGCGGTGCAGGAAGTGCCGCAGGACCAGGTACGGCGCTACGGCATCGTGGCCGGAGAGGACCTGGGAAACCGCTTGATGCGCGTCCGCCACCTGGTCGAGAAACCTTCGCCTGGGGACGCGCCCTCCCGCATGGCTGTGGCCGGGCGCTACATCCTGACTCCAGGGATCTTTGACTGCATCCGCAACCAGCCGCGCGGCGCGCAGGGCGAGATCCAGCTTACCGATGGCATTGCGGGCCTGCTCGCCACTGAACCAGTGCACGCCTACCAATACTTGGGCAAGCGCTTTGACTGCGGCAGCAAGCTGGGCTTTCTCGAAGCCACCGTGGAACTGGCGCTTGATCACCCGGAGGTAGGTGAGGACTTCAGGCGCTACCTGAAGCAGCTCAAAGTCTGAGTCCGCCGCGAATGGCGCGGTCAGCGCCGACGCAGCACGTGGACAAAATCGTCGCCCACGGTTTGTTGCTCCACCAATTCATTGCCGGTCTGCTTGGCAAAGGCCTGGAAGTCACGCACCGAGCCCGCATCGGTCGCCACCACACGCAGGGTCTGACCGCTGAGCATGTTGGTCAGGGCGCGTTTGGCCTTCAAAATGGGCAGTGGGCAATTGAGGCCGCGGGTGTCAAGCTCTACGTCGATCTGCATCACTGTTCCTTGTTGCTATCGCGATTCTAAGCACCCGCAGCCTTTGGGAGACAAACCACAGCCACGCAGCGGCAAGTGCGGTGCCGGCCCATCTCATGGATCGCGCTTGGGGAACTCCACAAACTGCGGCGCATGCCCACGCGACTTCAGCCAGTCCGCCAGCGCATAACCGGTTCCGGCGGGCCAGCACTTCACGGATTCGGGTTCAAACAGCTTATAGGCCACCAGCTCGGGCGACAGCCGCACCTCGCCACGGCAGACTGCGTGGTAGGCGATGATGATCTGGTTCATGCGCTGGAAGTCGTAGACCCCGATCAGCTTCAAGGCGTCGGTGGCCAGATTGGTTTCTTCCTGTATTTCGCGCGCCACGCCGCCTTCGGGTGTCTCGCCCGCTTCCATGAAGCCAGTGATCAGCGCGAACATCTTGCCCGGCCAAGCGGCGTTTTGGGCCAACAAGACTTTGCCCTGGTACTCAATCACCGCTGCCAGCACCGGCGTCGGGTTGTTCCAGTGCGTGTAGCCACAGGCCGGGCAGCGCGGACGTTCCTTGTAGCCACCATCCTCCAACTGCGTGATCATGGCCAGGGGCGTGGCGCAACAGGGGCAGAACTTGAAGGCTTGGCTCATGGGCATGTCCGATCAGTTGAGGACAGAGCTGAAGGTCTGTCCCGCAAATACTCAGGCTGGAAACACGCCGGTAGACAGGTAGCGGTCACCTCGGTCGCACACGACGAACACAATCGTGGCGTCGCGCACGCGCTTGGCAAGCTCCAGCGCCACCCAGCAGGCGCCCGCCGCCGAGATACCAGCAAACAAGCCCTCCTCGCGCGCCAGCCGCCGGCAAGTGTCCTCGGCGTCCTCCTGGCTCACGTAGATGAATTCATCCACATGCGACGGGTCGTAGATCTTGGGCAGGTATTCCTGAGGCCATTTGCGGATACCCGGAATGCGCGAGCCCTCTTTAGGCTGCACCCCAATGATCTGGACGTCCGCGCTTTTCTCCTTCAAGAACCGAGACACCCCGGTGAGCGTGCCGGTGGTGCCCATGGCGCTGACGAAATGGGTCACCCGCCCCGCCGTGTCGGCCCAGATCTCGGGGCCGGTGGTCTCGTAGTGAATGCGCGGGTTGTCGGCATTGGCGAACTGGTCCAGCACATGCCCCTTGCCCTGCTGCTGCATCTGGGTGGCCAGGTCGCGCGCGTACTCCATGCCGCCGCTCTTGGGGGTCAGGATCAACTCGGCACCGTAGGCCTTCATGGTCTGCGCCCGCTCGATCGAGAGATCCTCGGGCATGATCAACACCATGCGGTAGCCCTTGATCGCCGCGGCCATCGCCAGGGCAATACCGGTATTGCCGGAGGTAGCTTCGATCAGCGTGTCGCCGGGCTTGATTTCGCCGCGCTCCTGGGCTCGCTTGATCATCGACAAAGCCGGCCGGTCCTTGACCGAGCCGGCCGGGTTGTTGCCCTCCAATTTGCCCAAGATCACGTTGCCTCGGGCAGCGTTCTCGGCCGCGCCCAAGCGCTGTAGCGCCACCATGGGGGTTTTTCCGATCACGTCTTCAATGCTGGGGTAGTTCATAGCTCACACTGTGCCATAATTCCGCTCTTAGCAAATTGCTGCCCGGGTGGTGAAATTGGTAGACTCAGGGGACTCAAAATCCCCCGCCGCAAGGCGTGCCGGTTCGAGTCCGGCCCCGGGCACCACCATTTGCAGGCCATCTTCAACGGTCGGGTACCTCAGTTTCAGCCGCAGCTCGCGCTTCAGGCGCGTGTTGTCCATGCGGCGCGATTCACTCATGAAACTAAGCAACATCAAGGGCAATTCGCTCTGCGCCGTACTTCGTGCGACGCGCGGCGGGCGTGGCAAGCCGTACAAATCGGCAGCCAGATCAAAATAGTCTCCCATCTTCAAGCGCGTGTCGTCGTTGACGTTGTAAACACGCTGCGCTCGGCCCTGCCACAAGGCCTTGACGCAGGCGCGGGCCAGGTCATCGGCATGAATGTGGTTGGTGTACACATCGTCCTGCGCCCGCAGCACGGGCGTGCCTTTTCGCAGTCGCCCCGCCGGCGTGCCGCCTTCGCGGTCTGGCGCATAGATGCCCGGAATACGCAGAATGCTGCTGCGCACGCCGCTGGCGCGCCCGAAGAAGCGCACACTGGCCTCCGCGTCCACGCGCCGCCGTGCCCGAGGGGTGTCGGCCCGGGTGGCACGGGTTTCGAAGACGATGGCGCCGGCGCAATCGCCATACACGCCGCTGGTGGACCCGTACACCAGCGCGCGGGGTGCCGAGCGCTGCCGCAACACTTGAGCCAGCGCCCGCGTACGTGCATCAACCCAACCCTCGCCCGAAGGTGGCGCCAGATGCAGCACACGGGTGCCCAGCCCGGCCAGCCGGCGCAAGCTGGCCGGCTGATCCAGGTCGCCGTGTAGTGGTAGAACGCCACGCTGACGCAGTAGCGCGTCGCGCTCGCGCGACGAGGTCAGGGCCAGCACCTGGACCCGACCACGCAGGCCGGTTGCCACGCGCAGGCCGACATCCCCGCAACCAACGATCAAGATACGTTCACGACGGAACCGGGCCGGCAAGGCCCCAAGGGGAGTCTGGTTTGAAGGCAAAATCGAAAGCTGTTCAGAAAGAAGCTTCAAGGATACCGAAAACATGGCCAGTTCCGACGCCACCGCGCCCACTTTCCAGATAACCGTTGAGCCCAGTGGTCGTGTGTTCGCGGCGCAGGTGGGCGAAGCGATCCTGGCGGCTGGCATTCGCCAAGGCATTGGCCTGCCCTACGGCTGCAAGGATGGCGCCTGCGGCTCGTGCAAGTGCAAGCTGCTCGAAGGCAGGGTGGTGCACGGCCCCCACCAGGACAAGGCCCTGAGCCAAGCCGAGGAGGCAAGTGGCTTCATACTCACCTGCTGTGGCGTTGCACAGACTGACCTGATGCTGGAGTCGCGTCAAGTGACGCAGTTGGGAGCCTTGCCGATCAAACGCATGCCCACCCGTGTCATGCGCCTGGAAATGAAGTCGCCTGAGGTGATGCTGGTCACGATCCAACTGCCCGCTGGCGACGGCTTTGCCTACCGCGCTGGCCAGTACATCGAATTCATCCTGCGCGACGGCACGCGGCGGAGCTACTCCATGGCCAACGCGCCAGTTGGCGCTGGCGGCACCAGCGCCACGCTGGAACTGCACATTCGCCACATGCCGGGCGGGCGCTTCACGGATCACGTATTCACAACCATGGTGGAGAAGGAAATTCTGCGCGCCGAAGGGCCGTTTGGCAGCTTCTTCCTGCGCGAGGATTCCCGCAAACCGATGGTGCTGCTGGCCTCTGGCACGGGTTTTGCGCCAATCAAGGCCTTGATAGAACAGATGCAGCAACAGGGCATCAGCCGCGCCGCCACGCTCTATTGGGGTGGACGCCGCCCACGCGACCTGTATATGCACGACTGGGTGCGGACCAAGCTCACTGAAATGCCCAAGCTGCGCTACGTGCCAGTGGTATCCGACGCATTGCCCGAGGACGCCTGGAGCGGGCGAACCGGCTTGGTGCACCAGGCGGTGCTGCACGATCTCCCGAATCTGGCCGACCATCAGGTCTACGCCTGCGGCGCCCCGATCGTGGTCGAATCGGCTCGCCAAGCCTACATCGGCCAGGCGGGGCTACCAGAGGATGCGTTCTTTGCCGATGCGTTCACCTCCGAGGCCGACAAGGCCCAAGCTGGCGCCAGCGTCTGAATCAAGCGTCTGAATCAGACGTTGACCACAATGGCCGGGCATCGGATACTAGGGCGCCATGACCCTGCATTTCCCGGTCCGACACGACCTCCCGACCGCCACGGTGTGGCAACAGTTGGCTGCTTGGCTGCTGAAAGTGACGCTGGCGGCTGGTGTCGGAATCGGGCTTGCCGCGCAAGCCGGCGAGCCAATCAAGATCATCACCGAAGAGTTCCCCCCCTACAACTACACCGAGCAGGGCAAGATCACTGGCCTGAGCACGGACATCGTGAACGCCGTCTTGAAGGAACTCAAGCTGGAAGGCACGATTCAGTCCCTTCCGTGGGCCCGTGCCTACGACACCGCCAAGAGTGCATCCGGTGTACTGATCTACTCGATTGGGCGCACACCCGAGCGCGAGCCGCTGTTCAAGTGGGTTGGGGTGATTGCGCCGACTGACTACTACCTTTATGGCCTGCCGGGCAGGGCTCTGAAAATTGACTCCCTGGAGATGGCCAAGCCGTACCAGATTGGCACGGTGAACCAGGACGTGGGTGAGCAGTTCCTGTTGGCGCGCGGGTTTGTCAAAGGGCAGAACCTCCAGTCAAGCGTGAAGTACGAGCTTAACTACGAGAAGCTCAAGATGGGCCGGGTTGACTTGTGGATCATGAGTGAACTCACCGCCAACCACTTGGCCCGCCAGGCTGGCGACGATCCGGCCAAGACGCTGGCAAAGGTCTACCGCATCAACGATCTGAGCAGTGAGGGCTACTACATGGCATTCGGAAGCCAGACTCCCGATGCCACCGTTGCGAAGTTTCGCAAAGGCCTGGAGGCAATCAAGAGGAACGGGACGTTCGACGCCTTGAAGAAAAAATGGTTGTAGCGGCGTTCACCCCAACGGATTGGTCTGGGCTGGCATGCAGCCACTAGCCGCCCCAGGGCCGCCCCAAGGCGGGATCGCCCTCTCGGGGGCCAGCGAAGACGCGCAGCGCCGAACCTGGGGGTCAGACACGCCCAGGCGCTCGCTGGGAACCCGACTGGTGCTGGCAACGCTGGTGTTCTGCCTGCTGTTCACCTTGGTCACCATCAGTGTGTTGACCTACTCCGCATGGAACTCGGGGCTCAGCAAAATGAATGCCGAACTGGCGCAACTCGAGCAGGTCTACCAAGGCACCCTGTCCAAGGCCATCTGGGAACTGGATCGGGAATCCCTGCAGACGCATGTCCTGAGCGCCACGCGGGTACCCGCAGTGGGCAAGATCGTGCTCAAGGTCACGCTCGCCAGCCGTGCGGCCGAGGTGTTGGAGGGCAGCAGCAATGGTTGGTCTGGCGCCGGTCGCGCGCCCACGCGTCGATTGACCCTGACCTACGAGCCCTACCCGGGCGCGCGCGAGTCGGTGGGCGAACTGACGCTGTACGGAGACGAACGCGTGCTGTGGCAGCGCCTGCGGGGCGAACTCACCACCATCGCGATCACGCAGTTGCTGCAATCACTGATGTTGGCGGCCTTGATCATGCTGATGTTCAACCGGATCGTCACCGTGCACATTCAACGAATTGCCGCGCACCTGGCGCGCTTGAGCCCGAATAACCTGGGCCTGACGCTCGGCCTGCACCGGCGCGCCGGACACCAAGACGAACTGACCCTTTTGGTGTCTGGCATCAACCAGCTCCAGGGTAGCCTGGCGACTTACCTTGAGCAGCAGCAACGCTACGAGCACGAACTGGCCGGACACCGGGACCGTTTGGCCCAACTGGTCGAAGAACGAACGATCGAGCTGCAGGCCGCCAACAGCCGCCTGCAGAATCTGGCCCGGACCGATCAATTGACCGGCCTGGCCAACCGTCGCCACTTTGATGAGGCGAAAGAAGAAGAACTGCGTCGCGCGCTGCGCAGCGGCCAAGACTTGTCGCTGTTGATCTGTGATATTGACTTCTTCAAAGACTACAACGACCACTATGGCCACGCCATGGGGGACCAATGCCTGTGCGCGGTCGCCCACACCATGCGGGCCAGTCTGGCGCGCGCCGGCGACATGGTGGCGCGCATCGGCGGCGAGGAATTCGCGGTGTTGTTGCCGGCCACGAACGAAGTCACCGCCCGCATGTTGGCACTGCGCGTGCATCAGGCCGTGATCGACCGCGGCATCGTGCACCAGCACTCCAAAGCGGCGGGCGTGGTCACGATCAGTATCGGTGTGGCAGTACTCGCGGCAGGCGACGCTGACGACTTCGATGCCTTGTTTGCGCGGGCTGATCAAGCCCTGTACCGGGCCAAGGCCAGGGGACGCAATCAAGTGGCTGGTCCGATTTCAGGTGATCAGGACGACGCACCAGGAGAAAAACGATGAAACACTGGATCTTTACCATGTCGCTGGCCTGCGGGCTGCTATCGAGCGTTCAGGCGCAGACTATCCATGTGGTCACCGAGAACACACCGTATACCTACGTCAAGGATGGCAAGGTGGCTGGCTCCGCCACCGAAGTCGTAGAGCTGACCCTCAACCGTGCCGGGCTGACGGACTACAAGGTCAACCTCTACCCTTGGGCCCGGTCCTACGACATGGCTTTGAAGACACCCAATGTATTGATCTACCTGATCGCCAGGACCGCCGCCCGCGAAAACCAGTTCCACTGGGCCGGGGAGATCATGAAGATCCAGTATCACCTCTACCGGCTCAAACAGACGCCACTAACCATTACGGATCTGGAGTCCGCCAAGCGATTCAGGATTGGCGTGATGCGAGACGACGTACGCCACCAGTACCTTGCAGCCAAGGGCTTTGGCCGGCTGATCGTCTCGGCACAATCGATAGACAACTTCAAGAAGCTGCTCAGTGGTCAGGTTGACCTGGTCCCGCTGACCACCGACGATGCCTCGTCGCTGTGCGGGCAAACCCGGTTCGACTGCGCCGGCCTGGAGCGGGTCATGACACTGGACGAGGCCTCCACCGGTTTGTACATGGCCTTTAGCCTGGCCACGTCGCAAGCAGTGGTTCAACGCACCAAGGCAGCGTTTGACAAGCTCAAAGTCGAGGGGCATATCAAACGCGTCATGGAACGCGCACCGTAACAAGCAGCTTGAGCCCAGCCAGAGCACGGATCACAGCACACCCCCTCATGCACAACGGCCCTTGCAGCGATCTCGACGAGCCCCCCACGATGTTGGATGTCGAGGCATCCGGTTTCGGGCGCAACAGCTACCCGATCGAGATCGGATTCGTGTTGCCAGATGGCCACGCCTTCTGCACATTGATCCAGCCCGCGCCGGACTGGACCCATTGGGACAGCGCCGCCGAGCAGGTGCACCACATCGCGCGCGCGCTGATCGTGCAGCGCGGCCGACCGGCGCTGGAAGTGGCGCGATTGCTCAATGAACGCCTGGATGGGCAGGTCGTCTATTCCGACGGCTGGGCCAATGACTACAGTTGGCTGGGCGTGCTGTTCGACGTGGCGGAGCTGTCACCGCGCTTCAAGTTGGAGAACTTGCGCGCCCTGCTGCTCGACGACGAGGCCGACCGCTGGCACACCGTCAAGCAACAAGTCGCGCTGGAACGCGGCCCGCAACGCCACCGCGCCAGCGCGGACGCCAGGCTGCTGCAATTGACGCTGCTGCGCCTGCGTGGACGCCCACCCTGATCAGTTGAGGGCGCACAGCTTGCCGCTGCGCGGCTGCGGTCTGTCCCGCAAAGTCTCACAAGTTCCCGGCAAACAAGCGGCGAATCAGCAGGTCTTTGAAGCTGTGGGCGTCAGCCAGGCCGAGGCGCTCCAGGTAGGCCTGTGGCGCCTCCTTGCCCTCCCACAGGCTCTTGACGGCCATGGTCAATAGCTCGGACGGATGTTGGCTGGCATGCTTGATCCGTTTCATGGCGCGCACCATGTGCAATTCGTCCTCGGTCAGGTCGGTACCAAACGGGAAGTCTGGCAGAAAGCCGGCTTCGGCCCAAGGATGCAGCTTCGCTTCCAGCACCTCCGGCAGGTTCTGCCGGTAGCGATCCGGTACGCTGTAGTCGGACTCCAGCTTGCCGTGCGCCTTGGCCTGCTTGACCAACTCGTCTTGAAAGCGTGAATCCGCAATGGCGATCAAACGCTTGACCACTTCGCCATCGGGCTGCCCACGCAAGTCCGCCACGCCATATTCGGTGACGAACAGATCGCGCAGGTGGCGTGGAATGGTGACGTGGCCATAGTTCCAGACGATGCTGCTCCTCAACCCGTCCTTGTTGTCGTGCGTGGCACGCAGCATCATCAGCAGGCGGGCATCCGGCAGGGCATGCGCCATCGCCACGAAGTTGTACTGACCACCCACGCCGCTAACCACCTGGCCCGATTCCAGGGCATCGCTGGCCGCCGCCCCCAGCAGGGTTACTTTCATGGTGGTGTTCATGAACCGAGCCTTGCGTCGCTGCGCACGCTTGAGTTCACCACTGCCGTAGAGCTGGTTGATGAAGTCGATCCGGGTCATGTCGATCTTGGCCAGTTCCTGCGCCGGCATGGTGCGCAGTCGCTCGTAGAAGTCGCGAGGACCCAGGAAGAAGCCACCCGTCATGAAGTAGCCACCCACTAGTCGCGAGCCCAGCATATGCGAAGCAACACAGTCGAAGCTGGCCTTGTCCAACAGGTTGGCGCCACACGCCTGATCCTCGAACGCAAGTTGCCCATCCTTGAGCTCAACCCCGGCGCGCAGCACGCCGAACCGCTTCAGGAACGCCAGGTCAGGCTCGCTCAGGGGGGAATGAACCCGCCCGGCCTCCATCAGGGCGCGCAGGGTCTGGGGCGTCACCACTTCGTCCTTGATGCGCCCGTCATTGAGCAGTTGCTGCAACACCGCGTCGGCGTAGACCTCGCGACGGATGATGCCGGCCTCGATCAACTTCAGAAAGGCGTTGACGAACATCTCCGAGCAGCCGTACAGCCCTTGGTCAAAACGCCCCAGCTCGCGCCCGTCCAGACCGTCGGGACACAGTGAGTTCAAGATCGCGCGGTACTCCTCGGCGTGCCGATCCCGAACGATCAAAGCCTGCCCAATCGCATCACCCAGCGAGCCGATGCCGATCTGCAGCGTGCCACCATCCGCCACCAGGCTGGAGGCGTGCAGACCAATGGCGTAGTCGGCGGTGGTGACCTTGGCATTCGGCGGCGCAAACACGGTGTGGGTGGCGGCCGGGTCGGTCACCACCACATCGAAGAACTCCGGACCAATCTCGGCGCCATTGGGCATGAACGGCATTTGGCGGTTGATCACGCCGATGGCCATCAGCGGCTGCCCACTGGCGCGCATCTTGTCGACCACCTCAAAAGTGACGTCCGGGTTGCTTGAGAGACTCAGGCGCAGGCCGCCAGCGCCCTCGCGCGCCGCCACCGCCTGGGCGATCACGTTCATGCCTTGCACCGCCATGTCGCGCGCCACGAATGTGTAATTGGTGGAGATATAGCCCAGTTGCGCGGCACTGTTGCCCAGGTAGTCGCCGGTCTTCATGAAGAACTCGCGCACTTCGATATTCGGCGGCAGACCGCCGGAGCGTGAATCCTTCACGTACTCCAGATCGGGGTAGTCCCCAAAGACCCGCTCCACCAAGGGTTCCAGGAAGTGGCGTTCCAGGTCGCTGTGCCCGACCGGCTTCTCCAAGGACAATGCGGTGATGATGCGCAGCTTGCGCGCCGGGTTCATCTTGATGCGGTGGTACAGCGCGTTGACAAACGGGTTGGGCTTGCCCACCCCCAGCGGTATGCCCAACACGATGTCACCGGGAATGCTGTCCAACACGTGATCCACGGCGGCGTCAATGGAGTCAATGTAGAGCGGATTGGCCACGTGTCTCTCCTGGGGGTTGTTGAATAACTTTTAGTATGGGCGCACGGAGCCGGCACCGCCTTGACTTTTCTCAAATCTGCTTGGCCCGCCTATGCCATGATCGCGTCGATTGCCGACGCCAACATCCGACAATCAGTTGAGGACAGAGCTAAAGGTCTGTCCCGCAAAGTATCAGGAATCCATGAGCATTCGCACTGACATTTCTTTCCCGCTTCTGGCGATCCCTGGGCAGGAGGCCGCATGATCGACGTTTCGATCGACCTGGGCTACGAGTTTGATGTCAAGGCTAGGTTCAAGGAGGTGTTCGACGTGCTCGCCGATGTGCCGACTTCGGCCAGCCATTTCCCCAATGTCGATAAGCTGGTCGATCTGGGCGATGGCGTCTACCGCTGGGACATGCAAAAGATCGGCCTGCCTCAGATCAACCTGCAGACCATTTACGCCTCCAGGTACGTCGCCAACAGGACCAAGGGCACGGTAGTCTGGACGCCCATCGCGGGCGTTGGCAACGCACTGGTGTCGGGTAACTGGAAAATTGTCGACAAGAAGAAGTTCACCCACATCGAGCTTC
>JAUXWC010000186.1 GCA_030685025.1 Rhodoferax sp.
CGCGCAACCGTCTGGGCGGAGTTGGGGGACGGCGCTTGGGTTTCGGACATGGCTTCGTGCAAGGGTCTCAGATGGCCGACTCTTCGTCCGCCTCCAGCGCCGCAGGCGTGGCTTTGCCGCGGTCGGTGTCGCTGGTTTCCACCCTGTTGTTTTCTTCCTCGGCTTGAGCTTCTTCGTCTGGACCCGAGTCGTGGGCGCGCGCCTTGGCGCGCAACACCAGCAGCATCTCCACAAACAGGTCGGGGCAATCGTGGCGCAATAGCCAGGCCAATTGCATCCAGTCCTGATCGGCCACTTCGTCCTCGTCCACACGCGGCTTCGCATAGACACTGGCCAGCAGGGCCGACTCCGACAAGATGTCGCCGTCGTCTTCGCCGGCGTCAAACGTGCCACTGCGGGCAAAACCCTCGATGCGGCTCCACTTCTCCGTGAAGTAGTCCGCCAGCGCCTCGGCGCCGCCATCAAGCTCACCCATGGCGTTGAGAAACTCCACCGGGTCGGCGTCCTCCCGAAAGACGATGGCGTTGACCATGCCGCGCAGGTAGGTGCGAGTCTGGTCGTTGTACTGCTTCTCGATCACCACGGCGCGCGCAAACTGCTCAGGGGTGACCAACAGGTTGACGATCGACTCCTTGGAGTTGTCGTACTCGCGGATCACCGCCAGAATGTCTTTGGGCGCCAACTGCTCCAGCACCACCATCAGGGCGTGGTCGCCTTCGGAGTCGGCCAGTTCGACCAACGCGGCTTCGGCGGCCACGATGTCACCTGCGGCGATCAGGCTCCGGGTTTTGGCAATCAGGGTGAGTGCGTTCATGGGTGTCTCTTGGGGTAGGCGCTGGTGCTAGTCTTTGCGGTCGAAGCCTTGCTCAACCATCCAGTCGTTGCCAGCTTCTTCGCGGACGCGGGCATCGGCCTCTTGTTCGTCGTGGTCCTCGGTACGGTTGTCTTCGTGACGCTCGTTGCGCACTTCGTCACGGTCTACGTTGCCTTCGTCATCGTCGTCTTCCGTCTGGGCGCGCTCGGTCGCCGTCAGTGGCTTGTGGTGCATGTATTCGAGTGCGGCGGCAATGGTCATGAACCATTCGCCCATGGGCTCTTTCAGAATGGTCTGCACGATGTCACGCGCCGAGGCCGCCACTTCAATCGTGTCGCACAGGCTGTACCACTCGGGCAGGTTGTCCGCGTCTTGTGCGACCAAGTGGTCCATGGCGGCGGGGTTGGTGAATCGCAAGGCCTGGTGCAAGACCACGGCCACCATCTCGGGGTTGAGCTCCATCATCTTGACCAGAAAACCGAGCTCGCGGCGTTTTTCCGCGAGGCGTTTGTGCAGGACATCGTGACCTTCGAAATCCGTGCGCAGGTCGTCGAGCTCGGCCTGGTAGGCGGTGCGCAGGTCGTGGAAGAAGTAGGAGGTGGTAATGGGGAGGATGCTCTGGTGGGGTGCGTGGGAGGGGCACGTTGGTGGGGCTGAAGGTCGGTGCCAGGGGTCTAGTGCGCGATCTGTCTCAGCGCCTCGAAATAGGCTTGCCAGATTTCCCGCGCGGTCTGCGCGGGGTCGTCCAACAGGTTGCGGCGGCGGTTGTCGTCGTAGGCCTGGCGTTTGGCGTCGTCCGTCAGCATTTCATAGGCTTCTTGCACCGCGCGAAAGCGCGCGGGGGCATTGGCATCGGTGTTGTGATCCGGGTGGTATTGCGATGCCTTCTGGCGAAACGCCTTCTTGATGTCGGCCAGCGTGGCGGAACTGCCCAGGCCCAGTGCGGTGTAGTGGTCTTTCATGCGGTGGTCTGGGCGGTGGGTGTTGGGAACCGCGGGCTTGCGGTGAGGGGCTGCCCCGCGGGCAAGCACGCACCTATTTTAGTTGGGCCGGGCTGCGGTGATCGGCCGCAATGCGGCTACGCAACCGATTCAAGCGTCCGAAGCACTGATTCAGAGTTGAATCACCTCGACGTCGCGGCCCAGGGAATCCGGCACACTGCGGGGATGAATTCCGAACACCGGCGCGTTATCGTCATAGGCACCAGCGGCTGCGGGAAATCCACCTTCGCCAAAGCCCTTGCAGCCAGCCAGGGGAGCAGGTACGTGGAACTCGACGATTTGTTCTGGGCCGAAGGCTGGACACCCAAGCCGCAACACCAGTTCATCGCGCTGGCGCGCGGCGCGGCGCGGGGTGAGCGATGGGTGATGGACGGCAACTACAGCGTCGCTCGCGAGACGATCTGGCCCAGGGCCACGCACATCGTCTGGCTGAACTTCAGTCGCAGTACCGTTCTGCTGAGGGTGTTGCGCCGAACGGTTTGGCGCGTGATCTCGCGTCAGCCGCTTTGGCATGGCAATCGGGAGACCCTTGGCAAGTCGTTTTTCTCTCGGCAGTCGATCCTGGTCTGGGCCGCCAGCACCTACGACAAGAACCGCCACCGCTACGCCCAACTGCGGGCGGACAAGCAGTACGCCCACCTCGCCTGGACCGAGCTGCGCCACCCGCGCGAGGCCAAGGCTTACCTGCGCCAGCAGGCGCAAGGCGGGGGCTGAGGTATACCCTGGCTAGCAGGGTCGCCGGAGGGTTGTTGGAGTGATTGACAACACTGGATTACATTGGCATCATGGCAACCATGAAGGCAACCCTGATTGCGCAATCGCGGATCGTCTATTCGACTCACGCATTCGCCGAGTTGGTACTGTGGCGAGTCGCGACGCCGGTGCCGGGTTCTGCCCACGAATACAAGTACCGGCTGGCCTACGTTGTCGACTCGGTGTGCGTGGTGCGCTACGACAACGAGGTCGGAAAAGGTGACCACCGCCATGTCGGTGCAGCCGAGAATGCCTACACGTTCAGCACGCCGGAACGGCTGATAGTCGATTTTCAGAACGACATAGCGAGGTGGAACGATGAAAACAGTAGTTCTTGAGGTTCGCTCCCCGCAGGAGTCGATGGCGAACTTCGCGCAGTCCTGGAAAACGGGAAAACCTGAGCGCTCAGCACGAATCAGCTTTGCAAGCCCGGAACTGCTTTGGCAGGTTCTGACGTCCAAGCGCTGGGAACTGCTGAAAGCTCTTTGCGGCGCCGGGCCAATCTCGATCCGCGAAGCCGCTCGCCGCGTCGAGCGCGATGTCAAAGCCGTTCACTCGGACATCAAGGCCCTGCTGAATGCGGGCGTTCTTGATCGCGCTGAAGGTGGAGGCATCGTCTTTCCATTTGACGCGGTCAAGGTCGAGTTCTTGCTCGAAGCCGCGTAGCGCTTCGATGGACGCCCAGGCCGCAAGATAGGTTCACCGAGCTGGTTCGCCGCGCGAGGCGATTGCCTACCTGCGCCAGCAGGCGCAAGGTGGGGGGCTGAGGTATCCCCTGGCTTGGCGAGGTCAACTTCCATCGACATAATGGCCACCACCTGTACTTGGAGCCCAACAAGATGACCCCCACGCTCACCGCCCTCACCGGATTCGTCGCCTGGACCTTGTTCCTGCTGGTGCTGATGGAACTCATTCGTTCAAAGCTGGTCATGACCAAGGCCATCCAGGCCAACGAGTTTCGCCCCGATAACGCCAATCTGTCGCCCTTCATGCAACGCCTGGCACGGGCCCATGCCAACTGTCTGGAGGGGTTGCCAATATTTGGCGGGCTGATGCTGATCGCGGTGCTGGCCGGCAAGTCAGCCGTCACGGACCCGCTGGCCTACACCTTGCTGGGCGCCCGCATCCTGCAGTCGGTGCTGCACCTCACTTCGCTTTCCGTGACGGCGGTCACGCTGCGCTTCGTCGCGTTCGCCGTACAGATGGGCATTGCGGCGTACTGGGCATTTCGGCTGCTCGCTGCATACTGAGACTTTCTATATTGATGACACCGTTGCGTGACTCGTCTGCATCGGGCAAAGGTAAGCGACACAAATCAATAATCAAGGTTCTGGCCTGTGGGCGCCGTGGGCAGACGGTGAGGCTGGTCCTGTTGGAATACCCGCCAACCGTCTGCATGCCAGCGCAAGCCGGCCGTCACCGGATGCCAACCGTCACCCCTAACCGAGGAAACCGCTATGTCCGTCCCGATGTCATGGCCGCAAGCCCTGCGTGCCACGCTGCTTGCGGCAGGCCTTGCCGCGAGCTGCAACATGGCCGTGCTCGCGCAGTCCAAACCACCTGAGACCAGCCCCATGAATACCCTTCAGACACAGCCTTCGAGCAGCCTGCGGGCCTTGTTCGCCGCCGAGTGGGAGCGATCACTGCAAGACAGCCCGGAGACCGCCAGCTACATGGGCGACACCCGTTTCGACGACCGGTGGACCGACTTCAACCTGGTGGCCATCACGGCGCGTGAAGCCGCTGACCGCGAGGCCTTGGTTCGACTGCGGGCGATCGGGCGATCGGCCCTGTCGGAGTCGGACAAGCTCGACTACGACATCTTCGAATGGCAGTTGCAACACGCCATCGAGCGCCAGCAGTTTCGCGAATACCTGCAACCGATCGGCCATCAAGGCGGTGTGCAGACCGCGGACGGCATCGCCGAGGTGATGCCCTTCGGCAGCGTCGCCGACTACCGCAAGTGGTTGGCGCGCCTGCAGGCGCTGCCGACGCTGGTGGACCAGACCATCGCACTCCTGCGCGAGGGCGTGAAACACGGCAGCGTGCCGCCACGCGTGTTGATGGAGCGCGCTGCGACGCAGATTGCCGCGCAAGTGGTCGCCGACCCCGCCAAGAGCCCGTTCTACCGGCCGTTTCTGAGGTTTGACGCTGCGATTGCGGTGGCCGAGCGCGAGCAGTTGCTGATCGCTGCGCAGTCGGTCATCAAGAGCGCCGTGGTGCCGGCCTATGCCCGGCTGCAGACCTACTTCAACACCGAGTACCTGCCCAAGACCCGCAGTTCCACCGCCGTCAGCGATGCGCCCAATGGCCGCGCCTACTATGATTTCTTGGCGCGCTACTACACCAGCACCGGGCTCAGTGCCGACCAGGTTCATGCCATCGGTGTGAAAGAGGTGGCCCGCCTTCGCGTGGCCATGGAAGCGGTCAAGCAACGCACCGGTTTCACTGGCAGCTTGCCCGAGTTTTTTGTGCATCTGCGCACCGACCCGAAGTTTTTCCACACCACCCCGCAGGCCTTGCTGGCGGCCTACCGTGCCACCGCCAAACGCATCGACCCCGAACTGGTCAAGGTGTTCAAGGTGTTGCCGCGCCAGCCCTACGGCGTGCGGGCCATCCCGGACAACATTGCGCCGGACACCACCACGGCGTACTACCAGCCCGGTGCCACCGATGGCAGCAGGGCCGGTAACTATTACGTCAACCTCTACAAACCCGAAACGCGCCCCACCTGGGAGATGGTGCCCTTGACCTTGCATGAGGCGGTGCCCGGCCACCACTTTCAGTTTGCGCGGGCGCAGGAAATGGCTGATGCGCCGATGTTCCGCAAGACCGCCTATTTTGTCGCCTACGGCGAAGGCTGGGCCTTGTACGCCGAGCAGCTTGGGTTCGACATGGGGCTGTACGACGACCCCTACGACCACTTCGGGCAACTCACCTATGAGATGTGGCGCGCGGTGCGCCTGGTGGTGGACACCGGCCTGCACGCCAAGGGTTGGAGCCGCGAGCGCGCCATTGCGTACTTCAAGGAGCACGCCGCCAAGACCGACCAGGACATCGTCAATGAAATCGACCGCTACATCGGCACCCCTGCTCAGGCCTTGGCCTACAAGATCGGGCAGTTGAAGATCTCCGAGCTGCGTTTGCGCGCACAGCACGCGCTGGGGCGAGGCTTTGACCTGCGCGACTTTAACGATGCGATCCTGGCAACCGGCTCGGTGCCGCTGAGCACCCTTGAAAGCCACATGGATGCGTGGATCGCGCGGCGCAAGTAGCGCCGACGCCGGTCGTGCTTGGGCGCCGCACGGCCCGCGCCATCAGTCGACCGGTTGGGGCTGATCCTGCAGCGCGCTCGACCAGCGCCGCTGTTCGTCGGGAAACGCCGCCCGGTATCGGGCCAGGTAGTGCAGGGCCTCTTCATCGCGGCCCAACAGGGTGGCACTTTCGATCAACTTCTCGATGACCCGCGGTTCGGGTGAAAAGTGCAGCAACTCCTTTGACAGCGCGTTGAGATGCAAGGCGTTGGCGCGGCTCACCGGTGTGGTGGTCAATTCGGCAAAACGCACCTGATTGCTGAACAACCACGAACCCTCGGCCTGCTGGCGCGTATCGGTGCGATAACTGGCGGCGCGCTGCTCGGGCGCCAGGTAGATCTGGCTAACGCGGTGGTAGTCCCAGCCAGCGTAGCCAGTTGCCAGCAGCAGCGCGACGGCCACCCCGGCGCGCTGGCGCGCGCCACCCTGTGCCGACCTCACGCGTGGGCGCAGCAGCAGCCAAATGCTCAGGCCTGCGGCTACCTGAAACGGCCCGTACCACAGTGGGTATTCCAGCATGCTGTGCAGGCCGAGCATGGCCAACACGGTCCACGCCATTTGACGCGTGGGGTCGCCCTCGCGCCACGGCGCGGCGCGCAGCGTCAGCCACAGGGCGGCGACGCAGGCCAGCGCTGCCATCGGCACGCCCAACTCCACGGCCAGATGCAGCGGCAAGTTGTGGGCATTGTCCAGAATGTCGCAAAAACGCGCCGCCGGGTAGAGCGTCATGAAGTGGGCAAAGTCCAGCTCGCCCCAACCCCAACCGGTCCAGGGCCTGAGTGCAATCAAATGCAGCACGTTGGCCCACAGGGTCAGGCGGCTGGCGCATGGCCGATCCGAGTCACCCAAACGGGCCAGGATGCCGGTGGTGCCGGGGTCCAGTCCGGCCAGACCCGGCAGCGCCAGGGCCGCCGCGGCATAGCCGAGGATGGCGGCCAGCATCACGCTGCGCGGGATCGCCTCTTTCCAGCCACCCCACAGCCACACCAGCAGCGCCAATGCGACCAATTGCAGCAAGCCGGTGCGTGATGACGAGGCGGCGTTGCCCACCGCCAGCAGCAGCGCCGCCAGCAGCAAGCCCGCGTGGGCCCACTGCTGGCGGCGTGGCGCCAGTGCGCGCACGCGAACCGCGCACCACAGCAGCGCGCCCAGGCCGATATTGGTCAGCGTGGCAAACTGGTTGCGTTGACGCAGGTTGGCAAAGGCCTCGCCCAGACCCGTGCTGTTGACCCACGATCCCAATGAGGCGCTGACCCCGAAGTACTGCATCACACCCAACTCGGCGCTCAGCAGCGCCGCGGCCAGCCACGCCGTGGCAATGACTTCTTCAGGGCGTTCGCGCGGCATGCACAGCAGCATCAGCGCCACGCAGCCCAAGGTGAACAGCCAGGGCACTACCGCGGCCGAAGGGCCCGGTGCAAACGGGTTAAGCCAAGGCAGTGCAATCAGAACAAAAGTAACAATCGACCGCATAGACCTCAGGACGCAGCAGGGTGGCGGCTAGTGTAGTGGCTGGGCGCCCTGACTTGCCGGTGGTGTTGTGGGCCTCGAAGGGTTTGAGGAAGTCGAGCTTGATCACGACTTTGCTGTCCGGCACGGTTTGCAGGATTTCCATGCGCCCGGCGCCCACCGCGTCGTTGCCTTCCCAGGCATAGACCGAGCCGGGTCCGCTGGCGGGGCCACTGAAGCTGCGCTTCATGGCCGGGTCCAGCTTCTCCCAGGGTGACCAGGCGCCAAACTTCTGAAAGTCACTCAACAAAGCAAACAGCTTGGCCGGGGGCACCTTGATGGTGGTGCTGCGCTGCACGCGGAAGGTGTCGGGTCGCGTGGCGGCGAAGGCCAGCAGGACCACAACCACCGCGACGAGGCCAAACGCGATCTTCTTGAACATGATGCTCTGCGCTTGTAGGCAAGACTGCGATGGTAGTGAAATTGCCGCACGCCTGCTGGCGTCCCGTGCCGCTTGCGTAAACTACGCCCCAGACCCGCTCGCAACTACGGACCAGACCATCATGAAACGATCCACATTTCTTGTCTCCCTCACCGCCGCCTTGGCATTGACCTTGGGTGGCTGCTCCAAACAAGACGCACCCGCCGCCGCGGCCGCGGCCAGCCCGCTTGAGGCGGTCAGCACGCAAGGCAAGGGTTTCACCGTCGGGGCGATGATGAGCGCGACCACGGTGTATGTGCTGTTTGATCCGCAATGCCCGCATTGCGGGCACCTGTGGGAGGCCTCCCTGCCCTTGCTCAAGAAGGCCAAGTTTGTCTGGATTCCGGTCTCGCTGGGCAGCCCCAAGAGCACGCCGCAAGGCGTCGCCTTGTTGTCCGCCGCCAACCCGACGGAAGTGATGACGGAGCATGAGAAGTCGCTGCTGGCGGGTCAGGGTGGCATCGCGGCCCCGGCCTCGGGGTCGTCGGAACTGGAGGCGGCCATCAAGAAAAACACCCAACTGCTGGGTAGCCTGGGCGCGGACTCGGTGCCCTATGTGGTCGCCAAGAACCAGCGCAGCGGCCAGGTGCAGGCCAAAGCCGGCGCCATGTCCACCGCCGCCTTGGCCGATTTCATTGGTATCGACCAGCCTTGAACGCCAGGGGCGATTTTGCGCTGCGCCCTTGACGCACGCCCTTGACGCATGCTGACCTACTACCAAAGCACCGCTGACCAGGCCTTGGCCTTCCCGGCGGTGACAGGCCGGGCCGAGGCCGATGTGGTGATCGTGGGCGGCGGTTACGCGGGCCTGGGCACGGCCATCAGCTTGCAAGAGCGTGGCGCGCGGGGTGTCATGTTGCTCGAAGCCCAAACCGTGGGCAGCGGTGCCTCCGGGCGCAACGGCGGTTTTGTGTTTGGCGGTTTCAGCCTGGACAACGCCGATCTGCTGCGCCAACTCGGCGCCGTGCAGGGGCGTGCCCTGTACCAGCTCACGCTGGACGCGGTGGCGCGCATTCGCCAGCGCATCGAGCGTTACCAGATCGACTGCGACGCGCAGTACAGCGGCGTGTTGCTGGCCAACTGGTTCCAGGATGACAAGCCGCTGCGTGAACTGCTGCAGTTCATGCAGTCGCAATTGGGCGTGCAGTGGGACTGGATTGGGCGTGATCAGCTACGCGAACAGTTATTGAGCGAGCGCTACCACTCGGCGCTGTTCGAGTCCAATGGCTTTCACTTCCACCCGCTCAAGTACGCACAGGGACTGGCGCGCCAGTTGCAGGCGGGCGGCGTGGCGGTGCACGAAGCCTCGCGTGTGGTGTCGATTGAACGCGACGGCGCGCAGTGGTTGCTGCAGACCGCACAGGCCGCGATTCGCTGCCGCGAGGTGGTGGTGGGCTGCGGCGGCTACATCGAGCGCCTGTACCCGGCACTGTCCCGCGCTGTTCTGCCGATTGCCACCTACATGGTGGCGACCGAGCCGCTCGGCGATCGCCTGCCCAGCGCGATGCGCACGCAAGCGGCGGTCTACGACACACGTTTTGCCTTCGATTACTACCGCCCCCTGGCCGACACCCGCTTGTTGTGGGGTGGCCGCATCTCGATCCAGGACCGCACGCCCGAGCAGGTGCAGCGCCTGCTGCGTGCCGACTTGCTGCGCGTCTACCCGCAGTTGGAGGGCGTGCAGATCAGCCACGCCTGGAGCGGCCTGATGAGTTACGCCCGCCACAAGATGCCGCAGATTGGCCGCCTGCCCAACGGCCTGTGGTACGCCATGGGGTTTGGCGGCCACGGCGTGGCGCCTACCACGCTGGCGGGCGAGGTGCTGGCTCAGGCGCTTACGGGCGAGGCCGAGATCCCCCAAGGCTTCTCCAGCTACGGGCTGCCGTCCACCTTTGGCCCGCTGGGTCGGCTCGCCGCCCAGGCCACCTACTGGTGGATGCAGGCGCGCGACGCCTGGCGTACCTGATACCGATACGCTCCAACCACGACACCGGAGGCAGCATGCCCAGCTTCACCACCTTGCGCATTGACAAAGACAGCGGTAACCCACGTGTGGCGCGGCTATTGTTGAATCGCCCCGAGTGCCTGAACGCCATCAACGAGGAAACGCCGCGCGAGATCCGCGCCGCGGTGGAGTGGGCCAATGCCGAGGATGCCGTGCATGTGATCGTGGTGGAAGGCGCCGGCAAGGGCTTCTGTGGTGGCTACGACCTGACGCAGTTTGGCCAGGGCCAGATCGATCACCCCTGCCAGCAAGAGCAGCACCCCTGGGACCCGATGGTCGACTACGCCTATATGAAGCGCAATACCGAAGACTTCATGACGCTCTGGAAGAGCCCCAAGCCAACCATCGCCAAGGTGCACGGCTACGCGGCGGCGGGTGGCAGCGACATTGCCATGTGCTGCGACCTGCTGGTGATGGCGCAGGACGCCCGCATCGGCTACATGCCCACCCGCGTGTGGGGCTGCCCCACCACGGCCATGTGGACCTACCGCCTGGGCCCCACGCGCGCCAAACAACTGATGTTCACCGGCGACACCATCGACGGCACAACCGCCACCGCCTGGGGCCTGGCCAATGAGGCGGTGCCGCTGGACCAACTGGAAGCTACTACCATGAAACTGGCCAACCGAATTGCCGGTGTGCCCCGCTCACACCTGGCGATGCACAAGATGGTGGTCAACCAGATGATGCTGACCATGGGGTTGGAGCAGAGCCAAATGATGGCCACCATGTTTGACGGCATCACCCGCCACAACCCCGAAGGCCTGTGGTTTCGCCGTTACGCGCAGCAGGAAGGCTTCAAGGCCGCGGTGCAGTGGCGCGACAGCGGGCGGCCGATTCCCGAGGGCGATGAGGCAAGGGGCTTGATTGCGCAGATGGATGCGAAGCGGCGGGAGCAGGGTTGATGAGGTGGTTCGCGGTCGGCGGAAACCTACCCCGGCGCATGTCGACGCGTGTACACGGTTGGCATGGGGTACCAATCTCTCCATGCGTGTAACCTAACGGGTTGCAATATGAAACCTCTGTGGTTACACTGCATTCATGATTCAGACGTTCAACCACAAAGGACTTGAAAAGTTCTTTGCCACGGGCAGCACCGCCGGAATCCAGGTGATGCACGCCAAGCGCTTGCGCTTGATATTGGCCATGCTGGATACGGCAAGGGTGGTGGGGGACATGGAGTCACCGGCTTTGCGGCTGCACCAGCTCAAGGGTGAGCGCAAAGGTCATTGGGCCGTGACCGTGCAGGCCAATTGGCGCATCACCTTCCGGTTTGAAGGTGGGGATGCCCACATTGTTGACTATCTGGATTACCACTGAAAGAGGAGCACACCATGCGTATGCACAACCCACCCCACCCCGGCGAAGTACTTGGCGAAATGTGGCTGGAGCCCATGGGTTTGTCCGTGACCGATGCCGCCACCTGGTTGAAGCTGTCACGTAAAACTTTGTCGGAAATTCTGAATGGCCGCGCGCCCGTTACCCTGGAAACAGCCGTGCGTTTCGAGCTGGCTACAGGCAAAAGCGCACAGAGCTGGCTAGGCCATCAGGCAGCGTTTGACGACTGGCACGCCGCAGAGCTACGCCTGACCCTTGCCGTGCGCCCGTGGGAGGCCGCATTGCAGCATCGCGCCGCGATGGAGGCCGATTTAGCCCCGTTCATGAACGCGCAGGGGCTCAAGGCATCATGGCACCAAGGGGACAAGCTATTGCGCCTGCAAGCTGTGCGCGGGGGCACCACACAGGCCCCCATCGTGGTTACTTTCCCCGATGATTTTTGGACGGCTTACGCGGGGCTGGGTAAGCGCGACCAAAAAGACGCCCGAACTAACGTAGTGTCCCAGGTCGAGACCCTCTATGACCCTGCCTACACTGGGCAGTATGCGCAAGAGGTCACCGCCGATCCCAGTGCGGCTTTCGAACTGGACGCTTGACACCCTGGCCGCCCTAAAGGCGCGATGATTCTCGCTACCGGCCGGTCGTGTCCGACCTGGAATCGTTGCCAGCCCTCACGCAAATACGGACTCCCATTGCGCAAGTCGGGCGCCAACCCGACACCGTCACCACCGTTACTGAACCGTAGTCGGGTAATGCTCCCCCACCCAGCGCTCGAACTGCTGGCACATCGCGTGGTCTGACTCGTTGTTGTCGGCGATCAGTTCGGCGCCGTGCACGATACGAATGTTGGCGAACAGGTCATTGGCTGGCGGTTCGGGATAGTCGCGCTCGGCGGCGGCGGCGATCTTGGCGCGGGCTTCCGCCCAGGCCTGCTCCACGGTTTGGTTGCAACTGTCGGCCAGGTACTTGGCGTTGAAAGGCTCGCCGGTCAGGCTCAGCAGCGTGTCGTTGTGACTGATGCCGTTGCCGCGTGCCCAATAGTGTTCGGCCAGCGCCGGGCCGATCGCCGGGTTGTCGGTCAGGTACCCGTATTCGCGCTCGAAGTAGGCACGCGTCTGGTACACCGCCATATTAGCCAGCAGATAGCCATGGTAGGCCGCAGCCGATTCCTGATTCAGCAGGTGCGGGATCGCCAGCAGCGGGCGCGGCCCGACGGCGACACCGAGTATGCGTTGCTCGCACTCGCGCGCCAGCGCGAGCACGCGCTCGGGGGTGAGTTGCGCATCATTCAAGCGGTACAAGGCGCGCTCAAAGACCGGTACCACCAGGATGGCGCGCTCGGCAAAGGCCGCGAACGGTTGGCGCGCCCGGATGCTCTCATGGATCAGTTCGTCGGGAATCGCCTCGCCCTTGGCGTTGTGGGCGTAGCGCTTGAGCCAGTCGGCGTCGTCGAGCAGGCTGTCGCAGAACATCGACTGCGTCTCGGCATAGGCCATCGAGGTGGGGGCGAACTCCTGCGAGAAGCACGGCGAGTTTTGGGTCACGTTGGCCATGTGCGCGGCGTGGCCGCCCTCGTGGAACAGGGTGTTGATGGCGCGCGCGCCGCTGCCCACCTGGTCGGGCTTGGCGTCGGCGGTGAAGTTGATCTGCCCGGCCACCCAATCGCCCCTGGCGTCGAAGAACGAGGGGACCGGCCCGTGGCAGAAACCGTTTTGGTACTTGCCCTTGCGTTCGAGCAAGTCCAGTTGCAGGGTGGCGGCCCGGTACTCAATGCCGAGGTGGAGAAAACTCCGCACCCAGCGTTGCAGGCCCTTGGCGAAAGAGAAGTAGGGGTCAAGCTGGCGCGTCACGTCGCCGCTCACGAAGAAGCGCAGGTTCCAGGGCTGGGTGGCGTCCGCCCCATGGGTCTGCGCCAGCTCGCGCAGCGCGCGCAAGTTGGCCTCGCGCGTGCGGGCCTCGAAGTCATCCAGGATGCTGAACAAATCGTCGGCCGACATCTGCTCGTTCTTGCGCACCTTGTAGTCGAAGTAGTTGTCGAATCCTTGCGCGCGGGCAAAGGCATTGCGCAGCTTGACGATGTCGAGCAAGCCGTGTTCCAGCACCCAACGCTCCAGTGACATCAGGGCGTCGTGCGAGCTCTTGCGTGCCGCCTCGTTTGGGTTGGTGGCCAGGTTGGTGCTGAGCATGCTCAGCGTGGCGTCTTCCAGTTGGCCCGCTTCATTGATGTGCCGCAGCACCAGGTCACGCCGCTTGGCGAACAGGTCGGATTCGAGCTTGATGAGCTCGCTCATCAGTTGGCGCGCGGCGTCGCTGTCGATGATGTTGCTCTCAAACAGCGCCAGCCAGCCCGTGAGGCCATGGCGCAACTCGACCGTCGCGTCGTCCAGATCGGTGGCGGGCAAGCTCGCCAGGGCGCCGCGCACGGCGGCCAGGCGCGCCGGGTCGGAGATGAAGTTCTTGTAGGCCTGTTCGGCGCGGGCAAAACCCGCATCGTCGTTGGACACCGCCATATAGGTGTCCCAGAACAGGTCTTCCTTGGCTTTGTGAACGGTCAGGTAGTCGGTGTTGAGGTTGTCAAACACCTCGCGTGCTGATGGCATCGGAGTCTCCTTTTTGGGGACGCCGATTGTCGCACCAAGCCAATACCCGCGAGGGGCGGTGGGCCGTAGCGTGGTCGAGTCAGCGTCCGAGGGAAACCGGCGCCTGCGCCAAGCCGGCGCGGGCGAGCCAGGTGAAGACCGAGTCCACCGTGACGGTGTCAATCTGGTCGGAGAAACGTTTGTCGTTGGGGTGGTCGTCAAACGCGACGTTGGCTTTTGACAGGCGTGCCCCCAATCGCGTGGCGGCGCCAATCTTCAGCGTTGTTGGCTGGTAGCCGCTGGCCTGCAACCAGGCCTGCGCCTGCTGCCGTGTCGGCCGCCCCGCCGCCATCTCGGGGGCGATGGCCATGGCCAGGGTCTCAATCGCCCATTGATTCGACTGCTGGTACTTCAGGCTCCACGGGTAGGCCACCATGTTGTAGGGCTGGTGGTGCAGTTGCAGCGCGCGCGGCTGGTCTTGCAGCAGGGCCAGCAACTTGGTCTGCACCGCCGGCGTGGGCACCGCCCAGGCGGCCTCGAAGCGCCACAAGTCATCCAGAAAGAACTCGCCCAGGCCCTGGCGGTAGATGCCCGATTCGGCCGTGCCGCATTGGTTGAGCTTGTGCAGCACGCGCCACACGTGGCCGCCCTTGCCATCGCCTTGCCGGTAAGCCAGGCCGAGGTGCGAGTAGCGCAGCCCATATTTGCTCAAGTCCTGCCCGGCACGCGCCAGCACCACCACCTGCGCACCGCTCTGGTCCAGTGCATGCAGCGTGCGCTCGGCCAGCGTCATGGCGTGTTCCACCACCTGGGCCTTGGGGGGGTACGGTGCCGCGCACGAACGGCCGGCATGGGCGGCGGGCGCGGCCAGCGCGATGGCCGTGATCAACGCCAAGGCGAGTTGACGTGGCGCGTTTGCGCTAAGCCGGACCATGCGGGCGCTCAACGTGTCAGCCGTTCGTTGTGCAACAGGGCGCGTCCCAACTCGTTGGGGATGAAGGCAAGTGCCTCACCCGCCGCCGACAGCACCACGCCGGCGCCGATGACACTGACCGTGACCACCGTGCCTGCCACCATCAAGCCAGCAGCCACGCCCTTGCCGGCGATTTCGATGCTGGCGCTGGCGCCGTCCGAGGCGCGCTCCAACACGCAGACCATGCCGCGCGCGCTGCTCTCGACTGCCTTGACCACCAGCACGGCGCCTGCGGTGGACAGCAGCGCGGGCACTGCAAGCGCCGCACTGGCTGTCGCGCCGGCCCCCACCACGACGGAGGCCACCGGCAGCGCCGAGACCGCGCTCAAGGCCGACACCTCGCTCTGCGCCTTGGCGTCAAATGCCGCCAACGTCAAGGTGGATAAAGCGCCTAGAGCTATCAATAGCGTAGCAAACCTGGATTGCATGGTGTTTTGTCCTGTGTTTCTTCTAAAGACCCGACCGGTGGAGCACTTTGGCGACCGGATTATGCCGCAGCCGAAAGGCGTCCGGCATGCCCGAGCCCAGCAGGGGGCGCAGGTACATGCGAAAGGCGTCGGTCACGTCGGTGCCACAAGGCGCGATGAACTCGTCTTCCATCACCCGCGTCTTGCCAGCCACCGCGTCGAGTGGCAGCAACTCGTAGTCGGCCGAATAGAAGCCGGTGCGTTTGATCGCCACCGAGCCGTCCTTGCCGCCCCACATGGCGTATTGCACCGCTTTCTCGCCGACCTCGCGTGCCTCGCGCTGGTCCACGTCGGACACACAACCGATGAAGGAGCGCTGCAAATAACCAAAGGTGTCGCCGCGCACCCGCTTGATCTTGAGCTTGGTTTTGATCTCTTCACACAGCAGATCGGCCAGCGCGCCGTTGCCAGACAGTTGCACGTTGCCGTGTGCGTCGTGTTCCAGATCCTTTGCCAGCAAGGTGGCGATCGGGGCGCCCGATGCGTCGTGAATCCCTTCGGACACCGCCACCACGCAGCGGCCATAGCGTTCGTAGGTGCTTTTCACGTCGGCCAGAAACCGCTCCAGCACAAAGGTGCGCTCGGGCAGATAGATCAGGTGCGGGCCATCGTCGGCGAACTTCTTGCCCAGCGCGGACGCGGCCGTCAGAAAGCCGGCATGGCGCCCCATCACCACGCCCACGTAGACGCCGGGCAGCGCCGCGTTGTCCAGGTTGGCGCCGGCAAAGGCCTGCGCCACGAAGCGTGCGGCGGACGGAAAACCCGGCGTGTGGTCGTTGCCCACCAAATCGTTGTCGATGGTCTTGGGAATGTGCATGCAGCGCAGCGGGTAACCCACCTTCTGCGCCTCCTGGCTGACGATCAACACCGTGTCGGACGAGTCGTTGCCTCCGATGTAGAAGAAGTGCTCGATCTCATGGGCTTGCAACACCCGAAAGATCTCCTGGCAGTAGCGCAGGTCAGGCTTGTCGCGCGTGGAGCCCAAGGCCGAGGAGGGCGTGTTGGCCACCAGCTCCAGGTTGTGGCGGGTCTCCTGCGTCAGATCCACGAAGTCTTCGTCCACAATGCCGCGCACGCCGTGGCAAGCGCCATAAATGCGCTCGATGCCGCTGAACCGGCGCGCCTCCAGCGCCACGCCAACCAGCGACTGGTTGATCACGGCGGTGGGGCCACCACCTTGTGCCACGAGAATTTTTCCGGATGCCATCAGGGTCTCCTTGGTGTTGTGCCGATAGCCAATTGTGCGGTCAAATGGTGCGCTTGGCGCGCGGCATTCTTGCGCATGGATCGGCCCGTTGCGGATTCTGCTAAACTTCTTGCACCATCCCTTCGCGGTGTCATTCAGTTGGCTCAGGCTTAGGGCGAAAAGGCCACCGCAAGGTGGCCTTTCCATTGGTGCGTCGGGCAAGGCGCAGTGACCAGGGTTTGTGCCATGACAAGAAGAACCATCATCTACATCGACGGGTACAACCTCTACTACTCGCGTCTCAAGAACACGCCGTACAAGTGGCTCGATATCGTGGCGCTGTTTCGTGACCGGATTTTGATGCCGCAAGACCCCTCTGCGGAGGTTGTGGCGGTCAAGTATTTTACGGCCCCGGTCATGGCCAGCTACGCGCGCCATGGCGCCAAGTCCGAGCAGGCCCAAACGCAGTAGCTGCGTGCGCTAAAGGCCCGGTATGCATGCGTTGAGGTTGTCAACGGTTTCCATATCTTCGAACCGACCAAGCTGCCCCTGTTTGTCAAGGATGAGCCACCCAGCAAAGATAAGCTGGCCTCGGTCTGGATGATTGAGGAAAAACAAACCGATGAAAATTTGTCCTTGCAGGTCTACCGCGACGCCATCAAGCGGCACTGTGATCAAGTCGTGATTTGTTCCAATGACAGCGACGTGGAGCCGGTGTTGAATTTGCTCGCCCAGGACGCCCCAGAGGTCACAGTGGGCCTGATCTTGCCGCTGCGAGAACCGGGTGAGCAGGCACAGCGATTTTCGAACAAGCGCCTGATCGGAAAAGCTCACTGGGTGCGGCATTACATTCGGGACGATGAGTTGGCCGTTTCCCAGCTACCCCAAAACGTGCCCACCAAGAAGAAGCCCGCAAGCAAGCCGACGCACTGGTAAGGATGTGGCGACGGCGTGGCACACTGGCCGTCGACTGATCGCCGGGTGCTGGCCCGTGGCGTACCACGGGCTCCACAAGCCAGCGAGTCAGGTTTCATGCGGTCGCTGGCATGATTTCAGCCCACAGCCCGCCATAATTGGGCATGCCCGAACTCTGCGCCATGGTTGCGGTGGACTTCAGCGCTCGCGTCCGTTGTGAGCAGCCCGGCTGCGGCCACGCGGTGTACCGCCGCATCCACGTGGTGCGCGATGAGGGCAAGCTGCTGGTTATGGGCTCGACCTGCTTTGCCAAGCGCTACGGCTCGAACGACGCCCTGGGGCCAGCCCGCCACGGCGGCGGCAGCAGCGACAGCGGGCGCCAGCTCACCGAAGCCGAGCGGCAACTGCTGGTCAGCAACACCGCCGCACTCTTGAGCCAATTTGAACAGGAGCGTGCGCCAGCGCCGCAGCCCGTCCAACCCGCCGGCGTCATCACAAACCGTAGCGAAGCAACCCCGCGCAAGCAAACACAACCCGCAATCCAGCCGACTCCGCATGAGCCCAAGCCATCGCCCTGGAGCTGGATGAAGCCCCTGACTTCGATGACCTACTTTGATCTTCGTGACGGTACCGGGTGGATGCGTGTTCAACACCGTGACGGCGATCAGATGCTGGTACCGTGGCCCGTGTTCGACGGTTGGGATGAGGCGCTGCCAGCCCATGTGGGCACCCCCCATCCCACCATCGAAGCGCTGGTGCTCAACGATCTGGTCGGCGCCGTTGCCTATTTGCGTGCGCACGGCGAGTGGGAAAAGATGAGTGGTCTGTGGCGCGAGATTCTTGGCGAGATCGCCCGGCGACGAAGTGCGTAGGCCGTCGCCGGGCCGTTGCCGACCGCGCAACGCGGGTGAAGCTCCGGCGTTGCAGGCGGAGCGCATAGTTGGATCGCTGGCCGTAAGGTCGGCATCATGTTCGACGACATGAAATCCGCACTTGCGTTGAGTTAGCGTTTTTGCTAACATGTTACATGGCGTTTGAAATCCACTACTTCCATGAGCGCGTTTGCGCAGAAGTGCGGTCATGGCCGGTTGACGTCCTGGCCGACTGTGTGCGATTGGTAGAACTTCTCACGGAGCACGGGCCAAGCCTTCGCTTGCCACATTCACGCGCCTTTGGCGACGGTTTGTTAGAACTGCGTCCGCGTGGCCGAACGGGAACTGGTCGGGCGTTTTATTGTTTTTTGCAGGGAAAGAGAGTGGTCGTTCTGCATGCGTTTATAAAGAAGTCGCAGCAGACTCCCGACAACGATTTGAAGATGGCGCGAAAGCGCCTGAAGGAGGTGATGCATGGCTGACTTGAAGTACAAACCAGTTCCTCACAATCACACTGATTTCTTGGCGACCGCGAGGCAACGCCCAGGGTTCAATGATGCGTACGACAGCCTTGAGCTCGAATACACCGTTGCAAGTCAAATGCTCAGGGCACGTGCGAAAGCTGGTCTGACGCAAGATGCAGTTGCAGAGCGCATGGGTACAACAAAGAGTGCGATCTCGCGCTTGGAGGGTGCCGGTCGACACGCGCCATCGTTGGCTACGTTGAAAAAGTACGCCGTGGCGGTTGGCTGTGATCTGCAGGTAAAGCTTGTACCGCGCAAAGCAGCATGACGTCGAACTGGTCGTTCCATTGGATGGCTACGCCACCCGCTGAATTTCAACGTTTGGCGCCGAAAGGTGACTCCTGTGCAACTCGTTCGCCCTGAACCCGAACACTTGAGCAGCTACGTGGCCGCGCTGGAGCGTGGCTGGTCCTCAGACAACGTGCGCGGCCTTGTCGCAGCCCAAGAAGAACTCGCCGCGATCGCCAACGATTCACCCGCATTCCTGGCAGCTATGGAGGACCGAGAGGCTAAGGGCAGCCCCGTCACGCTACCGGATGGGTCTACCGTTGCAAGACTTCCAGGGTTTCGTCGCTGGCTATGGGACGGCGAGTTTTGCGGTTCCATTGGCATGCGGTGGCAACATGGGACGGCGGCGCTTCCGCCGCACTGCCTTGGCCACATCGGATACGCCGTCGTCCCTTGGAAGCAGCGCAACGGCTATGCAACTGCGGCCCTGCGTGCCCTACTCCCAGAAGCAAAGTCCATCGGTCTGCCCTACGTCGAGTTGACCACGGATCCCGAGAACATTGCCTCGCAACGAGTCATAGAGGCCAACGGTGGCAAACTCATCGAAAGATTCGTCAAACCACCTCAGTTTGGGAGCAAGTCTGGCCTACGCTACCGTATCCACATCGGCGCCTGATCGGATAGGCGTGACGAACACGACCACCCAGCGCCGCATCTCGGAATGAAGCCACAGAACTTCGCTCAGACCAACCGTCTCACGCTTCGCCAGTGGGAGGACACTGATCGCGCCCCATTCGCAAGCCTGTGCGCCGATCCCGAGGTCATGAAGTTTTTCATCTCCTCAGTCCTCGATCAAGAGACGGCGTGCAAGAGGATCAACAAATGGAGCGGTCTCATTGCTGAACGCGGGTGGGGCTTCTGGGCTGTGGAACTGACCGAGAACCGCCAGTTCCCTGGCTTTGCTGGGCTACAGGCGCTCGACGACAGCCATCCGTTGGGTCCATGTGTCGAGATTGGCTGGCGACTTGCCCGCAAGCACTGGGGTCGAGGTTACGCCACCGAAGCGGCGACGCAAGTTCTTCGTTTCGCATTCGGCGCACTCGTACTTCCCGAGGTCATCGCCACCACGGCTGTCGGCAATCTCCGGTCAAGCGCGGTCATGGAGAGAATCGGCATGCGCGGTCCTGAGTCGGTCTTGCGGTTCCTGGATGTGCCGAAGGAGAGTCCTCTTGGAGATCATGTCTTGTATCGCGTCACCAGTGAAGAGTGGCGAGCGCGCGGTGACGCCTAAAGCGCAGAGCCAACGGCAGGCCACCAGGCCCGGTCTGGCGGGACGCGGTACATTTTCGCCAGCCCGGGACTGGCGTCCTGCCGTCGTCGCCCGCTTAGCTCGAACGTTGATGCATCCTGGTTCAGCTCGTACGCGCAGTTTCGTACACTATCAAGCATGGCTCAAACCACGATCAGTCGCTTTCGCCATCTGATTCGCACGCTGAATTATGTTGTTTCAACCCACGCGGCTGAGGAGCTTGAAGATGACAGCCTCACAATCCTTGATCTCGAAAACATCGTCCTCACGGGGCAAATCATTGAACGTCAACGCGACGCCCAAACCCGCGAAGTCAAGTGCGTCGTCTCCGGCATTGCACTCGACGGTTCGGCGGCCGAAGCAGTCGTCAAACTCGGCTTCACAGGCAAGCTCGTTGTCATCACTGTCTACCTCAGTTGAACATCATTGCGCACACTGCGGAAGCACGTCGTTGCAGTTGAAGCACGTTACTCGCAGCTTTGGCAAAGGGGCCGCCCTGCTTGTGATTGAGGCCATTCCATTGTGGTCGTGCCCAAGCTGCGGCGAGTCCTACTTTTCGGCCCAGGCGATGCACGAAATCGAACGTATCAAGGCGCTTCGAAAGTCCGTGGCGGTCAATCGTTCGGTGGCAGTAGCGGCTTTCGAAGCGGCGGGTGCATAACTGGTTCGTCACGGACACGCAGCAGCAGGTTGCCGCTTCGCGGCTCATGCTGCCCGCCGGACAGCGCCGACGTTAGCTGACAACCAGTCCCCCACGAGTCTTCATGCTGAAGCTTCTGCGCGCCCTCCTCACACCTAAACCGATTCTCGATCCTTCGCCGCCCCGAAGACCAGCGCCCGCCCCGCCGGCAGCCGTCTCGGCGCCTGGTGTAGAGGACTTCAACATAGTGGGGAATCTGATCGATGCCAATGGCCTTCCAGTTGTCGATTGGGAAGCCGCGCAACGATGGCTTGGCGCAATCGCCGGTGGTGACGCTCAGGCCGCCGCCTGGGCCGTCTGCGAACTTGCGTGGCTTGAGCACCTGAGGGTCGCTCTTGGACGGAACTACCGTCTCAGCGACCAAGGCAACATCGTTCTGCTATCGAGCCTTGAGAGCAATATCGCAGAGGCAACACTCGCGTTTGTTGGCAAGACGCTCCAACGAGTCGTCCGAGTGCTGGACGGCGTCGCTCAGGTACCCGAGTGGGGCAAGGACATACTGGTCGTCTTCGACGACGACGAAACCTACTACAGATACGTCGCCCACTACTATCCCGAGGCTGGAGAGTTCGCCGCAAGCGGCGGCATGTACATTCATCAGGGGTGCGGACACTTCGTGACCGTCAAGACCGATCTGCGCGCGATTGAGCCAGTCATCGCTCACGAACTGACCCATGGTTGCCTCAGCCATCTGCCAATTCCCGCATGGGTAAACGAAGGCCTTGCCGTGAACACCGAACGCCGCCTGTGTCCGCCACCTCTCGACACCTTTGGGAGTAGATCAAGCCCGCACCAGATGCATACTCGCCATCGGAAGTTCTGGGGAACCACGGAGATCCAGGAGTTCTGGTCAGGCAAGTCGTTCCTCCGCGCAGACGAAGGCAATGAACTTTCCTACGATCTTGCACGCATCCTTATTTCTCAGTTTGCCGACAACTGGGAACAGTTCCGGCCTTTTGTGTTGGCCGCCAACGTAGAGGATGGCGGTGCATCGGCCGCTCGCGAACACCTTGGCGTCGAGTTGGGTGAAGTTGCACGGGCATTGTTGGAGCATGAGTCGAACGCGAACTGGGCGCCAAATCCACGCCTGTGGAGCGGAACGCCCGAACGGGGCGCCTTTCACGCGAACGCCAGTTAACCCCGCGGTCAAGCCGACCCGCGCCGGGTTGCGCCGTGCGCAGGCGGCTTACCTCAAACGGTACTCCCCAAAGCGCTATTTCATCCTCATCACGGGGTATCGCCTTTGCGTTCGTGGCGGCTGGCCACTTGGTCGGCGCTACATTGGCGTGCGCGATGTCGTCCGCGTCATATTTGGCTTCAGCACCATGTGGGCACCGTTCGCCTATGTTGCGGTCGCACTCGCGCTGCCCGTAGCAGGCTGGCTGAGCCACAGGGTGGGTCTTGGTCCACCCTCGCCTATTGCGAGGTGCTACTTTGCGCGCCTGTGCCCGGGCCGGGCGTCGGCGCTGCGCTGGCGCGGGAGTCCAGTCGCCATTGTCCCGGACTCTGGCCGGTCCAGCGCCGAAAGGCACGGTTAAAGGCGCTGGCTTCCGAGAAGCCCAGCGCGCGCGCAATGCTGGCGAAGCTGGCCGGCGTGTGGGTGACCTGCTCGCAAGCGCGCTCGCGGCGCATGGCGTCCAGCAAAGCCCTGTAGCTGGTGCCCTTGGCCTGCAGACGGCGCGCCAGCACCCGCCCGCTCAGCCCCAGGTGACGCGCGGCGGCTGCGGCGTCGGGCAGACCCGAGCTCAGCCGTGCCAACAGCCAGGCGCGCAACTGTTCGCCCAGGTCACTGGACTGCGACAGCGCCGCCAGTTGCGCCGTGGCGTATTCGCGGTGCAGCGTGGCGAGCTGCAAGTCGGCGCTTTGCAGCGGCTGGTCCAGCGTGGCGTTGTCCAGTTGCACGCCGTTAAAGGCCTGAGCGAACTCGACCTGTGGCCCAAACACCGCCTGGTAGTCGGCCAGCGGTGCCAGGCGTGCGTGGCTGAACTGCACCGCCACCGGCTGCACGGCACGTGTCGTGATCCAGCGGAACACACTCACTACCGCTGCCAACACGGCTTCGATCTGATGCGGGCTGAAAGCCAGGTCGCCCTGCTGCGGGTGGTAGATCAGCCAACTGTGGGTCTCGCCAGGCACCAACTGAAAACGCCCGCCGTCACTGATCAGGCGTTGAAATTTTTGCACCTCGGCCACTGCGTCGCGCAGCGTGGCACTGGCCAGCAGGATGAAGCTGACCACGTTAAAGCTGCCCGGTCCCACCAGGCGCCCCGCCTTGAGACCAAAGCCGGTGTCGCCGGTCAGCTCGGCGGCCGCGCGCCACAGGCGGGTGATGTCGTCGACGGGTAAACGCGCGTCGGCGCGCAGCTCGGTGTGAACCCCGGCGCGCTGCAACAGGCGTTGGCGCGGCACACCCTGGCGTTCGGCCGCCAACAGCAGGGTATTGACCCAACTCATGGAAACAGTGGCGTCTGAGGTCAAGGTCGATGGCATCCAGGGTCAAGGTGCTGGGCATCATAAGCCGTTAACGTCGCCCTTGGTGCACTTCGCCCTCGCCCCGACGTAGGGACTGTAAGCAGGAGACTGGTGATGACAACAACAAGCCTTCCATCCGATGTGCTGGTGATCGGCGCCGGCCTGGCCGGCATCGTGACCGCCATCGAATGCCTGCGTGCTGGCCAAAGCGTGACGCTGGTCGACCGCGACACGCCACAGCGCCTGGGTGGCTTGGCCCTGTGGGCCTTTGGCGGCATGGCCTTGGTGGACACGCCTTTGCAGCGGCGCATGAAGCTCCAGGACTCGCCCGAGCGGGCGTTTGAAGACTGGGTGCGCTTTGGCGAGTTGGGTGAAGACGAACTGTGGCCCCGGCAATGGGCGCGCCACTACGTGCAGCACTCGCGCGAGCAGGTGTACGACTGGGTGGTCGGGCACGGCCTGAAGTTCATGCCCGCCGTCAACTGGGTGGAGCGCGGCATGCAGGGCAACGGCAACTCGCTGCCGCGTTACCACGTGGTGTGGGGCACCTCGCAGTGGCTTACACAACGCATGATCGCCACCCTGCACCACGCCAACACCGGCAACCGGCTGACGCTGCTGAGCAAGCATGAGGTGGTGAGCCTGGAGTCCCACGACGGCGTGGTAACCGGCGCCAACGCCATCAACCACGACACCGGTCAGCCGGTGCGGCTCGCGGCACCGGTGGTGGTGCTGGCCATGGGCGGCATCAACGGCAGCCACGAGCAGGCCCGTGCCAATTGGCCGCCCACGCGCCCCCTGCCGGCGGCCATGCTCAACGGCGCCCACCCGTTTTCGGACGGTAAGCTGCATCACCTGGTGGCGGCTCTGGGCGGACACATCACGCATGCCGGGGAGATGTGGAACTACGCCGCTGGCCTGCCGCACCCGCAGCCGCACTTTCCCGGCCACGGTCTGTCGGCCATCCCCTGCAAGTCGGCCCTTTGGCTGGACCACAGTGGGCGGCGCATCGGCCCGCAGCCGCTGATCACCGGTTTTGACACCCACCTGCTGTGCCAGCGTGTGGCGGCGCAGGAGAAACCCTACACCTGGCACCTGCTGAACTGGCGTATTGCGGCCAAGGAGTTCGCCATCTCCGGGTCCGAGCACAACCAGCGGATCCGCGACCGTCAGCTCCCGCTGTTTCTGAAGGAAATCCTGCTGGGCAACCACCGGCTGGTCAAGCAGATGGCGGCCCAGAGCAAGCACTTTCTGGTGGCCGACACGCTGGTTGAACTGGCCGCCAAGATGAATGCACTGACCGGTACGAATGATGTGCAAGCCCATGTGTTGCAACACACGGCGGATACCTTCGATGCCAACTTCCAACGCGGTGATTCGCTCTTCAACGATGACCAGATTCGTCGCATTGAACACGCGCGGCACTGGGGGCCCGACCGCCTGCGTACCTGCAAACCGGCGCCGCTGCAGGCCAAGGGTTCCGGCCCCTTCATTGCCATTCAGATGCAACTGATCACCCGCAAGAGCCTGGGCGGCCTGAAGACCGACCTGCAAAGCCGCGTGCTCGACGCCGCCGATCAGCCCATCGATGGCCTGTATTGCGTCGGTGAGGCGGCCGGCTTCGGCGGTGGCGGCGCCAGCGGCAAACGCTCACTGGAGGGCACGTTTCTGCCGGGCTGCATCCTGACCGCACGGGCTGCGGCACGCTCCATCAACGCGGGCCGTGACCTCTGAGGCCTTCGCTACCCAATCACCCAATCGGAACTCCGAGGAGACCCCATGTCCAATGGCGCCCATGCCCTGATCCAGACCCTGGTCAACGCCGGCATCACCACCTGCTTTACCAACCCCGGCACCTCCGAGATGCACTTCGTGGCCGCGCTTGACAGCGTGCCCGAGATGCGCGCGGTGCTGGCGCTGTTTGAGGGTGTGGCCACCGGCGCGGCGGACGGCTACGCCCGCATGGCCGACAAACCCGCCGCCACGCTGTTGCACCTGGGCTGCGGCCTGGGCAACGGCCTGGCGAATCTGCACAACGCTCGCAAGGGCAAGGTGCCCATGCTCAACATCGTGGGCGACCACGCCACCTACCACACCCAGTACGACGCCCAGTTGCAGTCGGACATCGAAACCGTGGCGCGCAATGTGTCGCCCTGGGTGCGCACCTCGCAGAGCACGGCCGCACTGTGCCAGGACGCGGTGGAGGCCATAGCGGCTTGCATGGGTCCGCCAGGGCAGGTGGCCACCCTGATCCTGCCGGCCGATGTGTCGTGGAGCGAAGGCGGCGTGCCCGCGCCCTTGCCAAAAGTCACCGCCCCGAGCGCAGCCGAAGACGCTACCGTGGCGGCGATTGCCCAGGCCCTGCAAGGTGAAGGCAAAAAGGCCATCCTGCTGGGTGGCCGCGCCCTGCGCGCACCGGCCCTGATGGCGGTGGCGCGCATCGCCGCCAAGACCGGTGCCAAGCTGTTTGCGGAGGTCTTTCCCACCCGCATCGAGCGTGGCGCGGGCTTGCCACACGTCGAGCGCATCGCCTACCTGGCCGAGCTGGCTTCGGTGCAGTTGACGGGGCTGGACCACCTGATCCTGGTCGATGCCAAGGCGCCGGTCTCGTTCTTCGCCTACCCTGGCAAAAAGAGTTACCTGGTGCCCGAAGGCTGCCAGTTGCACACGCTGGCGTCGTTCACGCAGGACGTGCAGGGGAGCCTGGGCAAGCTGTCCAGCGCGGTGGGTGCCGACCAAACCAAACCGGCGCTGCAGGCCCCCAAGCGTCCGGGCCGGCCGCGCGGCAAGTTCACCGCCGACAAGGTGTGCAAGGCCATCGGGGAGCTGATGCCAGACAACGCCATCCTGGTGGACGAAGCCCAAACCTCCGGCATCATGCTGGCGATGTACACCGCTGGCGCACCGCGTCACGACGTGCTCACGCTCACCGGCGGCGCCATCGGCCAGGGCCTGCCCAACGCCGTGGGTGCGGCCATCGCCTGCCCTGACCGCAAGGTGATTGCGCTGGCCGGCGACGGCTCGGCCATGTACACCATCCAGGCCCTGTGGACCATGGCGCGCGAGAAACTTGACGTCATTTCCGTCATCTTCAACAACCGTTCCTACGCCATCCTCAACGTCGAACTGCGCCGGGTCGGCGCGGTGGGTGTCAGCGACCGGGCCAAAGCCCAGCTCGACCTGCGCACGCCGCCCTTGGACTTTATGCGCCTGGGCGAAAGCATGGGCGTGGCCTCCAAACGCGCCACCAGCACCGAAGAATTTCTGGCCGCTTTCGAGCACGCCTTGCGCACCCCAGGCCCGCACCTGATCGAAGCGATCGTTCCCCCCAGCCTGACCGGGCTGAAGCTGCGCGTGTTGCCGCACTTGCTGCAATCGCTGGCCAACCTGCCGCCACCGATCGCGCGGGCGCTCAAGCGTGCTATCGCGCCCTGAAGACAGCCTTTACCGAAACCTCCGCGCAAGGGATTCGAGTACTCTGATCCCGCGCTTCCAAACCCATTTCCCCAGGAGTCCCCTCCATGCCCACCCAAGAAGGCCTCACCTTCGAATGCGACAAGCTGATCCGCTTTCACCATTGCGACCCGGCCGGCATCGTGTTCTACCCACAGTACTTCGTGCTGTTCAACGAGCTGGTGGAGGACTGGTTCAATCAGGCGCTGGGCATCGACTTTGCGGATTTTCACGTCAAGCAGCACCTGGGCGTGCCCATGGGCAGCGTGGAGTGCCGCTTCGTCTCGCCCAGCAAGGTCGGCGAGATGTTGCGATTGAACCTGCGCGTCGAGCGCATCGGCACCAGTTCGATGAAGTTCATCGTGCAAGCCCAGGCCGGTGGACAGGTGCGCGTGGAGGCGAAGCTGACGGTGGTGCTGGCGTGCATGAAGACGCACCGCGCCGTGCCCATCACCGGTGAGTTGCGCGACAAATTCAGTGCCTATCTCATGAGCCCGCCATGTCAACACTAGCCAGAATTACGGCATCGCTCATGGTCGGGGTGGCGGCTGGCTGCCTCAGTCTCGTGGCGCAGGCGCAAACGCCTGTGGCGGCACCGACTGCCGCGTCGCGGGTTTGTCCGGCGATCTTGCAACATCAGTTCCCGCGCCTGCAAGATGAGACACCGCAGAACTTATGTCAGTACGCCGGCAAGGCGGTGCTGGTGGTCAACACGGCCAGCTTCTGCGGCTATACCGGCCAGTACGAGGGGCTGGAGGCGCTGTATGCCAAGTACCAGCGTCGCGGTTTGGTAGTACTGGGCTTTCCGTCCAATGACTTTGGCGAGCAGGAGCCGGGCTCGTCGAAGGAAATCGCTGATTTCTGCTTCAACACCTATGGCGTGCAGTTCCCGATGTTTGCCAAGACGGTGGTGGCCGGTGAGGCGCGCAATCCCTTCTATGCTGCCTTGTTCAAGGCCACCGGTCAGGCGCCCAAGTGGAACTTCCACAAGTACTTGCTGGACCGCGATGGCAAGGTGCTGGGCAGCTATGCCAGCAAGGTTGCACCCGACAATGCCACGCTGCTGGCCGCCATCGAGCAGGCGCTGCGGTAGCGGGCGCTTGGCTACTTGCCCAGTATCGGAAACAGTTTCACCAGCCCATCCGACATCACTTCCACCGCCAGCGCGGCCAGAATCAGCCCCATCAGCCGGGTCATCACATTGATGCCGGTCTTGCCCAGCACGCGCGCGATCGGTTGGGCCAACGAGAAGCACAGCGCGGTGGCCAGCGCGATGACGATGCCATAACCCACCAGAGAACCGAGTTGCCAGAAAGTCTTGGCCTTCTCAGCGTAAATGACCACGGTGGACATGGTGGCCGGCCCGGTCAGCAGCGGGATGGTCAGCGGCACCACGGCGATGCTGGCGCGCGCGGCGGCGTCGTGCATCTCTTCCTCGTTGGACTTGGCCTCGGCCGGTTGGGCATTCAGCATAGCCAGTGCCGAGGTCAGCAGCAGCATGCCGCCGCCCACTTGAAAACTGGCCAGCGAGATGCCGAAAAACTCCAGAATGTGCAGCCCCATCAAGGCGCTGACGGCGATCACCACAAAGGCGCTGAAGGACGAAATCCAGATCGTGCGCCGGCGCTGCTCGCGCGAGAAGTCCTGCGTGTAGTGGATGAAGAAGGGGACGATGGCCAGTGGATTAACAATGGCCAACAAGGTGACGAGTGGTTTGAAGTCCATGGACGAGGCGATTTGCGGTGCGTGGGGACGGCCAGTCTAAGACTATTCCGTGGGGCGTGGCGCCGCCCAGTCTGGCGCGTGATAATGCGCGGACGGTCGCCTCCCCGTGATACCCGCCAGGTCTGCCATGAAAACTGCACTTCTCGTCATCGACGTCCAACACGGCCTGTTCGACCCCGCGCCCCGTCCCTTCGAAGCAGACGAGGTGATCCACAGAATCAACGCGCTCACGCAGCGGGCGCGCGCGGTCGGCGCGGCGGTGGCCTTCATCCAGCATGAGCGCGCGTCGGGCCTGCTGGCGTTTGGCGCCGACAGTTGGCAGTTGGCGCAGCACCTGCAAGTGCTGCCCGGCGACGAGCTGATCGCCAAGCGAACCCCGGATTCGTTTCTCAACACCACACTGGGCGATTGGTTAACCGCGCACGACGTTGGCCGCCTGGTGATTTGTGGCTACGCCACCGAATTCTGCGTCGACACCACCACGCGTAGCGCCGCCGGCCTGGGTTACGAAGTAGTGCTCGCCGCCGACGCCCACACCACCCACGACAAGGCGCACGCCAGCGCGGCCCAGATCAGGGCGCACCACAACGCCACCCTGCCGTGCCTGACCAGCTTCGGGCCGTCGATCAGCGCGGTGAACAGTGCCGACGTGGTGTTTGAGGCAGATCCGAAAAACCAATAAAGGAGTCAGCCATGCAGGTCCAGACACTCGAAACGCGGTGGGCCGACGGACTCGCGGTACCTGGCCGTGCTGAACAACCCCAACTTCACGCTCGCGTGCAACGAAGTCGTCCAGAACGCGACCGTTGTCAGGTCGATTGCATCCGACTGGCAGCGCTTTGCGGTAATGGACCAGAAGGACCGCTTGTTCATGTGAGCGTGGGCCGAGTGATCGGCTGCCGCGACGGCGTGCCGAGGCCCGGTTGCTGGCAGCGGCTGTTGCGTGGCGATCATAGGGCTTTCCCTTTGCTGCGGCGCAGTGTCACCGTTTAGCCATGAAGCGCTGCTAGACTGACTTTACAAAACGTTGCAAATTCGCGCGTGGGCCTCGGTCATCGGCATCGGGGCCTATTTTTTTCAGGAGAAATTTTCATGAACAGCAGTCGGCATTGGGCAGGGTTCTCGCGTACCGCCTTGAGCGTCGCAGTCGCCATTCTGGCGGCGGCGCCCGCCTTGGCGCAAAACACCACCGCATCGGTGGGAGGTCGCGTCACCGGCGCTGACGGTAAACCCGTTGCCGGCGCGAGCGTGACGATTCTGCACCGCGAGTCCGGTTCGGTAAACAAGGTGCTTGCAGATGATCAGGGGCGCTATTCTGCCCGCGGTTTGCGGGTGGGGGGGCCTTACACCGTCACGTTCAGCAAAGGTGGTGTCACGCAGACTCGTGATGACGTCTACCTGCTTCTGGCTGAGGCGACCAGCCTGGACGCGCAAATTGGTGGCGCGGTGCTGGCCAAGGTGGAGATCACCGGCTCGGCTGGCAGTAAGTTCAACAGTGGCAGCGCCGGCGCCGGCACCAGCATTGGGCGACAGGAGTTGGACGCCTTTGCGTCCATTTCTCGCGGCCTGCAGGACTATGCTCGCATGGACCCGCGCCTGTCGCAGACCGACAAGGACCGCGGTGAAATCTCGGCGGGCGGCCAAAACTCGCGCTACAACGCGCTCACGATTGATGGGGTGCGGACCAACGACCCTTTTGGCCTTGAGGCCAATGGCCTGCCGACACTGAAACAGCCGATCTCGATTGACGCGATTCAGGCGGTGCAGATCAACCTGTCGAACTACGACGTCACGCAACAGGGCTACACCGGCGCCAACATCAATGCGGTGACCAAATCGGGCACCAATGATTGGAAGGGCAGCGTCTACTACGTGTTTCGCGACGACAGCATGGCAGGGGACCGCTACAACCGCGCGACGGACACCTTTACCGCACCCCCGCCCGCCACGGAAAGCACCAAGGGATTCGTCTTGGGTGGCCCGATCATTAAGGACAAACTGTTCTTCTTCGCCAGTTATGAGGAGCTCAAGAGCAGCCGCAACGCCCCGACCTTTGGCCCGATGGGCAGTTCGTTGATCAACGTCGGTATTACACAGGCGCAGATCGACGCCGCGCGAACCGCCGCCATGTCGAAGTACAAGGTCGATATCGGCGCCGCCGATGTGCCAAGCGATGTTCAAACCAGCGTCAAAGACACCTTGCTCAAACTTGACTGGAATATCAACGACAACCACCGCGCCAACATCCGTTACGCCAAGACCGAACAGAGTGATCCGATTTTTCCGTTCAACAACAGCACCGGCCTGAGCCTCAGTTCCCATTGGTATGCCACCAACAAGACGATTGAAACCGTGGTCGGCCAATGGTTCGGCGATTGGACTGACAAGTTTTCCACCGAACTGAAGGTGTCCACCCGCGACTATCAAGCCGCCCCCGCCAACAACGCAAGCCTTCCGCAAATCAGCCTGGTTTACACCGGCACGGCACCGGCTGGCACTGCAACTGGGGACCGCACCTTGCGTTTCGGCACCGAGGAAACCCGGCATTTCAACAACTTGCAGACCAAGACAAGCAACGCCTACCTGGCGGGTAACCTTGCGCTCGACAACCATGAGATCAAGTTCGGTGGTGACATCGAGCGCAACAAGATCGACAACGCCTTTGTACGGCGTGCCTGGGGTGATTACAGCTTCCGTGGCGCAGATCCGGTCGCCCTTTTCCTGGCTGGCAATCCAACCAGCTACACGGTGCAACTACCGTTCCCCGGGCGAACCCTGCAGGACGGTGCTGCCAGCATGAGCATGTCCAACACCGGCCTGTTCGTGCAGGACACCTGGGCGCTCAACAAGAACCTGACGCTTGCCGGTGGTATCCGGTTGGACAAGATTTCGATCAGCGACCGGCCGCTGGCCAATGCCGCAGCTTCGTCCGCGATGGTGCCTGGCAATCCGGCCACCAACGCCCGTCAATCGGGTGGTTTTGGTTATGACAACACCAATACGCTGGACGGCCAGCAACTGGTCCAACCGCGGTTCAGCTTTAACTACAACTTCGATGCAATCGAGGGGCGCAAGTCTCAGGTCCGCGGCGGCGCGGGGCTGTTTCAAGGCTCGGCGGCCAATGTCTGGCTGATCAATCCCTTCCAGAACACCGGCGTCGCCATCGCGAGCTATACCTGCGCGACCACCGGCAACAACATTTGTCCGCCTGGCCTGACTTTGCGCACCGACCCACTCAACCAGCCCGTCATCAGCGGAATACCGCCCGCGCCTCAAGTGGACTTCATCGCACCGGGTGTCAGCCAACCATCGGTCTGGAAAGTCAACCTGGCATTTGACAAGGAACTTCCCTGGTTTGGCCTGGTGTTGGGTGCCGAGTGGTTGCACACCGAAGTGAAGCAAGGCCTGTACTACAAGCACCTCAACCTGGGTGCGGCCACGGCCACGGCGCCCGATGGGCGTCAGATGTTCTGGAATGCGGGTGGGCGCAACGCCAATTGCTGGAACGGAAGTGCGGTACCACCCACTTCGACCGTGGCGGCCTGTAGTGGCGCCAATCGACCCACCACCAAGGCCCTGAGCAACACCGCCTATTCGAACGTCACCTTGATCGACACCAGCGGCAAGGGTGGCGGTGACGCGGTGACCCTGTCGCTCAGTGGCGTCGCCAATCGTGACATCAATTGGACTGCAGCCTACACCCGCACGACTGCAACCGAGGTCAGTCCGCTGACCTCATCCACCGCGAATTCCAACTTCACCAATCGGGCCGTATACAACCCGAACGAAGAAGTGGCGGCCAACTCGGCCTACCTGGTGCGTGATCGCGTGAATGGATCGATTAATTGGTCCCGCGCCTTGTGGGGCAGTTACAAGACCACATTCGGATTGTTTTTCGAAGGTCGAACCGGCAAACCCTATAGCTGGACGTTCCGCAATGACATGAATGGCGACGGCATCACGGGCAATGACTTGTTGTACGTGCCCAAGGCGCCGGGTTCCGGGGAAGTGTTGTTCCGTGGTCCTGCAAGCTCCACCATGACAGCGGCCGAAGCGGAAGCGGCGTTCTGGGCTGTGGTGGACGGTGATAAGGCGCTGAGTGCAGCCCGCGGCGGTGTGGTGGCACGCAACTCGGCGTTCTCGAAGTTCAGCAACAGTTTTGACTTGCGCTTGAGCCAGGAAGTGCCGGGCATTTTTGCCGGACACAAAGGGGTCATCTCGCTGGATATCTTGAACGTGGGTAACTTGCTTAACAAGCGTTGGGGGCATATTAACGAGATCACCTTCCGTGACCAGCAAGGCGGCAATACGCGGCAGTTCGTTAATTTCTCAGGTTTTGACCCCGCCACGGGCAAGGCCGTCTACGCGCTGACGGACCCTACTGACTTCACCACCAAGCAGTTCAAAGGCGAGTCGCAGTGGGCTGCCCAAGTGACGCTGAAGTACACTTTCTGACGATTCGGCGGCGGTGTGGCCTGTCAACACCGCCTGCCTTCACAACAGGCCGATGCCGAGGTAACCCGGCATCGGTTTTTGCATTCGACATCTCGCGATCAGTTGAGGACAGAGCTAAAGGTCTGTCCCGCAAAGTGAACAGCCGACATCCGACAATCAGTTGAGGACAGAGCTAAAGGTCTGTCCCGCAAAGTGAACAGCCGACATCCGACAATCAGTTGAGGACAGAGCTAAAGGTCTGTCCCGCAAAGTATCAGGAATTCATCATGAAACACTTCTTGCCAACGGGCATGCGGGCTCTGGCGCTGGGCCTGGCACTTGTACTGGGTGGCTGTGCCACCGTCGACCAGCCACCAGCCCCGCCGCGCGAACTCAGCATCTTTTCCATCAACGATTTCCATGGCCACCTGCAAGACAAGGGTCCGGTGCCCTTGATGGCGCGGGTGCCCAATGCGGCGGGCGAACTCAAGGGCCAACCCGCTGGCGGCGTGGCGCATTTGGCGACGGTGTTGCAGGGGCTGCGCGCGCAGCGTCAGCACAGTGTGTTTGTCGCGGCGGGTGATTTGATTGGGGCTACGCCCTTGTTGTCATCCCTGTTGAAGGACGAACCCACGCTGGCCGCCATGGGTGAACTGGGTCTGGTGGCCAGCGCCTTGGGCAACCACGAACTCGATGCGGGCCTGAAGGAGTTGCAGCGCAAGACGCGCGGCGAGTGCCCGCCCGAGGGCTGTGCCTGGCCGGGCTTCAAGGGAGCAGGCTTTCCCTACCTGGCGGCCAATATGCTGGACGCGCAGACTGGCCTGCCAGTGTTGCCGACTCACCTGATGCGCGACGTGGCGGGCCTCAAGGTGGCCTTCGTGGGCGCGGTCACGCGTGACACACCGATGGTGGTGCTGCCTTCGGGCATCCGCGGCCTGCGCTTTGCGGACGAGGTGCAAACGCTCAATGCGCTGGTGCCACAACTCAGGGCTGAAGGCGCGCAGGTGTTGATCGCCGTGATGCACGAGGGCGCCTCGCACCAGGGCGCCGCCAATGACCCGAGTTATGCCTGCCCAGGCCTACAGGGTCGCGGGGTCGAGATCGCCAAGCGGCTCGACAAGGCTTATGCCGTACTGATCACCGGCCACACGCACCAAGCCTATACCTGCAAGATTGACGGCCGTCTGGTGGTGCAGGCCGGCAGCAATGGCGGCTGGCTGACCGAGACCAGGTTGAAACTCAGTGCCGGTGGCGAGTTGCTCGATGCCCAGGCGATCAACCACCCCGTGTTGCAGGCGCAGTACTTGCCCAACCCGGCGTTTGCAGCGCTGGTGCGGCGCGCCGGCGAGTTGACGGCGAGCATCCGCAACAAGCCGATTGCCCAAATCAGCCGGGGCGCCCAGCGCAGTGTGCAGGCGCCCTTTGCCGACAGCACCCTGGGTAACCTGATTGCCGACGCCCAGTTGGCTTACGCCAAGCGCCGGGGCGCGGCGGATGTTGCGTTCATGAATCCCGGCGGCATCCGTGCTGATCTCACCGTGGAGCCGGGCCGCTCGGTCACGCTGGGCGACTTGTTCGCGGTGCAACCCTTTTCCAACGATCTGGTGGTGATGTCGCTTACCGGTGCACAACTGCGTGAGCTGTTGCAGCGTCAGTTGCCCAAGACCGACGGGCCACCCAGATTGTTGCAGGTGTCCCATTCACTGAGCTACCGCTGGACCTTGCACGACGGCAAGCCGACACTGGGCTTGGTGCAAGTCGATGGACAGGCGCTGGACCTTGGCCGCAGCTACCGTGTGGTGGTCAACAACTTCATGGCTGAAGGCGGTGATGGCCACAGCACCTTCAACCTGGGCCGCGATCGGGTCAGCCTGGGCATGGATATCGACGCCCTGAGCGAGTTGCTGGCGGAGCAACCTCAAAGCGTCGAGCGCGTCCAGAGCGGCCGCATCGTGAAAGAGTAAGCATTGCGCAGGCACTGGCGGTATGTGCCCCGCCTGGCTTTAGCGAGCACCATTCGGGCCGTGCCGTGGCACTGGTGCTTCCACGACGACCTGAGCCGAGGCAATGTTCTCTTGGTTGCCGCAGACGATCACAAATCCGGGCAAGATCAGCAGGTTGAATCGTTTTCGAAAATATTAGGATTGCTAATATGAGTACGTTTGATCCTGACGCTCTGGAGTGCTTGGCCGCGATCATGGAGGAGGGGGGCTTTAAGCGCGCGGCGGTACGCTTGTCGATCACCCAGTCGGCGGTGTCGCAGCGCCTGCGCTCGCTGGAGGTGCAGGTTGGCACGGTGCTGATTGTGCGCAGCCGCCCGCTCAAGGCGACGTCGGCCGGGCGCTTGCTGCTCAAACACGCGATGCAGATGCGCCTGCTGCGCGCCGATCTGGAGCGCGACCTCAGGGAGCTGGCCCCGGGCGCCGCCGCCAGCGGGGTGGACCAGGAGCAAATATCGATTGCCATCAACGCCGACAGCATCGCCACTTGGGCGCTGCCCGCGCTGAGCACGCTGGCGCACCAAGGCTTGGCGATGGAGATCATCACCGACGACCAGGACTTCACCCATGGCTGGCTGCGCGAGGGCCAGGTGCTGGGTTGCGTCACGACCCTCAAGCAGGCCTTGCGCGGCTGCAAGATGGTGCCCTTGGGGGCGATGTCTTATGTGGCGGTGGCGGAGGCGGCCTTTGCGGCGGCGCATTTTCCCGACGGGCTGACCCAGCACAATTTCCAGAAGGCGCCGTTCATCGCCTTCAATCGTAAAGATGATCTGCAATCCGAGTTCGTTTGCCGGGCCTTTGGACTCAAGCGAATTTCCCTGCGTCAGATGTTTGTGCCCAGCTCAGAGGGTCAGGTGCGCGCGGTTCTGGCCGGCTGGGGGGTCAGTGTCTTGCCCGAGCTTCAGGTGCGTGCCCAGTTGAAGGCCGGGAAGTTGATCAATATCGCGCCCGACCTGGTGTTGCCGATCGAGCTGTATTGGCATTGCTGGAATCTTGACTCGGTGGTGCTCGACGGTCTCACCGAAGCCCTCACCAGCGCTGCAGCGCTATCCCTGGTCCGGCCCTAACAAATATCGCCAGACTCGCAACGTGCGCCGCCGGGCCGCCCCAAGGCGCGAGGGCCCCCTCGGGGGGGGCAGCGCAGCACACTCAGTGGCAAGCGTGGGGGCCAGTTCTTCATCGCACCATCAGAACGGGCACGCGGCAGTGCGCCAGCACCTGGGTTGCCACCGAGCCCATCACGAGGCTCATCAGCGCGCCGTGGCCGTGCGAGCCCATCACCACCAAGTCAAACTGGCCGGCATCGGCAAACTTGGCGATCGTCTGCCCTGCATGGCCGACCTTCCACTCGCTCTTGGCGTCGATGCCGTGGCGCAGCAGGAACTTGGTGACCGGTGCAATCACCTTCTCGGACTCGTCGGTGTAATAGGCGTCAACGATTTCCTTGCCGACGGCGGCGCGCGCGCGCGGTGGCAAGGCGGGCTGCACCGTCAACACCGTGTAGGAATTGCTATTGGCAAACAACTCGGAATGGGTTGCCAGGTAGGCGAGCATTTTCTTGGTGTAGGGACTGCCATCAACTGCAAGAAGGATTTTCATGGGGCCTCGCCAATCAAAGAGACCAGTGTACCCAAGGCGCCTGGCACCGCGCTACGCCAGGTTTGGGCTATTGCGCGCACCGCTGCCGGGCTCACACGGCAAAAGCGGCGCTCGCCACGTCGACAATGGTCTTGCGCAGCCACTGGTGGGCACCTTCGTGCTGCAAGCGGCTGTGCCAGAGTGTGTCGATATGCATCGAGGGGACTTCGAACGGCAGTTCGCGCAGCACCAATTGGTCGGCAATCCCGGTCACGCCCACGAAGTGGCGGGGCAGCACCGTCAGCAAGTTGGAGCTGGCGACGACCTGGCCGGCCGTGAAGAACTGGTTGACGGTGATCACGATGCGACGGCTCCGGTTGAGTGCGGCCAGGGCCTCATCGATGAAGCCGTGGGGGCGGCCCGAAAAACTCACCAGCAGGTGGCGTGCGGTGCAAAAACGCTCCAGCGTCAAGGCACCACTGGCCAAGGGGTGATCACGCCGCATGGCGCACACGTATTGCCCGCTGTAGAGGCGCTGGTGGGCAAATGCCACCGCGTCGTCATGCTCGGCGCGGGCGGTCAAGTCGGCCATCACGGCCGGGAAGTAGCCCACCGCCAGGTCCGCTTGCTCGCCATCGAGCAGGCGGCGCGGATCACGCGTGGTCAGCGGCAACACGCGAACCGACACGCCCGGGGCGTCACGGTCCATCACGGCGATCAGTCCTGGCATCAGTGCCGCCGCAGTGGCGTCGGCCATCGCCAGGTTGAAGGTGGTCTTGGCTTGAGCCGGGTCGAAGACGCTGGGCGCCAAGGACGATTGCAGTTGCCGCAAGGCGTCGCGAACCGAGGGCCACAGGGCCAAGGCGCGTGGCGTGGCGGCCAAGCCCTGGCCACTGCGCTGCAGCAGTTCGTCGCCGAGCGTTTCTCGCAGCCGACGCAAGGCGTTGCTGACGGCCGGCTGGCTCAGCGAGAGATTCTGTGCGGCCCGCGTCAGACTGCGTTCGGCCATAACTTCGTCGAAGACACGCAGCAGATTCAGGTCCAGAGTGCGGAAGTTGATGGTGTTCATGCTTAATTCATCACCAATATGAATAACCTACATCATAAAGATAAAGTTGAGTAATAGTGGTGTAAACCCTAATATCCGCCTGACCCAGTTAACTCGCCACAAGCGCAACGAAAGGGGACCACACCATGGCCAGCACAATGACTTCATCTTATTCCGCGCCGCGTTCCGGCGCGGCTCGTACGTCGGCCGACGCCGGTACCAATCCCAAATCGGCTGCTCGCTATGACGCCGCGAAGGGCCTGAGCGCCATGCTGCTCGCGGCCATGGTCTCGGCTCTGGTGGTCGTCGCGGACCGACTGATCGACACCTGGGCCGACGGCCATCTGCTGGCCGCCTGGGTCGCCCTGTGGGCCGTCGGGTTTGCAGCGCTTGCCGTTTTTGGCGGTGCGGCGCGCAAGGTGGCAGCTACCGTGTTGGCGGCGCTGGACAGTTGGTCTCAACGCATCGCCCAGGCGCGTGCGGACGAGCGTCTGTGGGCGATTGCCCTGAGCGATCCGCGCGTGATGGCGGACCTGCAAATGGCGATCCAGCGCGGCCAGTCGGAAGTCAGCCCGATCGTGCGCCAAAGTGGCCTGAGTCGCCTGGCGCAAAAGCTTGCCACAGTGCCGCCGCGTGAAGAACCGCGCATGCCCAATGGCCGAACCTATTTGCCTTACGTCTGAAACAGACCACTTCAAGCAAAAGCCACCCGCTCGGGTGGCTTTTGCTTTGCGCGAGAACTTTGCGCCCTGCCCATGGCACGATCAATCGGCCAGGCGCTGCTCGATCCTGGCTTTGGTGGCCAGCAATTCCTTGGGCAGGTGGTGCGCTAACTGCTGGAACAGCTCCGCGTGCAACTTCAGCTCGTCGCGCCACGCGGCCTTGTCGATGTTGGTGACAGTGTCGAATTGCGCGGCCGTGAAGCCCAGGCCGTTCCAGTTGATCTCGCTGTAGGCGGGGCTGACGCCAAACACGTTGTCCTGACCCGCTGCCTTGCCTTCGATACGGTCAACCATCCACTTGAGCACACGCATGTTTTCGCCGTAGCCAGGCCAGACGAACTTGCCATCGTCGCCCTTGCGGAACCAGTTGACGCAGTAGATCTTGGGCAGCGTGTGGCCGCATTCTTCCAGCTTGTGTTCCATGTCCAGCCAGTGCTGGAAATAGTCGCTCATGTTGTAGCCACAGAAGGGCAGCATGGCAAACGGATCACGGCGCACCACGCCCATCTGGCCGACGGCCGCAGCGGTGGTTTCGGAACCCATGGTGGCGGCCATATACACGCCTTCCATCCAGGTACGGGCTTCGGTCACCAGCGGCACGGTGGTGGAGCGACGGCCGCCGAAGATGAAGGCGTCGATCGCCACGCCCTTGGGGTTGTCCCACTCGGGGTCTAGCGCGGGGTTGTTGGTCGCTGCCACGGTGAAGCGGGAGTTGGGGTGGGCCGCTTTGGCGCCGGTTTCCTTGGCAATGGCCGGCGTCCAGTCCTTGCCCTGCCAGTCGATCAGGTGGGCCGGCACGCCGCCACCATCCTTCTCCATACCTTCCCACCACACGTCACCGTCGTCGGTGAGCGCCACGTTGGTGAAAATCACATTCTTGTCCAGCGAGCGCATGCAGTTGGGGTTGGTGTGCATGTTGGTGCCGGGGGCCACGCCAAAGTAGCCGGCCTCGGGGTTGATGGCGTACATCTTGCCGTCCGCATGGGGCTTGACCCAGGCAATGTCGTCACCGATGGTGGTGACTTTCCAGCCTTCAAAGCCGGCCGGTGGCACCAGCATCGAGAAGTTGGTCTTGCCGCAAGCGCTGGGGAATGCGGCTGCCACATGGTATTTTTTGCCTTGCGGATTGGTCACGCCCAGGATCAGCATGTGTTCAGCCAGCCAGCCCTGGTCGCGACCCATGTTGGAGGCGATGCGCAGCGCGAAGCATTTCTTACCCAGTAGGGCGTTGCCGCCGTAGCCCGAACCGTAGGACCAGATCTCGCGCGTCTCGGGGTAGTGCACGATGTATTTGGTCTTGTTGCAGGGCCACTTCACGTCCGCCTGACCATCTGCGAGGGGTGCGCCGACGGTGTGCACGCACGGCACAAACGGCCCGTTGACACCGAGTATGTCGTACACCGCCTTGCCCATGCGGGTCATGATCTTCTGGTTGACCGCCACGTAGGCGCTATCGGTCAGCTCGATGCCAATGTGCGAGATGTGCGAGCCCAGCGGACCCATCGAAAACGGCACCACGTACAGGGTGCGGCCACGCATACAGCCGTCGAACAGGGCCGGCGTGCCGTCAGCCTGGCCCGATTGCAGCAGCGCGCGCATCTCGGCCGGCGCCATCCAGTTGTTGGTGGGGCCGGCGTTTTCTGATTGATCGGAGCAGATGTAGGTGCGGTCTTCCACGCGGGCCACGTCGCTCGGATCGGAGCAGGCCAAAAAGCTGTTGGGACGTTTGACCGGGTTCAGTTTTGTAAAGGTGCCGGCGTCGACCAGTTGCTGGCACAGACGCCCGTATTCCTCGTCGGAGCCGTCGCACCAGTAGATGGTGTCTGGCTTGGTCAGGGCGACCATGTCGGCGACCCAGGCGATCAGCCTGGCGTTCTTGACGTAGCTGGGGGCATTGAGGTTGATGCCCTGGATCACGGGTGAGTTCATGGAAAAGCTCCTTTTAATCGGTTGAGGACAGAGCTGAAGGTCTGTCCCGCAAAATTTCACGATGGTCGAGGACAGAGCTGGCTCGCTACGCGTAGCTGCGGTCTGTCCTGCAAAGTCTCAGAATCGTCTTTCCAAAACCTGCGTCACGGCCAGGGGCGCCATGGGGGAGCTTTCAAAAAACGGTTTCATGCAAACTCGCACGGGCCGAGCCCGCAATGTGCTGTGCACAGGACTCTTGGGGCCGCGGAGGATGGGCGGCCACGGGGCAGTGAGGGGTGGTTCACGTTCGTCAAGCCACTGTGAGTGACGATTTTATGAACTTGGATGTCGGTTACCTGACGATTACATCTGAAAGTTATGCAAAACAAGCATCATCTTATGCGCCCATTCGGCGACCGGGATGACGGCCTTGACGCAATCGACGGCGGGCCGGGAACGGCTGCGCCGGCCAACTTGGCCGGCGCTCTTGAGGATCTAGGAAGAGGGCGCCGCGCGGGGCCGCGCCCGAAAATGGCCCTCAGGCCATGAAGACAGCGATAAACGCCAACAGGAACATCAAGACGCCACCCATGACCGGCAACACGATCGGCATCAATGGGACGATCTTCTCAACCGCGTCGGCTTCTGGGGCAGCGGGAGAGGTGGCGTGCGTTGACATGGCGTGCTTTCATGTAGTCGGGTAGGGAAGACCGCAAGAGTTTACCTGCTGCCGATGAAACGCGCTGCCATGAGCCATGCGCGCGCGTGCTGAAAGGGGCGACCCACGGCTGGTCCCCGAATTTTCTACAATCCCTGGCTATGACTCACCCGATCTACACCCGAGCCCAGGCGCTGCCCGACATCCTGAACCAGCGCATCGTCATTCTGGACGGCGCCATGGGCACCATGATTCAGCGCTTCAAACTTGGCGAGGAGCAATACCGCGGCGCCGGCGGGCCGCAGTCGAGTGGCCAGTACGAGCGCTTGCGGGATCACAAGAAGGACGTCAAGGGCAATAACGAGCTGTTGTCGCTGACACGCCCGGATGTCATCTCCGACATTCACGAGCGCTACCTTGCTGCCGGTGCGGACCTGATCGAGACCAATACCTTTGGCGCCACATCGGTGGCGCAAGCCGATTACGACATGGCGCATCTGGCGCGCGAGATGAACCTGGCTTCGGCCAAGCTGGCGCGCGCCGCCTGCGACAAGTTCTCGACCCCGGACAAGCCACGTTTTGTGGCCGGGGCGCTGGGCCCCACGCCCAAGACGGCCAGCATCAGCCCGGACGTCAACGACCCGGGCGCGCGCAATGTCACCTTTGAAGAGTTGCGCGCCGCTTATTACGAGCAGGTGCAGGCCCTGGTAGAAGGGGGCAGCGACCTATTGTTGGTTGAGACCATCTTCGACACCCTCAACGCCAAGGCCGCCTTGTTCGCCATCGACGAATATTTCGAGGCCTCGGGCGAGCGCTTGCCGCTGATCATCAGCGGCACCGTGACCGATGCCTCCGGTCGCATCCTCAGCGGCCAGACCGTCACCGCCTTTTGGTACAGCGTGCGCCACGCGCAACCGCTGGCGATTGGTCTGAACTGCGCTCTCGGCGCGGCGCTGATGCGCCCCTACATTCAGGAGCTGAACCGGGTCGCGCCTGACACCTTCATCAGTTGCTACCCCAATGCAGGATTGCCCAACCCCATGAGTGATACCGGCTTTGACGAGACTCCAGAAGTGACTTCGCGCCTGGTGCGCGAGTTTGCCCAGGAAGGACTGGTCAACATCGTGGGCGGTTGTTGTGGCACCACCCCGGCGCACATCGAAGCCATTGGCCGCGCTGTCGGCCCCTTGCCAGCACGCAGCTTGCGGCGCCAGTTCTTCTACAAAGAAGCGGCCTGAGGCGGCTTGGCCAGTAAAATACTGGCAATCCAAGGAGCGTTGCAGCGCGGGTCGGTGACCCGTGTCAGGCTTGGATGTCCCAACGGCGCTCACCTACCCCACCCAGGTGAGAAGCATGCCCAAACCCGTCGTCGCCCCCATGTTGCTGTCCGGCCTGGAGCCGGTTGCCATTGGCGCCATCTATTCAGATGAGGGCAGAGCTGAAGGTCTGTCCCCAAGAGCTTCGTTCGTCAACGTTGGTGAACGCACCAACGTGACCGGCTCCAAAGCCTTCGCCCGCATGATCCTGAATGGCGAATACGAGCAGGCCCTCGCGGTGGCGCGCCAGCAGGTCGAAAACGGCGCGCAGATCATCGACATCAACATGGACGAGGCCATGCTCGACAGCCAGGTTGCGATGGTGCGCTTTCTGAACCTGATCGCCAGCGAGCCCGATATTTCGCGCGTACCCGTCATGGTGGACTCCAGCAAATGGAGCGTGATTGAGGCTGGCCTGCGCTGCATCCAGGGCAAGGGTATTGTGAATTCCATCAGCATGAAGGAGGGCGTGCAGGCGTTCAAGCACCAGGCCAAGCTGGTGCGCCGTTACGGCGCCGCCGCCGTGGTGATGGCCTTTGACGAGCAGGGTCAGGCCGACACCTACCAGCGCAAGATCGAGATCTGCGAGCGGGCTTACCGCGTCCTGGTGGATGAAGTCGGCTTTCCACCCGAAGACATCATCTTCGATCCCAACATCTTCGCCATTGCCACCGGCATTGAGGAGCACAACAACTACGCGGTGGACTTCATCAACGCCACGCGCTGGATCAAGGCTAACTTGCCTGGCGCCAAAGTGTCGGGCGGCGTCAGCAATGTGAGTTTTTCGTTTCGCGGCAACGACCCGGTGCGCGAAGCCATCCACACCGTGTTCCTGTATCACGCGATCAAAGCTGGCATGGACATGGGCATCGTCAATGCAGGCATGGTGGGTGTTTATGACGACCTGGAGCCCGAACTGCGCGAACGCGTCGAAGACGTGGTGCTCAACCGCCGTCCCGACGCCGGTGAGCGCCTGGTCGAGATCGCCGAACACGCCAAGGGTGCGGCCAAGGACGACAGCAAAAAGCTGGAGTGGCGCGGCACGGCCGAACACCCTGCTACGGTGGCGCAGCGCCTGAGCCACGCCATGGTGCATGGCGTGACCGATTTCATCACCGAGGACACCGAAGAAGCCTACCAGGGCATCTTGGCCAAGGGTGGCCGACCGCTGCATGTGATCGAAGGCCCGTTGATGGCGGGCATGAACATCGTGGGCGACCTGTTCGGCCAGGGCAAGATGTTCCTGCCGCAGGTGGTCAAAAGCGCACGGGTGATGAAGCAAGCCGTGGCGCATCTGATTCCCTATATCGAAGAGGAGAAGAAGCGCGACGAAGCGGCTGGCCGCGACGTGCGTACCAAAGGCAAGATCGTCATTGCCACCGTCAAGGGCGACGTGCACGACATCGGCAAGAACATCGTCACCGTGGTGCTTCAGTGCAACAACTTTGATGTAGTCAACATGGGCGTGATGGTGCCCTGCCACGAAATTCTGGCGCGTGCCAAGGTGGAGGGCGCCGACATCATTGGTCTGTCGGGCCTGATCACCCCCAGCCTGGAAGAAATGCAATACGTGGCCGGCGAGATGCAAAAGGACGATTACTTTCGCATCAAGAAGATACCCTTGCTGATAGGTGGCGCCACCACCTCGCGGGTGCACACTGCGGTGAAGATCGCCCCGCATTACGACGGCCCGGTGGCCTATGTGCCCGACGCCTCACGCAGCGTCAGCGTGGCGCAAAGCCTGCTGGGGGGCGACGCGGCCAAATACGTCAGCGACCTCGGTGTCGACTATGTGCGGGTGCGCGAGCAACACGCCAACAAGCGCCAGACGCCGCTGTGGCCGCTGGCCAAGGCCCGGGCCAACAAGACGCCGGTGGACTGGGCGACCTACCAGCCCACGAAACCGAAATTCCTGGGCCGGCGCGTGTTCAAGAACTTCGACCTGAGTGAACTGGCCAGGTTCATCGACTGGGGGCCGTTCTTCCAGACCTGGGACCTGGCCGGACCGTACCCCGCCATCCTGCGCGACGAGGTGGTTGGCGCCGAGGCCACGCGCGTCTTTGCCGACGCACAGGCGCTGCTCAAACAAGTGATTGAAGGCCGCTGGCTGACCGCCAACGCGGTGCTGGGGCTGTACCCGGCCAACAGCGTTAACGATGACGACATCGAGTTGTACACCGACGATGCGCGTACCGATGTGGCGCTGACCTGGTATGGCCTGCGACAACAGGCCGAAAAGCAGGTGATTGACGGGGTGATGCGGCCTAGCCGCTGCCTGGCGGATTTCGTGGCGCCCAGGTTCGACGCCATAGGGACGCCAACCGGGTGGACCGACTATGTGGGCCTGTTTGCCGTGACGGCTGGCATCGGCGTGGACAAACGGGAACAGGTCTTCATGGACCAACACGACGACTACTCGGCCATCATGCTCAAGTCGCTGGCGGACCGGCTGGCCGAAGCCTTTGCCGAGTGCCTGCACCAGCGCGTGCGAACCGACCTGTGGGGCTATGGCGCGCAGGAAGCGCTGGGTACCGAGGAGCTGATCGCCGAAAAATACCGCGGCATCCGCCCCGCGCCCGGTTACCCCGCCTGCCCGGACCATAGCGTCAAGCAGGCCATGTTTGAGCTGCTGCAGTGCCAGGACATCGGCATGAGCGTCACCGAGAGTCTGGCCATGTCGCCGGCGGCCAGTGTCAGTGGTTTTTACTTGGCGCATCCGGATAGTACGTACTTCAGCGTCGGCAAGATTGGCGAGGACCAGCTCAAGGACCTCGCGGCACGTCGGCGCATGAGCGAGCAGGCGGTGCAAAGATTGCTTGCTCCGAATTTGTGAGCCAGCGTGGCGCTGGCGGCGGCCAGGGCACGGGCGACCCCACCCGAATCCGACGAGCCAGCCGAGAGTCTGCCCCTACTCACCCACGAACTGCCCGAGGCGCAGCGTCGGCCGCGCAGTCACTGCCGGAGCGTGAGCGATCAAATGGGAATTGCTCATGAGGCACGACCTTGAGACGATCCCGAACGAGGCCTGGGCGGTTTGCGGAAATTAACTTACCGCCTTACAATTCGCCTTACTTATCTGACAGAAAGATGCCATGGAAACTGCCACGCTCTCAAGCAAGGGGCAACTCGTCATCCCCAGAAAAGTTCGCGAGTCGGCCAACCTATCGGCAGGCGATGCCTTTGCCGTGGTCTACGCCCAGGGGGAAATTCGTCTGCGCCCCCTGGCACAAACCAAAGCTGGCAGCACCATTGATGCCGTAGCGGGCTGCCTGGCCAAGACCACAAGCCCCAGACTCAAACCACTGTCCGACGCGCAAACGCAGGCCACCATCAAAGCCCGCCTGAGGGCCGAAGACGATGCCACCATGCGCCCCGCCCGGCCATCGGCAAAGCCTGCCGCATGATTGCGCTGGACACCAATCTGCTGGCCCGACTGCTGTTGCAAGACGATGCGGCTCAGCATGCACGCGTCAAGGCACTTTTCAAAACCCGCCAAACTTTTACCGCACCGGTTACGGTGCTGCTGGAACTGGTGTGGGTGCTGGAATCCAGAGGCTGTGGCCCGCAACAAGTGAGCCAAGGCCTGACGGCGCTGCTCGATCTGCCCAATTTCAAGACTGACCAGGCCAACGCCGTGCGCGACGCACTGCACAGCTATGCTGCAGGAATGGGCTTCGCCGATGCCCTTCACTTGGCTTTGAGCGCAAGTCATCAAAAGTTCATGACGTTTGACAAGGCATTTGCGAAACTGGCCAAGAAAATGGGCAAGCAACCTGAAGTAGTGGCTGCCTGAAAGGAAGTCAACCCACCACACAGCCCAAGCTGAACTGCCCCGACCCATGAGTGAGCAGATGGTGCAGCGGCTGCTTGCTCCGAATTTGTGAGCGCGCTGTGTTGCGGGCCGGTGGTGCCGGCCTCTTTCGCACCGATAAGCGACAGGCGGGGCGTTTTCGATTGGGGTTTGCCCCAGCCACTGCGCTTTTTTTCGCTTTGACTGCGGTGGCTGACCCTACACTCGGCCCATGTCGTCGTTGTACCTTGAGCACTTTGGACTGAGCAAACCGCCGTTTCAGATCACGCCGGACCTGGATTTCTTCTTTTCCGGTGGGCGCCGGGGCGACATTCTCTCGGCCCTGCTGCATGTGGCCGCGCACGATGAAGGCATCATCACCCTGGTGGCCGAGGTCGGCAGCGGCAAGACGCTGCTGGCGCGGCTGATGATCAGCCGCCTGGGCGCGGCGGTCTGCGCCGTTTACCTGGCCAACCCCTGCTTCAGCCGCGACGAGATCATCGCGGCGATCGGGCGCGATCTGGGCTTGACCGACATGGGCAGCTCGATCGAGGGCAAGCTGGCGCTACTGCGTGACGAGTTGTTGCGCCGCCACGCCGCCGGCCAACGTGTGTTGCTGGTGATCGACGAGGCGCATGCCATGCCGGCTGAATCGCTGGAAGAGGTGCGCCTGCTCTCCAATCTGGAGACCGGCCAGCACAAACTAGTCAACATCATGCTGTTCGGGCAACCCGAACTCGATGGCCTGTTGGCCGAACCCCGCCTGCGCCAGGTGCGCGACCGGGTGATTCACCGCTTCGTGTTGCCGCCCTTGCAGGCGGACGAAGCCAGCGCCTATATCGACCATCGCTTGCGCGCGGCCGGTTGGCACGGTGCCCGGCTGTTCGGTGCGGCCGCCCTGGCGCGACTGGTCAAGGCTTCCGAGGGCCGGGCTCGGCGCATCAACTTGTTGGCCGACAAGGCCTTGCTGGCGGCCTACGCCCAAGGTGCACGCGGCGTGGAGGGCGCGCACGTTGCCAGCGCGGTACAGGAGTTGCCAGTTGATCGACCGGCACCTGCCGCAGGTCAACACGAGCGCTGGCGGATGCTGGCCACCAGCCTCGCCCTGGCGTTGCTGATGACGACGGCGGCGATAGCCGCCCTGGGCTGGTACCGAAGCGCCGCCCCCACCTTGACCGCGAAGACTTCGGCGCCGCCTGCCACCACGCCCACAGCCCCCACACCGCCCACGGTACCCGCCAATCCAGCGGCCATCCAGACCCCACCGGCCATACCAGCCAGCACCGTTGCTCCGCCGGTTATTGCCATCGCGTCGAATCCCGTTAACGCGGCACCCCCTGTCCCGCCTGCCGTGCCCGTGCCCGCACCACCACTCAGCACCGACCTGCAAGCCGTGCTGGAGCGCACCCAAACCTGGTTGCGCCGCGCCGACCTGGATGGCTACACTATTCAACTGGCGGCCCTGCCTTCGACCACCGGTCTGGATGCCTACCTGGCGCAAGTGGCCTCACAGGCGGACGCAGCGCAGATGTACGCGCAGCACAGTGTTTACAAAGGCAAGACTTACGTGTCGGTGTATCTTGGCAACTTCGACTCTCACCGCGCGGCGGCACTCGTCATCGAGGGCTTGCCGGCCGACCTGAAGAACAACCGACCATTGGTGCGAACATGGACCAAGATTAAACAGGATCAAAAGCCGTGACGTCTTATCCCGTGTGTGATGCCTTGTCCGTCGCCCATGCTCCCAAGCTGGAGCGGGGATTGTTTCTGGGTTTGTTGGCCTTGTTGGGTGCCTGTGCCGCCCCTCCCGCGCCACCGCCGTCGGCCCAGCACCTCACACCGGGACCCCAGGTCGCCGGCCGTGTGCCCGACTTTGCGGTCGCCCCGCCGCTGCCCCGGCCGCCACGCCCCAGCGTGCGCCAGGAGCTCTACAGCGTGGTGATGAGCAACGTCAACGTGCAAGACCTGCTGTTTGCCTTGGCACGCGACGCCAAGCTGAATGTGGACATCCACCCCAGCATCACCGGCACGGTGACCATGAACGTGCACGACCAGACCCTCACCGAGATACTGGATCGAGTGGCCAGGCAGGTGGACCTGCGTTACGAGATGGAGGGCAAGAACCTCTCCATCCAGCCAGACTCGCCCTATCTGAAGCACTACCGGGTCGACTATCCCAATATTCAGCGGGACGTCAAGACCACCATTGGGACGTCTTCGAGTGCGGCCAGCACCGGAGGGGCGGGCGGGGGCGGTGGGGGCAGCAATGGTTCGAGTACCGCCATCGAGAACACCTCCAATAACCGGTTCTGGGCTTCGCTGATTGCCAACCTGACGGATTTGCTGCGCGAAACCGACAAGATTCTTCCTGAAGGCAACAGCGAAACCGTGACCCAGCAGGCGGCCGTGCAGAGCACCACCGGCACTGGGACGCCTGGCCCAGCGACACGCGCCTCCAACACCAGCAGTCCGGCCGTTGCCGCTGCCCGTGCGCTAGCCAGCAGCGTCCTTCCGGCTGCCTTGACGTCCGCTGGCACCTCGGTGGTGCGGCGCAGCACTTTCCGCGAAGCGGCGTCAGTGATTGCGCACCCCGAAACCGGCAACGTGAGCGTGCGCGCCACTCAGAGTCAGCATGCGAAGGTGCGTGAGTTCATCGACCGGGTGCTGAGTTCGGCGCGGCGCCAGGTATTGATCGAGGCCACCATTGTTGAAGTGGACCTGTCCAACCGCTACCAGCAAGGCATTGACTGGTCGGTCCTTCAAACCGGCGGTGCCAACGCTGGTTCGAGCATCACACTGAGACCAGCGGGCGACGCCTCGGTGCTGCAGACCGGTGGCGTGGTGGGTTCCATGGCGTCATTGGGCTTCAAGCAGTTTCGCCTCTGGGGTGGTGACACGGACCTGTCGGCCATGCTCAGTTTGCTGGAGTCATTTGGCACCATGCGCGTGCTCTCCAGTCCCAAAGTATCGGTGCTCAACAACCAGACCAGTGTGCTCAAGGTGGTGGACAACAAGGTCTATTTTTCGATCTCGGTCACACCCGGAACCGCTGCCACCGCAACGGCTGCGGCAACAGCGGCCACCTACACGACCACCATCAACACGGTACCGATCGGTTTTCTGATGACCGTGGTACCCCAGATCAGCGAAGGCAACGAAGTCACGCTCAACCTGCGTCCGACCATCAGCCGCATCACCGGCTACGCCACCGATCCCAACCCGGTGCTGGCGCAAAACAACGTGATTAACCGCATTCCCGAAGTTCAGACGCGCGAGATCGAGTCCATCCTTCGCGTGCAGTCAGGCGACATTGCCGTGCTGGGCGGCCTGATGCAAGACGCCCGTAACAAGGATTCCGACGAGGTGCCTGGGCTTAATCGGGTGTCCATGCTGGGTGAGCTGTTCAAGTACCGCAATGACAGTAACCGCAAGACCGAGTTGGTGATTTTCTTGCGTCCCACGGTGCTGATGGATGCGAGCATTGATGCTGACCTGAGGGACTTCCGCTCGACCTTGCCCAACTCCATTGAGGCTATGCGGGGAATGGGCGACGCCGGCCAGCCCACCCCTCCCTCCGCCCGGAACTAAGCATGAGTCTGTTGCTCGACGCCTTGAACCGGGCCAGCAAGGACAAGGCTGCGGCGGCTTCAGCGCAAGCGCCAAGTCCGTCCAAACCCGACGAGCCGCCCCTGACATCAACAGTGCCGGCGCCGGAGCCAACGGCCACGCTGCCCCCGATTCGTTCGGAGCCAGCTTCGACCACGCCGGTCCTGGAGTTGTCCCTGTCGCCGAATGCAGAGCCTCCGACGCAGGTCGATGCCTGGCACACCGAGAAAGCGGTGGCAACGCCGGACAAGCCCCTGATGGCCCCCTTCGTGTTGACCGAGCACAGCCAGGCCACAAAACCCCCTCAAGTGCCACCCACGCCGGTGCCACTGCCTGCGGCGCCCACGCCACCGGCAGCGTCGAGCACGCAACCAAAGGCGCAAGCCGCGCCGCGTGTGGCGCAAGACATCGTGCGCGCCAAGACCCCTGCGGCGCGTGCCAAGCCGCCGCTGCGCTTGGTGATCCTGGGGAGCCTGGCGCTTATGCTTTCGGCGGGTTTGGGTAGCGTGCTGATGGGTTGGTGGGGTGATCCAAGCACTTGGCTTCAGACCAGTGGTCTGGCCGGTTCGTCAAGCGTGGCGCCCACGGTGGCGGCTCGGCTGGAGCCGGCTGCGCCAGTACCTGTTGGCGTGGAGTCGGCCGCTGTGCCGGCAAGTGCTGCGGTGCTTGCATCGGCGCCGCCAACTCCGCCAACTCTGTCGGCCCAGCCACCCGTGCGCGTGGCCGCCGTACGCGCACAAGCGCTTGCCGATGCGCAGCCCCGCCAAGCCCCAGCCCCAGCCAGATCGGCAGCGCCACCCTTGGCAGGTCAAACGATGGTTCAAAGTCGCACGGCCGGTCCTTCCACGCTGGAGCTTGGCTACGCGGCCCTGGTTGAAGGCCGCCTGCCTGCCGCGGCGCAGGCCTACGGCCAAGCCTTGCTGGTCAATCCCGAGGAACGCGATGCACTGCTCGGGCTGGCCTACATTGCGCACCAGCAAGGGCGCGTGGAGGAGGCGCGGGGCTATTACCAGCGGGTGCTGCGCCAAGATCCTGGTAATCCGGTTGCCAGGTCGGGCCTGTTGGCCGTGACGGTGGTGGATGACCCGCAGGCTGTGGCCAGCCGGTCGCGTGAAGTGGCGGAGCAAAATCCGGATTCCGGTGCGGCGCAATCGGCATTGGGGCATGCGATGGTTCGCGAGGGTCGCCTGGCTGACGCTCAGCAATTGTTTTACCGTGCACATCTGCTGGAGCCTGGCGTCGCCCAGCATGCCTTCAACCTTGCGGTGGCTTTGGATCGGCTGCACAAGTTCGACCCAGCGCGCGTGTACTACGAGCGCGCCCTAGCTCTATCGACGCGATCCGGCGGCGAGCGCTCAAGCGGCGTGCCGCAGTCGGTGGTGCAGACCCGGCTGGAGCAGTTGCGTGCCGCCAAGGTGACCAAGCCACTCGAGGTGGCGCATGAGTGAAGCACCCGGCAGCGCCGGCAAACCCCCGGTGCGGCTGGGCGACAAGCTGGTTGGCCTGGGGCTGATCACACTGGACCAGCTTCGGATCGCGCTGCAGGAGCAAAAAAGCACTGGCAAGCAGCTCGGCGAGGCCTTGCTGGCGCTGGGTTTTGTTACCGAAGACGCCATGCGCGCGGCACTGGCCGACAAGCTGGGTGAGCAGGCCATCAGCCTCAAGGGCATCGTGGCCGACCCAAGCGCCTTGGCCTTCATCCCCAAGGCCATGGCCAAGCGCCATTCGCTGTTCCCGGTCAGCCTGGACCTGCGCGACAACGAGCTGATCATTGCCAGCGCCAACCCCAACGACATCGTTGCCGCCGACCAAGTCAATGCATTGCTCGCTGGGGGCCCGCGCCCGCGCTGGCGCTTGGCCAGCAGTGCCGAGGTGCTGGGCGCCATCGAGCAGTTTTACGGCCATGAGTTGTCGATTGACGGCATCCTGCAGGAGCTGGAAACCGGCACCATCGACATGGCCAGCCTGATCCAGGAGGCCGAAGGCTACAGCCACCCGGTGGTGCGCCTCATTGACTCGCTGCTGGCCGATGCCACGCTGCGCGGCGCCTCCGACATTCACTTCGAACCCGAGCCGCAGTTCCTGCGCATTCGTTACCGCATTGACGGCGTGTTGCGCCAGGTGCGCTCCTTGCACATGCGTTACTGGTCAGCCATGGTGGTGCGCCTCAAGGTGATGGCGCGCATGAATATTGCCGAAACGCGTGCGCCGCAGGACGGCCGGATTTCGCTGTCCATCTCGGGGCGGCCGGTGGACTTTCGCTCCGCCGTGCAACCCACGATTCATGGCGAGAACTTTGTGCTGCGCATTCTGGACCGCAAGCGCGGCATCGTGCCGATCACCGGTCTGGGCCTGTCCGAGACACAACTGACGCTGCTGCAACTGATGTTGTCACGCCCGGAAGGCATCTTGCTGGTGACCGGCCCCACCGGTTCAGGCAAGACCACCACGCTGTATTCAATCCTGGGCCACCTCAACAGCGAAGGCGTCAACATCATGACGTTGGAGGACCCGGTGGAGTACCCGATGCCGGTGATCCGGCAGACCTCGTTATCGGACTCGGTCAAGATGGACTTTGCCGAAGGCATTCGCTCCATGATGCGCCAGGACCCCGACATTATTCTGGTCGGCGAGGTGCGCGACAAGGACACCGCCGAGATGGCGTTTCGCGCAGCCATGACCGGCCACCAGGTGTTCTCCACCTTGCATACCAACTCGGCCATCCGCTCCATTCCGCGCCTGGTGGACCTGGGCATCCAGCCCGATGTACTGGCGGGCAATGTGATCGGCATCGTGGCGCAGCGCTTGGTGCGCACCCTTTGCAAGGCCTGTAAGGCGCCGCACGCTCCCAGTCCGATCGAGCTGCAACTACTGCGTCTGACGCCGGGCGAGACGGCCGGGGTGTACCGCCCGGTGGGCTGCCCCATTTGCGAGAACCAGGGCTACAAGGGCCGCATGTCGATTCTCGAACTGCTCAAGTTCGACGCCGAGCTTGACGAGCTCGTGACGCAGCGCGCCAGCCTCAAGACCCTGGGCGAATACCTGCGCCAGCACGGGTTCGTCAGCATGGCCGAAGACGGCATGCGCCGCGTGCGCGAGGGGCTCACTACCGTCGAAGAGGTGGGTCGCGTGGTTGATCTCACGGAGTTGATCGGCTGATGGCGCTCTACCAGTTTCGCGCCACCAATGCCGATGGGCAAATCAACAAGGGCCAGGTGGAGGCCCTGCACGAACTTGACCTGGAGGCGCAGCTCAAGCGGGTTGGGCTGTTCCTGATTTCAGCCAAGGCGCTGGCGGGACGCCGACGCATGGTCAAGCGCATGCCCAGGCGCGAGGTGATCGACTTCTTTTTTCAGCTCGAAATGCTGGTGCGCGCCGGCGTGCCCATCCTTACCGCACTGGGCGATTTGCGGGACGAGTCCGAGTCGCCCAACAGCCGCGACCTGGCCAGTGGCTTGTTTGAAAAAATCGAGGCCGGCAGCACCTTTGGCGAAGCCGTTGCGGTGTACCCCGGCGTGTTCTCGCCCACCGTCATCAGCCTGATTCGCTCGGGCGAGGTGACCGGGCAGTTGCCCGACGTGCTCAAGGAGATCGTGCGCTCGCTCAAGTGGCAGGATGAGATGGCCGCGCAAACCAAGAAGCTCCTGATGTACCCGAGCTTTGTGATGGTGGTCATTGGCGGCGTGGTGTTCTTTCTGATGATCTACCTGGTTCCTCAGTTGGTGGGCTTTTTGAAGAACATGGGGCAGGGCATTCCGCTTCAAACCCGGTTGTTGATTGGTCTGTCCCAGTTCTTCGTGGACTATTGGTGGCTCATCCTGGCGAGCCCGCCGGTGCTGGTGATGGCGATGCTGGCGCTGTCAGCGGCGTTTCCCGGTGTGCGTTACCGCCTGCATCAGGCGCAACTGGGCATTCCCTTCGTCGGTCCGATCCTCAAGAAGATGATCCTGGCGCGCTTTGCCGACACCTTCGCCCTGATGTACCGAACTGGCATCCCCCTGATAGAGGGTCTGGTGTATTGCCAGGAGATATCCAGCAACGTGGTCATCCAGCAAGCGGTGCGCCGTGCGCGGGAGCGGGTCATCAATGGCGCGGCGCTGTCGGAGAGTTTTGCCGCCGAAATGCTGTTTCCCTCGCTGGTCATCCGCATGCTCAAGGTGGGTGAGTCCACCGGGGCGCTGGATTCAGCCTTGAACAACATCAGCTATTTCTATACGCGTGACATCGACGAGTCGGTCGGCAAAGTGCAGGCGATGATCGAGCCGGCCTTGACCGTGCTGATGGGGCTGATACTGGGTTGGATCATGCTGGCCGTGCTCGGCCCGATCTACGACACCATCTCCAAGATGAAGACCTGAAGCATGAAGACGGTGCTTCATCTGACCCCCTCCGGCTCGCAGTTCTGGCGCCAGAGCCGCGAAGGCTGGCAGCCGCATGATGGGCCGAGCAGCGGGCCGGTGTGGGTGGTGACGGACCTGGCCGAAGAGGGTTTTGCCGAGATCCAGATCCCCCGCATCTTCGGGCGTGACCGCCAGGCCTTTGTTGCGCGCCAGGTGGCCAATCGTTTTCCGGACACGGCCTACCGAACCGGCCTGCCGGTCAGGCACGTCGGTGGACTGATGGATCGTATCGCGCCGCCTCGCCAATCCCTGCTGGGGCTGGACGCAGCGCAACGTATCGACGCGGCACTGGCTACGCTGGCCAGCCCTTTGGCGGGGGTGTGGACGACCTCCATGTTGCTGGCCCAGATCGGCTGCAAAGCCACGCTGCCGCCGGAGTTGTTTGTGGCGTTGCCGGGGCCCGATGCCTTGCGCATTGTCGTCATCAAGAATCGGGAGCCCGTGCTTACTCGACTGATTGCGGGCGTCACGCTGGCGGACGATCAAGCGGCAGAAATTGTCCGCACCTTGCGGCATTTGGAGAACACGCGCGTACTCGCACGCGGCACCCACCGGCACGGCGTACTGATGTTGGGTGGGGACGATGCCATGGCGGCCCGGCTGGCACCGGACCAACTGGAACTGCTGGCGCTGCCCCCGCCGTGGTCGGTGTCGCAGCCTGATGACTGGCGCTTTGCCCTGTTTGACCTTGCGATCAAGTCACCGCCGGGACAACTCGCGCCCCTGGCGCGCCGGGCGGAGTTCGTGGCGTCGCAGTGGCGCCAGCTTGCTTACGGCGCCTCGGTGCTGGTGGTCGGTTTGTCGGTCTGGGTGGCCAGTGACAATCTGCGCGCCATCGCTGCCAGCGAGGCTGGCCGGACCCAGGCGCAAGCAGACCTGCAGGGCTTGACCGTCCAATTGACCGAGGCCGAACAAAGAATGAAAGGCTTTGGCGTGGCGGCCGACGTGGTGCACCGCGCCGTCACCCTGGACCGCGAGGAAATTCTCTCAGCCCCCGCGTTGGCGGGGCCATTGCACCAGCTCGGAGCCATCGTCGGCCGACATGAGGCGGTGCGCCTTGGGCAACTGAGCTGGCGGCTGCTGCCGCCGGGCCGACCGGCCTGCGCGGGTGGCGCGCCCAACCCCACAGGCGCTGCTGAGCCAACTGCCGCCGACGGTGCCGCCGTGGTTCCCGCGCGCCGGGTTGAACTCAGCTTCGACATCACACCACCCGAGGCGCAGCGCGCCACCACCCGCGCCCAGATGGTGAGCAGCCTGTCGAGCGCGCTGGGCAAGCTCGATGGTGTCAGCCTGGTTCGTGATCCCGCCAAGGAGATGCCCCAGGCCGCGTTGAGCGGTGGCGCCAGCAACACCGACGTGGACAAGCCGTTGTCCTGGTGCCTCAGCCTGCCGGGCGTCCTTGCGCCGGCAACTCCCAGCCCTCCCGCCAACCCCGTGGCGAGGCAGCCATGACTGACCAGCAACGTATCCTCTGGCTGGCCCGTCGCAGCCTGATCGTGCTCGCTGCAATGGTGCTGGTGGGCGTGGCGCTTTACGGTGGCACGGACTGGCTCAAAGACCGCAGCCGCGCCCAATTGGCCCAGGTGCAACAACA